>JAIBBR010000147.1 GCA_019694575.1 Myxococcaceae bacterium
GCTAATGTGCACCGTTTAACAAACCTCACGACATGCTCGTGGCACCCCAAAGCACCTCGGGCTGCGCCGCAGTCGTAATGCGCGGCCTTGGGCAACGGTGCTCGCGACGAAACGGGCTACCCAATCGTCAGCCCGTAAAAACGCCGCGTCAGTTCGACACTTCGCGCTCGTCGGTGAGGTCTCCGTCTAAGTCGGGGGGCATGCCGCTGCCATCATCTATCGGCATCGAAGGGGGGCTCGCCGCCGGGCCCTTCACCTTGTCGTCTTCTTTGCCCGCAGACTGCAGCCCGTAGTGCTTGAGCAGGCGGCGAAAGTTAGAACGGTCTAACCCTGCCAGCGTCGCGGCCGAAGTGATGTTGCCGCGCGCCTTCTTCAACATGCCCTGCAAATAGCGGCGGTCGAACGCGGCCTGCGCCAATTTCTTCGCCTGGCTGTAGGGCAGATGCGAAAGACTGCCGATGTCAGTCTCGTGGGCGCCCAAATTGGCGGTGAAGCCAGGCGGCAGGTCCATCAGGGTGATTTCTTTGCCGCGGGCGAGCACCGTGGCGCGCTCCATCACGTTCTCGAGCTCACGCACGTTGCCAGGCCACTTGTTGCCGACCAACGCTTCGAGCGCATCGCCAGCGATTTTCTCGATGCTCTTGTTCAACTTGCGCGAATAGAGCCGCAAAAAATGGTGCGCCAACACCGGCACGTCGGTGGGGCGTTCGCGCAACGGCGGCAGCGCCACGGTAATGACGTTCAAACGATAAAAGAGGTCTTCACGAAATTTGCCGGCGGTCATCGCCTTCTTCAAGTCGACATTCGACGCGGCAATCAGGCGCACGTCGACCTTGATGGTCTCGTTGGCGCCGACCGGCCGCACTTCACCTTCTTGCAGCACGCGCAACAAGCGCACCTGCGTCATCAACGGCATGTCGCCGATTTCGTCGAGAAAGAGCGTGCCGCCGTTGGCCGCTTCGAAAAGGCCCTTCTTGTTGCTCGCCGCGCCGGTGAAGGCACCCTTCACGTGGCCGAACAATTCACTCTCGAGCAACGTTTCAGTCATCGCCGCGCAGTTGATGGCGACGAAGGGTTGGCTCTTGCGGGGGCTGCGTTTGTGAATGGAACGCGCCACCAATTCTTTACCGGTGCCGCTTTCACCTTGAATCAGAACCGTCGACGTCGAATAGCTCACCTCTTCGATGAGCTGAAACACCGCGCGCATTTTCGCGCTCTCGCCGATGAAGTCGGTCGAAATTTGGCTCGTTTCGACCAAGCGCTCGAGCTCGCGGTTTCGGTCTTTGAGCGCCTTGCGGTCGGCGGCGCGGCGAACGGTATTCGCCACCATTTCGATGTTCTCGAATGGTTTGGTCAAATAGTCGTAGGCGCCAATTTTCACCGCGCTCAACACTGATGGCACGCTGGCCTGGCCGGTCATCATGATCACTTCGATGTCGGGGCGCTTGGCCTTCAAGTCGCGCAAAATGTCGAGACCTGACACGTGAGGCAAATTGATGTCGAGCAACACCACGTCAACGTCGCTTTCTGCAGCGGCGCCCATGCCTTCGACAGGGTCTCCGTAGTGCGTCACATCGAAGTGGGCGCGGGTGAGCAAGGTGGCCAGCGCTTTACCGAGCGCGAGCTCGTCTTCGATGATCACCACCTTTTGGCGTCGGGGTGCTGGGTGCGTCGGGTCCATTATTGGGGTCTCATCGTGGAGGGAGTGGACTGCTTCGCCGCGGTGGCGCCTGCCGCTTTCTGCGCCTCGGTTTCAACCGTCGCCCGGTCAGCCCGAGGCAGCCAGATATAGAAGGTGGTGCCTTTACCCACCACGCTCTGCACTTCGATACGACCGCGGTGACTGGCCACGATTGATTGAGCAATCGAAAGCCCAAAACCCGTGCCAGCGCCGGGCGCCTTGGTGGTGAACGTGGGGTCGAAGATCTTCGTCAAGTGCTCTTCTTTGATACCGGTGCCGGTGTCGGCCACTTCGAGCCGCACCATGTCGTCAGCTTCTTGCGCCGCGATTTTCAGGGTGCCCTTGCCTTCGGGCAGCGCCTGAAGCGCGTTTTGCAGCAGGTTCAAAATCACCTGCTGAATCTGGTTAGAGTCAATCGACACCTGCGGCAGCGCGGGGAACGACACGTCGAGCACCGCGCGCGGGTAAGTGCGCAGCATCACCTCGAAGAGCAGCACCGCGTCTTTCACCGTTGCTTCCAAGTCGGTGGCCTGGAGCTTGAAAGTGGGCTGGCGCGAGAAGCGCAGCATGCTGTCTAAAATGCGCTTGCAGCGTTGGGCGCTGCTCTCGAGCATCTTCAGCATTTCCATGTCTTGGGTAGTGCGGGTGCTCTCGGCGAGCATGATTTGGGTGAAGGCCAAAATCGCCGCCAACGGGTTGTTGATTTCGTGCGCCACGCCGCCTGCCAAACGACCGAGCGCGGCCATTTTTTCGGTGTGAATCGCCGCGGCGTGCGAGAGCTTTTCGTCAGTGACGTCGCGGTAAATGCATACCGCGGTGTCGCCGCCCTCAGAATCAGCGGGGAAAGTTTGCACTTGAAAGAAGCGGCCGTTGCCCAAGTCAACCTCGGCGGTGGCGCTTTCACCTTGCTCGAGCGACTTGAGCAGCGGGCAATTGGGGCAGGGCTCTGCGCGGCCGAACAACACCTGGTGGCATTTTTGTTTTGGCACCTGCACCATGTCGGTTTGGCCGGTGGTGCGGGCATAAGCAGCGTTGGCGCGTTTGATTTTGCGGTCTTTGTCGACGATGGCGATGGGGCGGTCGATGGCGTCGAAGGTGAGCTCCCACTCGCGCTTCGCTTTTTGCAGCTGTTGGGTGCGGCGGGTGACCGCGTCTTCCAACGTGCCCGACAATTGCGCCAACAAAACGTCGCGCGCATGAAGTGTCTCGCTCAAGAGATTGTTCTTGGCGAGAATCTCGTGCATATCTAAAGCGGCGGCGATGCAGCGCACGAGCTCTTCAGGGTCAACCGGCTTGAAAATGATGCGAAAAATGTCGCCGGAGCTGATCGCCATCGTCAGCGTGTTCACGTCGGTCTGCCCGGTCATCAAGATGCGCTGGCTCATCGGCCAGCGAACTCTGATTTCGCGGAGCAACTCCAACCCGCTGCGGTCAGGCATCATCCAGTCGCTGCAGACCACTTCGAATGTCTGCTTCGACAGTGCTTCTAACGCGGCCTGCGCTGACGTCACGTCTACGATTTCCCAATCTGCCCGGCGCAGCACCCGCTTCAAGGCGCGCAGAGACAATTCTTCGTCGTCGACCAGCAGAATGCGTTTCATGGTGGGTTACCCTCGACCCGTATTGAGCAAGCCGGGTGCCGAAATACCGGGTCTAAAAACCCCCGGTTTCACGCAGGTGAAGTCAAGCCCGACCCCCGAGAAGTGGGTCAAAATCACCCCGGGGACGCTGTTGTTGTAAATATTGTAATTAAAAATCAGATGGTTGTCTGACGGGTCGAAAATACCCCAGATAAGGCACAAGAGTCATGGGCGACCCACCCCTACATGGGTATGCGCCATGCAATTTGGTTGAATAAAGGGTGTGCAGGAAGGCGAGTGATGCGACCGCGGGTACTGGTGGTGGAAGACGAGTTCGCGCTGCGACGCGCGACTGCAATCGTGTTGTCTCAGCACTTCGACGTCAAAGAGGCGTCGGGAATGTCAGAGGCGATACCGCTGGCCAAAGAAACGGTATTCGACGTGGTGGTGACTGACTACTCGATGCCTGGCGGCGACGGAGCCCTGCTCGCTCAAACATTGCGCGACCTGGGTCAAAAGTGCCGCGTGATTATCGTCACTGCGGTGCATGACAACCAAGATGTGCAGAAGGCGCTCGAGAGCGGCTTGGTGCAGCAGGTCATGAGCAAGCCGTGGAACGCTGTCGACTTGGTAGAGCGCGTGCGGCGGTTGGCTGCGTCGCCGCTCTCGTAGCACCGCTGAGCGTCGGCCCTCTCGCTAAAGAGAAACCGCGGTGCGTGCGGGGGCGGGTGTGACAACCAGCGCCGCTCTCCCAGAAGGTATTTTTGACTCCCCCGCGGAAATATTGACCCGCCCCCATCGAGAGGGGGCGCGTTGTGATCTCGAACACTTGCTTTAAAAAAAGTGGCTGGCCCGCGAATTGAAATGTCTTCGTTCGTCACGCCCACCACCCACCGGAGCAACCCATGAAAGACCTGAACAGAACCATTTTGGTTGTCGATGACGACGACGCGGTTCGTTTCGCCCTCGAGATGACGCTGAAGTCTGAAGGCCACACCGTGCTGGCCGCCAACGGCCCCGAGCAAGGCTTGCAGATTTTGCGTTCACGCCCGGTCGACATGGTCATCTCTGACCAAACGATGCCTCGTATGTCGGGCCTCGAATTTTTGAAGCTGGTGCGCGACCGCCACCCCGACGTGATGCGCATCATGCTCACGGGCAATGCTGAACTGCCCACGGTTATCGACGCCATCAACCAAGGTGAGATTTACCGTTTTCTCACCAAGCCGTGGGACTCGACGGAACTGAAAGTAATGCTCTTCGTCGCCTTCGAGCAGCTCGACCTCGAGCGTGAGAACCGCCAGCTGCTGGCGCAGGTTCGCTACCAAGACACCGTGCTGCGCGCGCTCGAGAAGAAGTACCCCGGCGTGAGCGCGATGCTCAAAGCCAGCCCCGCGCAGTCTCCCGCGGTCAACTAGCTCCAAAAAAAAAAACGCTGCTCTGCTCCCACACGAAAAAGGTTTATTCCCCCATGAACACCAAAATTCTTGTCGGTATCTTGTCGGCCTTCTTCATTGCTGCTTGCGGCAACCCGGGCCTGTCGGTCAGCAGCGAGCAGCTGCCCGAAAATGGCCCCACCCAAGATTTGCGCAATGCCCCCAAAGTGACATCGTCAGTGAAGGTGGCGCTCTCGCAAAACGCGCCGGTGCAGTTCGCCTCGAAGTTCAAGCTGGGCACCACTTATGACTTGTACTTCGCGATGGACATCACCCATTTGCCGGCGGGCGCTCACCACGTGGACATCGAGCTGACCGCTCCTGGCGGCATTGTCTACCAGAGCCTGCCAGTCGATTTCGTCGTCGCCGATGCGGGTAAAACCACCCGGGTATGGGCGGCGTTACCGGTGGCTGGCACTTTGATTGAGCAGATGAACTTGGTGGGCCAATGGAAGGCCGCGGGCTTCATTAATTACGGTGGTAGCGCCAGCAGCTCGAGCACCTTCAACTTGAAGTAACCCAAAGATTGGTGCGTGATAGAAGCACGGGTTGGGCTCTTGGTGGGGCCCAACCTCTTTTTTTCTCTAATGCCACGGTTGTTAATGACTTTCAGTCAAGTCGACACGCACTGCATGTAAAGTGCGCCAATGGAAAACGCGGCCGGCGCCCTTTCGCCCAAAGAACAACTGGTGGTGTTGGCACGGCGGGTACGCGCCTTGCGTGAAAGCCTGCGGCTGACCCAAGAAGAGTTCGCCACCCGTTGCGGTATTTCAGTCAGCTTCGCTTCGCTGCTCGAGCGGGGAGAACGCAGCCCCAGCTACGAGACCTTGGTCGAAGTGGCCAAAGCGCTTGAAGTGCCGATGGCCGAGCTCTTTCGGGGTGGCACCACGCTCGAGCCTGAAGACCCTTCACACGCCCGGTTGCTCGAATTTGCGCGCAAGGCGCATTTGAGCCGTGGGCAAGTCGACCGCTACATTGCGGTGGGCTACGCGATGTTCGGGCTAGAGCCTGACCCGCGCGCGCGTTCAGGCACGCGGCTGTCGTTCTGCTCGGTCGAAGGTTGCAACCGGCCGGTGTTGGCGCGCGGCTTGTGCGGGCCGCACTATCACCAAGCCCGGCGCCGGCGGCAGTAGCGGCTCGTCAGCCGCGCGAAATTTGCTTCAACAGCTTGGCCAACTTGAGCAGCGGCTCGCCGTCTGCACTAAAGAACATCACGCCCATGCCGGGGGTAGGGTCGACTTGGCGGGTCCACACCACGCGGCCGCTGAGCTTGAGGCCAAACAGCGAGCCCGGTGCTCGCAAGTGCATGACGATGGGTTCGCCCACCGCCAGTGGCTCAACTGAACGAATGAACGCGCCTCCGAGCGACAAGTCGACCAAAAATTCTTTGCGCGCGTGGCCTGCATGCAGAAGCTTGATGGGCAAGTCGGTGAGAATGCGCTCGTCGAGCCGAAAAGCGTCAGGCGACAATTCTTGCCGGGCGAACTTGAGCACCCGCTCGCGGCCGCCTTCGTCATGGGGCACGAAGTCGATGCCAAAAGATTCAGCGAACGCTTTCGAGCCGCGGTAGCGCGCCCACGCCAATTGGCCCCGCACCGAAAGCTGCCGTGCAGGGCGGCCGACGTGCACGATGAGCTCGACGAATTGCCCGACGTTGAGAGGCACCTGCCCGTCGACCGTCAGCCCACCCCACTTGCCATTGGGGTAGTAGCGCCGCAGCAGCTCGGGCGCGTCTTGAACCGCCAACTTCACCTTGGGTAGCGAATCACCCACGCGCGGTCCAAGGGACTGGTGTCAAACGAGCGGGGGTCGCCGAAACGCCGATTTGACTTCGCCGGGCATCGTCAGAAGCCCTTGAAAGGCCGACAAGCATTCCTGCGGGCTTCTTCCTTGCGCGGCTCGCAACTCGGAGGTTTGGGACTCGGTCGTCGTTTGACACCAGTCACCTAGGGCGTAATGGCTTCGAGAAGGAGCGCGTTGTCGACATGCGGCTCACCCGCAATCAACTTGGCGTGAATGCGGGCATGGCTGGCGAAAATTTTGCCGCCGCTAAAGACACCGTCGGCGAAGAAGCCCACTGCTCCAGTGGTAGAGACCGAAGGCAGTACGGTCCACGCGGTGCCACGCTTGGCCAGCTTCAAGTCACCTTTGGTGGCGTCTTGGTACACGGCGAAAATTTGGCCGGGCACAGGTGAGAAAATGATGGCGCTATCGGTGCCTACCCAATTCGCTTCGCCGCTGCCGGGTGCGCCGGCGCCGGTGTCGATGACTTCGGGCACGATGCCAGTTTGAAATTCGGGCGCCAGATAGAACTTCAACTTCTTCGAGCTGAAGTCATGGTAGCTGACGGCCACGCTGCGCGACGAAGGGTCGATTTTCGCGTCGGGGAAATAGCCGGTGTCGCCGCTCGCGTCGAGCAGCACCAGCGGCCCCGCTTGACCGTCGGCGGTGACGCGCACGCCGTACAAGTCACCATCGGCTGGGGGCTTGCTCGAGCCCGACGGCGCGGGCGTGGTGCGCTTCATGAAGGCGATGTAAGCGTCTTTGCCGTTGAGCGCGAGTGACGAGAACAGGCCCACGCCGTCTCCAATTTCGTTCAGCGTGGCAGGGTTGTACTTCTTGGCGCACTTCGGAGCGCCGCCCGACACCACGCACACTTCAGTGTTGGCGTTGCACCCGGTGCACGTGGCGTCGGCCATCAGGCATTCGGGGCCGCTGCCGGGGTCGGCGCACACGTTGCCGCAGTTGTAGCAGGCGGGAGTGGGGCGGCTCTGGCAGGCGACGGTGGTGATTTTCCAATCGGTGGGGCCGGGCACCACGGTGCTGGCGCGCGCAACTTTCAGCGCGGTGATGAACGCTTTGGGGCCGGTGGGCGCCGGCGCCGGGCAGCTCGAAGGGTCAAACCCGTCGTCGCCGCCTTTTTGAAAGTAAGCGATGGCCGGGTACCCGTCAGAGTCCAACCCCAACGAGCTATAGAGGCCCACGTTGGCGGTGGCGCCGTCGACGGTGTGCAAGTTCCAAATGCCGTTCGGGTCACGCCGTGCCAATTTCAAGTCGCCGTGGGTGACGTCGTAGTAGCTCACGTATACGCGGTCGCTCGAGGCGGCCACGTCGGTGTAACGGCCCACGTCGTCGCCTGGCTCAACCACGCCGTGGCGTGCGCCTGACGGGCCATATTTCGCCATTGCCGCCGGCACACCGTCGACATAGTCGAGGCCGACTTGCGCCCCCGTGCTGTCGAAGCGGTACACCACCAAGTCTCCGTATTGGCCGTCGTATGCCGAGGCGAACATGCCTTGGCTGGCCGACGTGGCGAGCGATGAGAAGCGGCCCAAGTCTTCAGAGTGCAGGCTGGGCAATTCAGAGCACACGCACTTCACGTTGGGCAATTGGCAGCTGTCCCAGATGTTTTTCGGGTCTTGAAAGGTGGCGATGTAGCCAGACTTGCAGGTCATCGGGCAGGCGGCCTCTTCGCGGCCCGAAGGCATGGTGTAGTTTTGGCAAAGGTTGGCGCTGGGCACGCAGGCTTTGCCGGCCTCGCAGAAACCGCCGCAAGGCAGCTCGGCCATGCACTCGCCGTTGAAGCAACTTTGGCCCGACGGGCAACTGCCGGTGGCGCTGCAGGCGTGAAAACGGCAGCGGCCACTGGTGCCGTAGGTGTCGGTGTATTGCTCGCAGAACCGGTCTTGGTGGTCTCCGCAGTCTTCGTCGACGCTGCACTCGAGAAACTTGTCGAGGCACTCATTGCGCTTGGCTGGGCAGGTTTGGCCAGGGCAGCAGTCGGCTTCGGTATTGCAATGACGGTCGGTGAACAAACAGCACTGCAGGTCGGGGCTGTCTTTCACCGCGCGGCACGAGAAGTGGTCACCGCACACGCTGCTGTCGGTGCATGATTCGAGTCGGTCGGCCTGCACGCCTGCCACGCCTTCGCAGCGGTTAATGGAGTTCACCGGCGGCTTGCCACAGTCACAACCCCAAAGCAGCACCAAGGCGATGGTTGAAAGCGACAGTCTCAACGGAAAAGAAGAGGTCATAAATGAAGGGTCCCTTTAGGTGCGCCCTATAGCTCACCCGCGTCGGCCCGTGCGAGTCGATGTTCAAGCATGATGGGGCTCACCGTACTGGGGTCGGGTTGGCAGGCTTCTCCCAGTGAAGTCAAGGTGGCTGAACGCAGCGTCAACCCTCCGTCGTCACAGTGGGTGACTTCTGTGGCAAAGGTGACTGGGCACGTGCGACCTCCCAAGGGGTGCACGGCTTGGGCCTGGGTAGTGCCTTTGAAGCCTTGCGCGGTGCGTCGAAGTAAGACTTGGGCGGCGAGGGCGGGCGCGCCAGCGTCGAGGGCTCCCCCGTCGAGCGGCCAGGCCCGGTAAGCGCTCAGCACCAAAGTGCCGCCGTCGTCTTCTGCTTGATACGTGTAACTGTCGTCGTCGCTGTGCACCCACAGGCCCGAAAAGTTATCGGCGCAGCCGGGTGGAATTGTGAAGGAGGCGGGCGCGGCTGCCGTGGCGGGGGTGGTTTCGCCCTCAGACGGGGCCATGAAGTGCGCGCATGAACCGACGCCGAATGCCGCCGCCACCTGTGTCAACGCCAATACCGACCTGCGCAAAAAGGGTTTCAACGCGGGCCGAACCATACAAAACGGGTAGGGCTGAGCAACCTGAAGCGGGCCCTTAAACCCACACGAGATTCAGGCGCCTCGCCCAGAGCGTGCTAGCGTATTCGGGCAATGCTTCGGGCCAAGTGGGCAATGGCGTTGACATTGGTGACCGCGCTGGCGCTGCCGGCCCGGGCGCAAGATGACGACTTGCTCGCGCCGTTGCCGGTGAAAGAAAAAGACGCCCCCAAAGAAAAGCGGAGCAAACCAAAGAAAAACAAGGCCAAACCCAAACCGGTGCCCCAGCCGGCAGGTGACGATGACCTGGTGCCGTTGGTTCAAGCCAAGACCGAGCTCAACGTGCAACTCGCCACCAGCGTGAAGGGTGCCCGGCTGTTCATCGACGACAAAGAAGCGGGCACTTTTCCCACGGGCCCCAAAGCGGTGACGGCGGGTGAGCACATTTTGCAGGTGAAGCGGGTGGGCTATGCGCCGCTCAGCAAGAAAATCGTCGCCGCCAAAGGCAAAGTCACCGACGTGACGTTGTCGATTGAAGCGGTGGCGGGCGTGCTTTCGGTTGAGAGCGACCTGGTGGGCGCCGAAGTGTGGGTGAATGACAAGCGGGTGGGAGTGACGCCGCTGCGCGATGTCGAAGTGGCTCCCGGCCCGGTTGAAGTTCGGGTGCGCAAAGAGCACCACCGTGACGCGAGCGAAGTGCTCACCATGCGCGCGGGCAAAGACTACACGCTGAGCCTCACGCCGGTGGCCGCGGTGGCTGCGGTGACGCCTGTGCCCGACCGCCCGGCCGACAACGGTTTGACGCCGCGGCCCGCGCTGAGTGATTCGTCGCCCCTCGAAGCGCCGGTAGCGGCAGTACACTCGGGCAAGCCTCTTTACGAGCGCTGGTATTTCTGGGCAGGGGTGGCGGCAGTCGTCGCGGCGGGAGTCACCACCGCGGTGCTGGTGACGCGGCCCGCTCCAGGCAACCTTCTGCCCAACAAGAACAACTACACCGATTGGTGCACCGGCGGAGCCTCTTGCTACTACTGGGACCTGCCGCGCACTGGCTACGCGGGCGAATTCTCGAAGTTGCGTTAAGGGCCCGCCACAAAATAAACGGTCCCAGATCTGCGCCGAGGCGCCCGGATGGCGAGGCGCGCGACCTAAGATTTACCAGTGGTAAGTCGCAGGGAGCGCAACGCGGACAGCCGGGATGGATCGGCGCTGATATGGACCGTTTATTTTGTGGCGGGCCCTAACGCGCGTTTTTCGAACGAAAATGAGTCACCGGGCGATGCTCAGTTGTGGCCATAATGCGCGCACTTTTTTTCGATTTCACACAAAGGGTTTTCACATGCTCCGAGTCACTGCGTGTATTTGTGCCGTGCTGGTTTCTTTTTCAGCCTTTGCCGCTGACGAGCGGCCCTCGATTGCGGTGTTCGATTTGGCGGGCAAGGGAACCACCCACTTCGAAGCGCAACTGGCGACCGGCGCTGTGGCGCAAGGGCTGCGTAAGCTCGAAGCGTTCACCGTCATCAGCAGCGACGACATTCGACAATTGATGTCGATTGATAGGCAGAAACAGCTGCTCGGCTCGAGCGATGAAGGCACCCAAGCCAGCATGCGGGCGCTGGGAGCGACCCATGCCATCGTCGGCTCGGTGGTGAAAACGGGCACCCATTACACTGCTGAATTGCGGCTGCTCAACACCACCGACGGCACGGTGATGAACCAGAAGACCACCGACGCGGTGCCCACTGTCGACAAGTTGGTGAGCCTGCTTTCAGGTACGAGCCAAGAGGTGGTGGGGCCGTTGCTCGCCGCGCAGCAAGGCATGTTGCTGGTGCGTACGGTCGAAGAGGGAGCCGAGATTTTTGTCGACGATATTTCGCAAGGCTCGACACCGTTGCCCGCGCCACTCAAAGTGCCCATGGGCCGTCACCGTTTGCAGGTGAAGAAAGACGGTTTCATTACCCGGTCGATGAGCGTCACCATCGAGAAAGATCAGCTCTCGGTCGAAGACGTGACGCTGCTGCCCTCGTCGGATTACGCGCAGGCGTACCAACAGCGCAACAGCCGCATGCGTCTGGGCGCGTGGATAGCGACGGGCGTGGCCATCGCTGGGTTGGGCAGCGCCATTTTGGTCGACCGCGTGGTGGCTGAAGGCCAATACCAGAATGAGTTTTTGCCCCGGCAGCGCGTGCTCGAAGCGTCTTCGCGCGGCTCCAGCAACTTCGACGCGAACGGGTTGACGCACCCCACTGAAGTGAAGTGCGCGGCCAATTTAGATGCGTGCCGCAAAGATGCGCAGACGGCGAGCTCGACGGTTACCACCTTGCAGGCGACGAGTTGGGCGCTGGTGGGCGTCGGCGCGGTGGCCGCGGGTTTCGCTACGTACCTCTGGGTGTCGGGTGACAACCCCGGCCGCTACACGCAGCTGGTGGCAGGGGTGACGCCCGGTGGCGCGTCGGTGGGGCTGGCTGGGCAGTTTTGAGCCGACGCTCAAGCTCAAACGATGCGGCCTTTGCGGCGGGCCCTTACGCGGGAGGAAAGCCCGCCAGCTCCGCAGCCTTGTCGAACAGCTCTTGAGGCTTTTTGATGGCGTACCAAACGTCGGTGCGGTCAGAGTCTCTGAGCATGCCCCGCCACAACGAGCCCAAACCCGCGTCGAAGAAGCGATTTATTCGGGTGACACATAAATAAAGCGTGCCGCTTTCACCGATGTATCCCGCGCCAACGGTAATGCTCTGCGACGTGGGCCAGGTTTCAGAACGGCGAATTTCACCCAAGCCAATCGAGGTGA
>JAIBBR010000148.1 GCA_019694575.1 Myxococcaceae bacterium
ACGCGTGGCCTCTCGAGCGCGTTGGGCCACCCTTGGCTGTGCCCCACCTTCGATACGCTGTGGAACGGAGAACGCCTTTGATCACAAAACCCCTGACATTTTCAGCCTAAAAAAGTGTCGCAACCTCGCCACACTGCTCGCTTTTTAACGCTTCGCGAGCCGTGCAACCTGATCTGGCAAGGCTCGTCTTCATGGGCATCGAGGGCAATGGCTCTCGACTTGAAAAGGAGCCTCATGAAGCGCGCCAGCACCAACTCTCTGCGTGAACCCAGCGTCGCCCTGGCGTTAGTGGTGGGCGACGAGCCGCGGCTGCTCAACGATCTCGCCAAGCAGCTCGCCGAGCTGACGCTTTCGAGCAAGCGCGAAGCCGAATTGTCGCGGCTGCCTCCCGATTCGGCACTGTCACAACGCCTGCACGCGATCGACACACACTCGCCCAAGTTGATCGACGGCATGAAGCAGCTGGTGCTCGATTTTTCGAAGCCGGCCGCGGCACTGGCCGGGCGCATCAAGCCGCGCAGTGCGAAGGCGCTCAAAGCCAAGTTGCGCTCTTAAGGCTTTTTCGCCGAGCGAGACGCGCGCGGTCTTCAATGCTCCGCGCGCGCTCTTGAGCAGCCACTACTTTCGCGTCAACTCTACCGAAACCAAGTCGGTCACCAACCCGTTGGGGTCGCCGTGCACCCGCATGGTGACACCGGGGCGCTCGCACAACGTCACCGGCTTGCCCGGGGGCTGCAAGTACGTCAGCCACCGCTCCACCGGCGTCTCAGTCGGCGCCACCGGCGTGTTGCACACCGCTTTCCACCGTTGAATGACCGGCTCCTGGCGAAAGTGATCATGCACAACCACCTTCACCCAATGTACGCCCTCCTTGCCCCACTTCGCGCGCAGCGTTTTGCCCGGCTGGCGCACTTCACGCATGAAGATCATCGGGCCGAACGGCCCTGAAGCAAACATCGAGACCTTGGCACCGCGCAGCGGCTCGGCGAATTCGACTTCGAGCTCACACGCCCCGGCACTGGGTTTGAGCTCGAATTCGGTTTTACCCACCCGCCCGGTCCACCCCTGGAGCGAAGCCATGGGGTACTCGTTTACCGTCTCGTAAGTCTCAGCCGAACGGTATTGATCAATGCCGTCAGGGGCGGCCAACCGCGGTGCCTCATCGGGAATCAGCGCCCTCTTCCACCCCGGCCGGGCGTCGCTGGGCGCAAAGCACACTTGGCCCACCACCAACGCCGTCAAAATCAAGCCGGTCATCACTGCACCGCCTTGCCACGGTTTAAGAAGGCAACCAACTGGCTCGAGCCGAGCAGTACCGCGCCTCCCACCAGAAGCGTCGCCACGCGCACCATGCCATCGGTGTGTGCCATGTCGTAGAACAGCAATTTGCTCATTGAAGCGGCGAGCACCACGAAGCCCGCGTCGCGTATTTCAGGCGCCTTCTTGCCCCGGCCCCAAATCACCATCAACGCGCCCGAAACCAACCAGGTCAGCGTCAGCAGCACGCGGCGAGCCACGAAGTCGTTCAGGTCATTTTCTGTCGCGTTGAACACGAGAAAGTACGTCGCGAACGTGGTCGCCAAGCCGTTCAACGCCATGCCCAACCACGAAAACGTCTGGTGCAGCTGAAACTTCTCGCGGGGAAAAGCCTTTTGCCCGTACCACGTGGCGAACACCGACATCAGCAAAGTCATCGCCATGGCGACAATCAACAACGGCTCCTTGTTGGCCGCGTACCAGGCGCCCGCCGACAACGTAGCGGCTACCAACACCAACGGCCCCAACAACGGCAGCTGCTTCTTGGTGGTAAACCACGCAATGGCCGACGCCACCAGCGCCGCCGCCAGCATCAGCACTTCGTTCGCCAGCGCCAGCTCGCGCCAAGCGAAGAAACCTCCCAACAACAACAACACGCTACCGCCCAAACCGAGCACATAGGGCTCGACACCTTGCGCATCAACCACCCGCGCCGGCTCTGCTTTTCGTTCTGCGTTACGAACTTCGTCCATGTGAGCTGCCTCCTTGTGATGAGAAGCAGCATGGGCGAGCGGTGTGGCGCGCTTATGCCCCCGGCGAGGACTGTTGGTGAGATCTCTGTGGCAACGGTGTGGCCAAAGCCGCAACGTGCCGAATCGACACGCGAAAAGTGGCGCCTTCACCTGGCCGGGCCGGCAACAGCTCGACATGGCCATCGTGCGCTTGGGCCACTGCCGAGACAATGGCCAGACCCAAGCCCGTACCGCGCGCCACGCCTTCGGGCCGCGCGGTGAAGAAACGCTCGAAGATTTTCTCGCGATTTCCTGCCGAGACACCGGGGCCAAAGTCGGTCACTTCGGTGAAGAGCTGCTCTGCCTCGACCCGCGCGCGCAGAAGAATTCGCCGCTCTGCCGATGGTTGTACCCGCGCGTTGTCAATCAGATTGCGCAACATGCCCGCCCAGGCCTCGGCTGCCACGAAAACCAGGGGAGCACCGATCACTTCGAGCTCAAACCGCCAACCATCGTGCTGCGGGTCAGACCGATACGAATCGAGCAACGCCTCGAGCCAAGCCTGGTACGCAAGCTGCGAGCGCGGAGCTTTGTCGAGCACGCTCTCGAGCTTCACCAACGAGAGCAGCGCGTCGGTGGTGGCACGCAACCGCTCGACCGATTCTGAAATCACCCCACCCACGTGCGCGCGTTTCTGGGCAGAAAGCTCGGCCGTGTTGACCACCCATTCTGCAGCAGCAGCAATCGTGGCGAGCGGGTTCTTCAATTCATGCGCGATGTCAGCGGCAAGACGCACGGTTTCTTGCCGGCGCTCTTCGAGCGAATGCGTCAGCGTGCTGAAGGCGCGCGTCAACTGCCCCACTTCGTCTGCGCGTTCGAGCAGCGCTGGCTCGGCCACCGGCTCAGCTGGGTAGCGCCGGGCTCGGCGCGTGAGCTGCTCCAACGGCTTCACCAACCAGCGTGAGAGCAACACCACGGCGGCCAAAGCAAAAACCACTTGGTACAGAACCAGCTTGCTGATCTGCCAGCGGGCCAAAATCAACTGACGCACGCCGCGGTGATTGCCCCTCTGAATGAGCAGTGCCTGCCCATTGCCGAGCGCGCGTGAAACCGACACCACCATGGTCTGGCCTGAAGGCGACGGGCGCGCACTCGCTGTTTGTTGCCCGCCCAGCGACGCGAGCACGTCGGGCCGCTTCGAGGCATCGCCCGTTTCGAGAGCAGTCAGCAATTCAAATGGAGTATCTGCTCCAAAAAGCCCAAGCAGCCCTTCGCTTAAAGAACCCAAAAACGAGTTCACCGTTGCCGTCGACGGGTCTCCATAGCTGCGTTGCTCTTCTGACGAAGAAAACCGGCGCACCCACACATGCTTGTCGTCAACCAGCGCCGCCCACACGGGTTCAGGCGCGGCCACCAGACGATCAGCGAGCGCGTTCAGCTCGCGCTCGTAGCTGAGCACAATGGTGCGCTCGTAGGTCCACGCCACGGCCAACATCAAAAACGGAGACAGCACCAAGAACAGCGCGGTGAGCGCGATCGCCGCGCGGGCACTTCTCACTTCTGGGCCTTGAGCCGATAACCAACGCCGATCACCGTTTCGATCTCGTCGAAACCGTCATCAACCGAGCGCAGCTTCTGCCGAATGCGTTTAATGAAAGTATCGATGGTGCGTTCGGTGATCACCGCGTCGCCTCCCCGCGCCAAATCGATCAACCGATCGCGCGAGAGCACCTGCCCTGCTTGCCGGGTGAGCGCCGCCAACACCAGCAACTCCGACCGCGTCATCGCCACGGGTTGGTTTTTCCACCGCGCTTCGAAACGGCCGAGATCGACTTCTAATTCACCCCTGCTGAGCACCTCGCCCTGCGTACCGGGCTCAGCCTTGCCCCGGTTCAACCGCCGTTCGATGGCCCGCATGCGCGCCACCAGTTCGCGCACACCAAACGGCTTGGTGAGGTAATCGTCAGCGCCGAGCTCCAGCCCGGTGACGAGATCGACTTCTTCAGCGCGCGAGGTGAGAAAAATGATCGGCACCTGCGACACCTGGCGCACGCGGCGGCACACGTCGAGCCCATCGAGCTCGGGCATCAACACATCGAGCAACACCACGTCGAAAATGCCTGCTTTGAACGTCTCGAAACCCGCGCGCCCATCGTGCGCTTGCGTCACGTGAAAGCCTTCTTCTTCGAGCGCGGTCGACACCACGCCGCTCAAGGCCTGATCGTCGTCAACCAGCAAAACCCGTTTCATCGCGAGCGGCGTTTCGTCAGCAGTGCGAGCGCGGCCAACGCCAACAGCGCGCCTGGCCCAGCGCGGCACCCACAGCCACCTTGCGGCACTTGGCCCATGCCGCCGTCGGCCAAAACCGTTGGCCCAGCGTCGTTCATCATCGGCGTGCCCGCGTCGACGGGCAGGCCGGCGTCGGTCGGCCCTCCATCAACCCTCGCGAGTGGACGCACCGTGACGTTCGCGCAGTGATGATAGAAGCACCCCCCGGGGTCGTTGAGGCCGTGGCTGCTCATGAACTGAACCACTTGCAGCATGCAGCCATCGCAGGTGAAGCCCGCTGGCAGCTGAACCTTGAAAGTCTGCGGGCCATTTAACTTCGAGGTGTGTGACAACAAACCATCGCCGAGCAAAGGCAAGGTGGGAGAAGAATCGATCACCGTCGAGCCACAAGCGGTGTCACCCACCGTCACGGGAGGATCAGCCAGCAGCGACTGCGGGTTCTGTGCGATTTGCACTCGAAAATGGCCGGGGTGAAAAATCGTCTCGTTGACGGTGATGCTCAACATTGAACCTTCGTCGACCACAGTGACGACGTGGGTCTGCTCTGCCGGCACCCCGGGGTCATCTTGCCCGCACGGCGCACTCTTCTGCGGGTCTCCGGCGGCGCTTTGGTTGGTCCAACTGGGGGGCTCCGACAACACGAAGTGGGCTGACGCGTCGAACGACAGCACGAGCAACACCGCGGCAGCGTAGAGCGGGCAACGAAGCATGGCGGCGACCATACCCGCTTCAAAGGCCCTACTGCACTTTCACGTCGTCGAGCACGAGCGCATAAGAATTGTTGCCGATGAGCTGTGCGGAGCGCGCCTCGGCAACGAGAAACACGCGCCTGCCTCGCAACGGCACCAGATCGGCGGTGAGGCGTTGGGGGCCAAAGCGGCGACTGAACTCGCTGCAGTTGCAGTCGACGCTGTCTTCGACGTGGGCGGCGCCATCGAAGAGAAGCTGTGGCGGTTCACCCGGCGAAAACAATCGCACCGTGCCACTGTAAGCGGCCGAGACAAATTGACTCTCTGCGAAAAAAGCCAGCGAGAACGACAACGTGGTAGCGGTCATTGGCACATCGAAATAGCCAGCCACGCCGGTGTCTTGTCTCAACACCAGCTGCTGGCTGCCGTCAGCGGGCAGCACCTCTTTGAAAGCCCCCGCCGGTTTCCCCTCGCTGCCCAGCACCGACCAACCCTCGAGCCCCTTTTCGAACGACGGGTTGTTGAGCAGCGAGCCCGGGTCAGCAACGACGGGCACTGCCGCTGGCGCATTCGCCGCGTTGCCGCGCAAGTCGGTCAAACCACCCAGATCAAGCCGCACAGGCGCTGCGAAGGGCAACCCAATGCTGGGGTGAAATTCGAGCGACGTCACCCGCCCAAGCACCGGCGTCGAGGTCAACGCACCGGGAACCACTTGGTTGTTGCTCAGCACCCGAATTTTGGCCATGGCTTTGGCGTGATCGACCGGTTCATTGAACCGAATTCGCAGCGCGTCAGTGGGCCACAAGGTGAATCGGTAGGCACTTCTTTGCAGCGGCTCAACGCTCGCGGTCGCCGGCCCCACGTCTGCGACGCCCGAGAGCTTTACGGTGACGGCAGAACTGTCGACGACATCTCCACCGAATTGTTGCCAACTGCCCTCGGCGCTCCCATGGGCGACTTCCCACAGCGTCTCGCTTTCGACGAACTCGAGCTCAAACCGGGTCCACCCGAAGCTACTGTCCGGCGGCACCCGCACCTCTTGGGCGTCGAGCGTCACCCGTTGGCCTTCGAGCCGACCATGCACTTGCGCCAGCGACGTTGACTCACCGGGGAAAGACAGCACCCCGCTGACACGACTTTCAGCGTCAATCGAGAGCGCCAAGAGCCCCGTCACCTTCGTGGGGCGTTGAAAGAAGGTCGATGCCTTCTGAAACGTAAGCTCGAGCGTGACTTGCGTAAGAATCGCGTCTGCTGGCTGGTGCGGCTGAAGGGTTTGCGTGTCTTCAATGCCGCACATGCAACCGGCGGCGCACAGCGCGCCGACAATGACAAACATGTGCAAGGGCGGGGTTTTCATGGGCGCGGCCCTATGCAGTGCGCACGCCAACGCAACCATTCGTAATCACAATGTCTGCGTGAAAAACTGTCTCAGAAAACAAGAGAAATGATTGACCTGCCGTGCTTTTCTGAGGGCACGATACCTTCGCTCTCGATGGCTTCGCCCTCCGCCGCCCAGCATGCTTACCTTACCCAAGCTGAAACCAGCCGTACGGAGCTGTTGCTTGCGCAGTGCAATGCCAAACAGATTACCGGCCTGGCTGACTTGTTGCGTTTTGGAATCGCCTCCAGCGGCAACGCGCGCGGCAGTTATGTTGCCGCGGCTTGGCTGCTCAACGTGGCTCGGCACCACCTGCTGCCCATGCACAGCGCTTATCAACGCCCTGACGGCAGCGGTTTTCCACACTGTGACGCTGACTGGCTGCAAAAACACTCTGCACAGTTTCAGACGAAGGCAAATGCCACGCCCCGCGAAGCATTGATGGCGGCCATGGCCTCGGTCGCGGCAACGCCACATCTCGCCAAACTTGAAACCTTCACCGCCGACGCCTTGGCGGCGCGCGTGGCGGCTCATTTGCGGCGCCGCGAGCCTTCACTTCTGGTGCTTGGCCACAAAGGCGCCGAGCGGTTTGCGCTGCTGCTGGCGATCAACGAGCAAAACGACTTGCTGTTCTGCTGTGAAATCGAAGAATCGCGAGCGCGCCTGAAATGGTTTTCGGCGCTCGAACTGGTGGAGCAAGCCCAAAAACCGGGCGCCGTGCTCGAATGCATTAGCCTCTCGCGGCAGCACGACGCCGATTCAAAGAAACGTGCGCAGCCCCAGCACGAAGCCCATGTGCTCTATCTCGACTCTGACGTGGGTTGTCAGCTGCTGCCAGGCGCAGAAGGGCTCGCGATCGTCGCCTACGCCGCCCTGCATGGGCAAGGGCAGCGCGATCTGTCGAGCTGCAACGTGGCGTCGCTGTGCTCCGTCGCCTTGCCGAAAGGTCAACGCACCAAAGTGGCGCAAGCGGCGGCCTCGGCAGTAGGCGTGGCCGAAGAACAGCGCGGCGATGTGCAAACCACCTTGCGCACCTTGGCGACGCACCAGCTGAAAACGCAGAAGGGCTCTGACTTTTCTTTCCGCGGGTTGGGCGTGCATGAACTGTGTGAGTTGGCGGCCACCGCGGGTTTG
The DNA here is from genome assembly GCA_019694575.1 of Myxococcaceae bacterium. GTDB lineage: Bacteria > Myxococcota > Myxococcia > Myxococcales > Myxococcaceae > JAIBBR01. The sequence continues at coordinate 7,479 of JAIBBR010000148.1, forward strand.
AAGGCCGAGCCCCATGTGTTGTTCGAAGACGCGGGAAAAAAATGCGCAAGCCATCAATGCTTTTCGCCGGGTTGCGCGCACCGCGCTGGGTCGAACCATCGTCAACTTCTGGCGGCCGCATTTGGAGCAAGCCGGCGGAGGCCACCACGCGGTGCTCGTCGCGTACCACCCGAAAGAAGATCGCTTTCTCATCGACGACCCCGCCGCGTTCAAAATGCCCTGCTACTGGGTCGACACGCGCACGTTGGTGGCGGCGATGGCCACCTTCGACGACACTCCGGGCATCGACTCTTTTCGAGGCTATTTGGTGGTGCACAGCGGCGTGGGCAGCCCCACCCCGTGGGACACCGAATACAGCGCCAGCGTGGTGCTGCGCGGCGGCGCGTAAAAAACACCCTGCTGCTCCGTGCGTGCTATGAGCGCCGGCCTTACGGAGGCAAGAGATGTTTAGAAAGCTCGTTTCGTGGGTATTGAGTGGTGCGTTGCTGGGGTTGATCGTCACCAGCCTGATCGCTCCCCGTTATTACGCTTGGTACAACGCTCCGGCAGTGGGCAATGCGCTGTGCGACTGCGTCACCGTGACGCGACAAGTGGCCGCACAAATGCTCAACGCGCAAATGATCGGCAGCGCCATTGGCGCGGTGCTCTTTTTGGTTCTCGGCATTCTCTTTGAGCGCGGGCGCAAGTCACGCAGCACGCCAGCGCCAGGCATCAGCTCGGCGGCGCCTCCTCCGTCAATGCCGTAAGCACGGGCAGTCGCTTTTTCACCAGCTCGCGCGGAGTCGGCGGACGCACGTCAGGTGCGTCAAGCGGCTCTTCGACAATTTCGAACAACCCGTGGTCGAAGGGTGCCCCCGGGGCCGCGCGCTTCAACACCAAGCGCTCGCGCCGGCCTTGCTCGGCGAAGGTCTTGGCGCGGTAGTGACAATATGGGTTGTTGCCCGGGCGGCCGAACAGCGAATGCGCGGTGAAGCTGCACCCCGCCATGCACGTTTCGGCGAAGGGGCAGGTTCGGCAAAAGCCCCACAGGTCATCGACGGTGCGGCGGCGCGCAAACGAAAGTTCAGGCGTTTGCTCCCAAATGTCACGCAGCGGCTTCTCGCGCACGTTGCCACCCACATAGTCAGCTTGCAGCGACGGGCAGCCTTTGATGCCACCGTTCGACTCAATGCCCATGACCTGCTTGCCGGCCTGGCAGCCCTGAAAATGGTCTTGCAGATCGGGCCGTGGCGAACGAATCACTGCTTCTTCGGGGCCGAAATAACCCAGGTTGTTTCCCGGCTGAATCGACATGCGCACCTCTTCCCATGCGCGCTTTTTCAAGCGGGCCAGCCGAGGCACCAAATCGATCAGGTCCCACGGTTGCAGCAGCATCGCTGGCCGATCAGCCGCGCGACCGAGCGGCGAGGTGATTTGCACTTGCCACGCGCTGATACCCAATGTCTTCAACTGCTCATAGAGCGGCTCTAAATCAGCCTGGTTCAACCGGTTCAGATTCAAGTTCGACGCAGTGCGAATGCCCGCTGCTTTCAGGTAGCGCAGCGCCTGCACCGCCGCAGCAAAGCTGCCCCGTGCCGCGCGCATCAAGTCATGCGTTGGCTCGAGGCCGTCGATGCTGATCGAAATGGCGTGCAGGCCAGCCTCTGCCATTTGTCGGGCCAACGTTTCAGTGATGCCGCGACCACCCGAGGTCATCGCCGGGCGAATGCCGTGGGCTTTCAGCGCACGCACGATGTCGAGAAAGCCGGGGTGCAGGTAAGCCTCGCCGCCAATCAGCACGCATTCGAAGGTGCCCAGTTGCTGCAGCTGTTTGACCACGCCCAAGGCTTCTTGGGTGCTCAGCTCGCCGCTGCGCTCGTCACCTGCGCGTGAACCACAGTGGGTGCACGGCTGATCGCAGCGCAAGGTGAGCTCCCACACCACATAGGTGGGGCGCGGCGCCTGACTCACGTCGAAGCGCCGCAAGATGTCATCGCGGGTTGTCGCCATGGTTACCCGCCGTCGACTCCACCGTCAGGGGCAATGACTTCTCCCCCCAAGGTGCCGAGGCAGTTGTACTTCCATTTTGAAGTCTCGCGCACATCGCCTCCATCGGGCGCGGTGCCAGCGTCGAGACAGTCGTACGACTCTAAACAGCCCTCCTGGGTACCGCCGTCGGGCAGTTTGATTTGCGCCCCCGCCACGCAAGGCAGGCCGTAGCAAGCCGACAGGGTGACGGCGGTGAAACCAGCCCCCAGCGCGGCCAGCGGCGTCGTCCACCACGCCCGCTTGCCGCAATGGCAATTGGGGCACTGGGTGACCGCGGGGGGTACAAAACCTAAACAACGATTGCAGCGATTCATTGAAGCAGCCTTTCGAACAAAGAGAAGGCCCGTCGCCAATGCAAACGGCGCACCACAAAAACAAAACCCCGAAGCTCGCACGGTTAGCTTGGTGACACGCTGTCGTTTCTCGGGCAGTGTCGCCCCGTTCGCCAGTCAACCCATGGGAGCGCAGCAACACCAATCGTCACTGACAGTCGCGTCATGCCAACCAAGCGCGCTTTGAAAAACACTGACACCGAGGCTTACGGGGTGCTCTGTCAAGTACGGCGGGTGGTGCTGCACGGCGTCTCTTGGGCGCTCGTCTTTTCGTCATGTACCCGGCAAGAGAGCCCACCCGTGGCAGCGCGTTCTGCTGCTGTGAAAGAGCAACCCACCGCCTATGACATCACCTTTAAGGTGCAAACCCTGCCCATGGGTGAGCAGCCGGGCGAAGTGCTCGCCACCATCAAGGCGCGCCAAGGTTTTCACGTCAACACTGAGTACCCAACGAATTTTCAACCGGGCGACAACGCAGCGGGGCATTTCGAAAAGAAGCGTTACGACTTCAAAGACAATGTCCAAAGCGTGTCTTGCGCGGCAGCCGCCACTGAGACGTGCGAGTTGACCACGGCGATTCCCTTTCGCAGCGCCACCGAAGGCCCGCAGAAAGTGAACGGGGTGCTCTCCTTCAGCGTTTGCAACCCCGATCAATGTTTGATTGAAAAAGTGCCAGTGTCGGCCGAACTGACGCTGGTTCAATGAGCTGCGATGCGTCGCACAGTCTCAACGGTGTCTGATTCTGATGCTGGTTTATCTTCACGGTAACGCTTGATGCGTGCGAAGCGCAGCGCCATGCCAGAAGGGTACGTGGTGCTTGCCTGCACCCCGTCGAAGGCGACTTCGGCTACCAGTTCGGGTTTCACATAGACGGTGAAGTTGTCATGCGAAAGCGCGTGCGCAAGAAACCATTGGGTCTGCCACGCCAGCATCGCGTCGGTCATGCCTTTGAAGGTTTTGCCGAGCATTGCGAAGCCTCCCGTGGAGGGGTCGCGCGCTCCGAGGTGCACGTTGCTCAAGTACCCTTCACGGCGACCGCTACCCCATTCCGCCGCGAGAATCACCAGGTCCAACGTGTGGGCGGGTTTCAATTTTCGCCACGCCCCGCCGCGGCGGCCTGCCTCGTAAGGCGAAGCGAGCGACTTCATCACCAACCCTTCATGCCCCTGGCGTAACACGTCTGAATACAATGCATTCGCTCCGTCAGCGTCGAGCTTGAGTTGCCGACGAATGCGCAGCGGCTCGGGCAGCAACGACTCCATCAGCTTCGTTCGCTCAGCCAGAGGGAGCGCCATCGCATCGGCGCCGTCGGCATGAAGCACATCGAAGAAAATTGGCGTCAGCGGCAAGTCAGAGCGCAGCGAAGCCACGTCGAGCTTGCGGCCAAACCGGCGCATGGTGACCTGAAACGGGTGCGGGGTGCCATCGGTTTTGAGCGCAATCGCTTCGCCGTCGAGCACCAAGGTTTTCTGTGGCAGCGCGAGCACGGCTTCAACCACTTCGGGAACAGCGTGGGTCACGTCGTTACCGTCGCGCGAATAGACACGAACTTCTTGGCCATCGCGGTGCACTTGAATGCGCGCGCCATCGAGCTTCACGTCGAACGCGGCTTCTCCCAATTCGTCGAGCGCTTCGTCCAAATCACCCGCGGGTTGCGCCAACATCGGCTGCACGGGCCGCATCAACGTGAGGCGAAAGGCATCGAGCGCATACACTCCGCCGGTCAGCGCGGCATGGGCAATGACGCCTATTTGCCCAGAGTACATCAGCGCGTTGCGCACCCTGCCTGAGGAAATTTGTGAAGCCTGGGCAATGGCCTCGATCATTAAGCCTTCGAGCGCGCCTTGCCGCAGCCCTCCTCCCAAAAGTTGCTGCAGAAATGCCTGCTCGAGCCCCGTGGCTTTACTGAACAGCGCGGTGAGCTGGCGGTTTTTTTCCGCTCCTGAGCCCTTTCCAGAAAGAGACTTCAAAACTTCGAGGGCAGCGTCGACGTCTTTCACGGTCAGCGACGGTACATTCGACGCCGGCTCGTTAACCCAACTTCCGCAACATATGGTCATTTGAGGGTGGTTTCGGAGTGAGCGCTGATCGGGTGTATGCGCCACAGGGTTGATTGTAGAGCGGCGGTTGCTCACGCGCTGATCCACGGCGGCCGA
>JAIBBR010000149.1 GCA_019694575.1 Myxococcaceae bacterium
CGGTGCTGGCGTCGAGGGTGAGAAACGTCGCTTGAAAAATGCCGCCCACGTTAATGCTGGTGAAATGGCCGGGCAGCGCGGGAGGAAAGGGCGCGCCTCCGCAGCGGCCGTAGGTCAAGCCGTCCCAATAGACGAAGTAGAGCTTTTTTGAATCAGCGAACTGAGTCTTCAAGCGCTCTTCTAGGCGTTCACGAATGAAGGCGGGGCCGAGGCCCGTGCCGGCACCCGTGGCCATCGCCGCCTCGGTAGATGTGAGCTTGACGTAAGTGACGTCGATGTCTTGGCCGCACGTGTCGATGCGAAAGCGGGAGCCCCCGGTTTTCGCGGCGAGCCAGTTGTTGAAGGCGTTGACTGAGCGGCGCAGCGTGCCGTTGATGTCGAGCGGGGTTGGCGCGGTGACGTCAGAAGGCTCTACATAAATAATGTGCACTTGGTATTCGCCGGGTGCGTCGTCGGGTTGGTCGACCGTGGTGCGTTCGCGTGCCCAAGCGTCATTCGAGGGGTAGCCCGGGGGAACCCGCGCGCAAATGCCGGCATCGGTAACGCCTGCGTCGACTGTGCCGGCGTCGGCCGTTCCTGAATCAGAAATGCCTGCGTCGATTTCGCCCGCGTCGACGAGCCCTGCGTCGGTTGACCCGCCATCGGTGGGTCCACCATCGATGAAACCAGCGTCAGTGCCCGCGTCGAAAGCTCCAGCATCGATGATTCTCGAATCGGTTACGCCTGCATCGAGCCCCGCGTCACTTTCGGTAACACCCGGCAGGCAAGATGACGCCAAGGTCCACGGCAACAAAATAATCAACGCACGCTGGTGAGAATTCATCGCTGTCATTTCCTCAAAAAGAGTGCCGCCTTCTTCGCCAGCTGCCTGCGAGAAGCAAGGGACATTCCACCGCGCGCCCACTGCATGAGGAATGATTCTCGAGCGCAATTCGCCGCGAGACGCTATTCGACCGGCTGCACGAAGAACGTGCGGCCATCGGGCGCGAAGGAGCAGCTCGTACCGCCGTGTTCCACTGAGCCGACGAACCACATTTCGCCCACCGAGCCCATGGTGTGCTTCTGCTCGCTCACCAAGGTTTGCGCGCAATACACGCGCACCGTGGCGGTGACGGGCGAACCCTGGCGGGTTTTGAACCAGTGCACGCCGACGCGGTAGCTCTGCTTCACCGTGGGCGTGTTGATGCGAATGTTTTCGGGCCCCACGTTGAACTCGTCGTCGCGGTCGAGCGAGGGGTTGTCGTCGAGCTCTGGCGTGTCCCACTCCGGTGACTTGTTGTTCCAGTAGCAGTCGTTGTTGCCCGCGGGCTGCGCCCAGTGGCTCGACGCGACGGGGTCGCCCACCGAAGGGTGCTGCAGGTGCAAGTCGACGTCGTTGGCGCGGTCCCAGGTCAGCTCAATCCACAAATCGCCGACGGGTTGCACGATGACCGCGGTCTCGCATGACGCCGAGCGCCCAGTGGAGTCGGTAGCGGTGAGCCTCAATTGGTGCCTGCCCACGATGTCGGCCGGGTATTCGCTGCCATCACAGCTTTGCGCGGTGCCGAATTCGCCGGTGGCCGTGTCGGGGCGCGAAACGACGCTCCATTGGCAGGTGACAGCGTCTCCGTCGGGGTCGCTGGCGCTGCCTGTCACCCGCGCAATGGTGTTGGCGTCGGCTTCTTGCTCGGGGCCGCAGGTGACAACAGGCGGGTGTGGGCAACGCAACCCTTCATCAATTTGACCGTCGCAGTCATTGTCGAGCCCGTCGCACACTTCGGTTTGCGGCTGGTTAATGGCAACACAGGTGGCGCTCGGTTGGGGCTTGTTGTTCACCAAAATGCAGGTGGCTTTACCCGGCTTGCAGCTGCCCAAGAGCGCCGTTTCGCAGTCGACGGGTTGCCCCACCACGCAGGCCACTCCAGCGTCGGCGGGTGGAGGTGCATACAACTGCGAACGCCCACACGCGCCAAGAGCGAGGAGCACGACGAGCCGAAAGCGCGAGGGCTGCATCAAAAGCGAGGCTCTGCGAGTCGAGCGGGCGAGTCAAGAACGTGGCGATTTAGACGTGGGGCTGGGGCGCCACCACGACGCGAGTGATTTCAAATCATCGAAGCGCGCCGCTTTGGGCAGGCTGTCTAAGAAGGCTTGCCCATAGCGTTTGCCGGTGAGCCGCGAGTCGAGCACCGCCACGATGCCCCGGTCTTTGCGCGTGCGAATCAACCGCCCGAAGCCTTGCTTCAATTTCAGCGCGGCTTGCGGCACTTGGTAGCCGTTGAACGCGTCTTCGCCCGCGTCGTCGAGCGCTTCAATGCGCGCTGCCGTGAGGGGCTCGTTGGGAGGCGCAAAGGGCAACCGGTCGATGACCACCAGCGACAGCGCGTCACCTGGTACGTCGACACCTTCCCAAAAACTTTGCGAGGCGAAGAGCACGGTGGGCGCTTTGACGAATTCTTCGAGCAGCACGCGCCGTGACTGCTCGCCTTGGAGCAGCGCCCGGCACGGCAACCGGTGCTTCAGGCGCCCGTGAAAATTCTGCATTTGCTTCAAGCTGGTGAAGAGCGCGAAGGCGCGGCCGCCGGTGAGCTCGACCAATTGCAGCAGTGTCTCTGCCGCCACGTCGGCGAATTGAGGTGAAGAGGGCTCGGGCAGTTTCTTGGGCAGATACAGCGCCGCTTGTTTGCTGAAATCAAAGGGTGAATCTACCTCCACCGTGTGCGCATGGCCGGTGTCGAGGCCGAAACGCTCGAGCACGTAGTTGAAGCTTTTTTTGTTGCTACCTGACGCGGTGGTGAGGGTGGCTGAGGTGAAGATGACGGGCTTCACCGATTGATAGAGATGTTTGGCGAGCGATTCGCCCACGTCGATAGGAGCGGCTTTGAGGTACACGGTGCGCCCGTCGGCCTTGGCCCAATACACATGCGCGGCTGAATTGTGCGCGAGCAAAAATGACAGCTGCTCCTGCGTTTCGCTGGCGCGCCGGTAAATGGGCATCAACTCTTGCTCGTCGCCGGTGCAGAACGCAGCCAAGGCTCCGAGCGCTTTGCGCAGCTTTTCGCCGGGGCCTTGCGCTTCGTCGAGGGCGTTTTTGTCGAGCCGCAAATCTGAATCAGCGGGGCCCAGCACGCGCGACTGCACGGTCTGAAAAAAAACGTCTGACGCTTCACGCACCGCGAGCGTGAGCGGCGTGAGTGACCGGGCGCGCTCATCGGCTGGCTTGAGCGCCTTCATCGCGTCTTGCACCAAGCCGATGACTTTGGCGGTTGAAATGGAAAGGCCGAAATATTCGGTGGCCACGTCTTCGAGCGCGTGGGCTTCGTCGAAAATCACCGCGTCGTAATGGGGAATCACCGACAACCCGGCTTCGGCGCCGCGCATGCGCAGAGACAAGTCGGCGAAAAAGAGCGCGTGGTTCACCACCACGACATTCACGTCTTCGGCCCGGTGTCGTGCTTGGGTGACGAAACACGACTCGTAATAGGGGCAGCGCACGCCAGAACAACCGTCGGAATGGGTCGAAAGTTGGCTCCACGTCGGCCAGGCATCGGGCAGGGTCGTTTCGCCACGGTCTCCGGTGTCGGTTTTTTCAGCCCACCGCTTCAGCCCCGGCCAATGCGCGGCGTCTTCGGGAGAGGAAAACAGCGGATTTTGCGCGAACAACTGCAGCCGCTGCTGACAGAGGTAATTGGCGCGCCCCTTGAGCTGCGCGGCTTTGAATGACAGCCCGACTTTCTCTTGCAGCAGGGGAATGTCTTTGAGGAAGAGCTGGTCTTGCAGGTTGCGCGTAGCGGTTGAGATGACGACGCGCTTTTTCGAGAGCACTGCGGGCACGAGGTAAGCGAATGTCTTGCCGGTGCCGGTGCCTGCCTCGGCGAGGAGGGGCCGCTCTTGCGCGAGGGCCTCTTCGACCGCGAGCGCCATGGTCAGCTGGCCCGGGCGCACTTCGTACCCCGGCAACGCGCCTTCAAGCGCGCCGCGCTGGCCGAGCACTCCACTGACGGTGAGGCCTTTCAAAGCGGCTGGTGCTTACAACAAGCATGACCACCTTGTCGCACCTCGCTTCAGTGCAGCCGCCGGGTGGCCTCAACGACAGTTTGCATTAAACTCCCGGGCCCGATGCCTACTTTCTCGTCGCGTCTTTTTCGCACGTCGTCTCTCGCGCTTGCCCTGTTCTTCGCTTCACTGCCTTCGCGCGCGGCTGACATCACCATCGACGTCTTCGCCGGGCGGCACCCCATTTCGAACGGCATTTACGGCGTTACCGAGAGCAATGAAGCGCAGTTGAAACGCATGGGTGCCACCATGCGCCGTATGGGTGGCAATGCGTGGAGCCGTTACAACCACACCAATTCCACCACCAATGAAGGTGGTGACGGGCGCTTCTACAAAAACCTGGTGCTGAAAGACGGAGGCACCAGCGACTACTCGGCCGATTTCGTGGCCGGAGCGCTCGACGCCGGCATGTGGTCGCTGCTCGAAGTGCCGCTATTGGGCTACGTGGCCAAAAACGGCAGCGCGACGGCGGCGCCATATACCTGCGGCTACAAAGTGTCGTTGTACGGGCCGCAAGAAGCGGTTGACCCGCTCGATGCTGACTGTGGCAACGGCGTGTTTCTCGACGGGGGGCGCATCACGGTGAATGACCCACTCGATACGTCGGTGCGCATCGACGCCGGCTTCGTCGACAGTTGGGTGCAGCAGTTGGTCGCGACCTTCGGTACTGCGGCTGACGGTGGCGTGCGCTTTTACAACTTAGGCAACCAGCCCGCGCTGTGGAGCGAGACGCACCGTGACGTGCACCCTGCGCCGTCGACCTATGCGGAAACCGCCAGTTTGATGACGAGCTACGGCAAGGTGGTGAAACAGCGTGACCCTGCAGCGAAAACGCTCGGCCCGGCCGAATGGGGTTGGCTCAATTATTTCGACAGCGCGGCGTTGGAGCGAAGCACGCTGCTGGTCGACTTCGTTCCTTATTACCTGTTGCAAGCGAAGCTCTACGAGCAAATCAACGGCACGCGCGTGCTCGACTACTTAGACTTGCACGTGTTTCCGCAGGCGATGGCACCCGAAACGGCGCGCATCACCGCGGGCGACACGAGTGCCGCGACCAATGCGCTGCGGTTGCGCTCTACCGCCATTCTGTGGGACCCGACCTACATCGCCGAGAGCTGGGAAACCTGCTGCTACGACGCCACGCTGCGCATCATTCCGCGCATGAAAGAGTGGGTGGCGGCGAATTACCCCGGCACGGGCCTCGCCATTTCTGAGTATGACTGGGGAGCACCCAACCACCTTTCCGGAGCGCTGGCGCAGGCTGACGTGCTCGGTATTTTGGGCCGCGAAGGTGTCGACTTGGCGGCGCTGGGCACCGCGCCCGCTGACGACGCGCTGCTTGAAGACGCGTTCAAGCTCTTTCGCAATTTCGACGGTGCCGGTGCGCGCTTTGGCGAGGTCTCTGTTTCGGCCAACTCGAGCGACGTGACGAAAGTGGCGTCATTCGCGGCGTTCAACGCGCAGGGCAAATTGACGGTGGTGCTCATCAACAAAGACTCGGCGGTGCCGCAGACGGCGAACCTCAATTTCGCCAATGTCATGGGCTCGGGCAGTTGGCGCGCGTTCTCGTTTGGCGCCGCGCCGTTGGCTCGTTTGGCCGCTTCAGGCAGTGGCGTGGTGACGGGGGGCACGTTGACGCGGGTGATGGCTCCGTACAGCGCTGAAATCATCGAGTTTTCGCCAGTGGGTGGCATACCCGAGTTGCCTTTTGACGCCGGCGTGCCTGACGCGGGGGTAGACGCCGGCTTCGATGGCGGTGTCGATGCGGGCATCACCGACGCCGGTATCGATGCTGGTACCGAAGATGCGGGCACCCCTGATTCTGGTTCGGGTGGTGGCTCTGGCGGCGGCGGTGAAGGCATGGGCGGCGGCATGATGGCCAGCGGCGGTGGCGTCACGGCGGGTGGAGGTGAAGGCGGCGCCGCGGGTGGCGGTATGAATAAGCCCGGCGGCTGCAGCTGTCATTCAGGCCCGGGAATGCTTTCGCTGGCGTTGCTGGCCTTTGTTGCGGCCCGGCGTCGGAAAAGCGCTTGGAAACGCTGAATAGTCAGCTTTGGTGAGACGAACCCAGTGCCGTCATTTCACTGCACCGTCTTCGGCTCAGCGGCGATAACCCGCTCGCGCAATTCATCATTCTCGTGCTGCAGGTTCTTCACTTTCTGCCGTAACTGCTCCGTATATTCCTCGACGCGAAAATCGACGATTTCCTGAAACATTTCCAAATTCGTCTGTTGCTGCAGCAGCAACTCGTCGCGCTGCTTCAGCTTGCCGCGCATTTCGCGAATCGTCTCGGCGAACGCGTCGCGCTCGAAATGAACCCACTGCTGCTTGAGCACGCTTTGCACCTTCTGCGCGACGAGGTTCAAGTCAGCGAAGGGCTTTTCTAAATAGTCGACCGCGCCCATGCGCATCGCCGCGAGAATCGACTCGTACGAAGGGTACGCCGTCATCACCACACAGCCGCAGTAAGGCTGCAGGTGTCGCGCTTCAGAAATGACGTCGAGGCCACTTTTGTCGGGCAGGTTTTTGTCGACGAGCAGGCAACCATAGCGGTTGTCCATCAGTCGGCGAATGGCGTCGCTGCCGGTTTTCACCAGTTCGGCTTGCAAACCATGTTTGGCAAGTATGGCCTGTAACACCTGCAGCACGATGTCTTCGTCATCGACGACGAGCACGGCTGAAGACAATGAAGTGTTCATCACGCGAAGCAAGATGCTACCGCGCGGCCGTCAAAAAGACAGATATGGGAAAAAGCGAAAGGTTACAGCGCGCCTTCGGCCTTCAATTGTGAAACGACCGCGTCGATACCGCGCTTGTTGATGATGCGCAGACCATGGGCCGACACCTTCAACTTCACCCAGCGCTTCAAGGTGGGCACATAGAAGCGGTGCACCTGGAGGTTGGGCTTCGACCGCGTCTTGGTCTTGTTATTGGCGTGGCTGACGTTGTTGCCAACCAGGGGACGCTTACCAGTGATTTCGCAAACTCGACTCATCGTGAACTTCCTTCAAAAAATGTAAGGCGCGTGTAGCCGCCCAAAAAAAATTACCAGCTCGACTTCACCACGCCGGTCAGCTCGCCCTTCAACGCCTTCTCACGGAAGGTGATGCGGCAAAGCTGGAAGTAACGCAGGTTGCCGCGGGGGCGACCGGTCACCAGGCAGCGGTTGACGACGCGAATGGGGTTCGAATCACGAGGAAGCTTGTCGAGCTTTGCCTGCGCCGCGACGCGCTCTTCGGGAGGCGTGTTGATGTTACGAATGATTTGCTTCAGCTCACGCCGACGGGTCGCGTACTTGGCAACCAGCTTTTTGCGCAGCTCGTTCTTGTTGATTTTGCTCGTCTTGGCCATGGCTGAGAATCCGTCCCTGCTTGAAAAGGAGCGGGCCTCATAACCTCAAGTCGGGGGGTGGATCAAGATGATCGCCCGTGGGAATTGAAAAATTCTCACGAATGAGCGATGTACCCCCGCCTTTTCGACTTTTTCGGAGCTCTATTCATGGGTGCATTGAAAACGCTGATTGATTCTAAAGACATCAAGCCGGACCACATTGTCATTGCCTCGAACCGCATTGAAGCGGGAGGCAGTGAAGCCCGCACCATTCTGGTGCAACGCGCCACCAAGCGCCGCACCAAGAACGAGAAGAGCTACGCCGAGCTGAACTTGGCCAAGCCGAAGAGCAACCGCGGCCTGTCAAAAAACCAGGTGTTGGCGGCGATTGGTGACAAGCCCTTGGCCAGCCGGGTTCGCGCCAAAGTGTTGCGCGCCGTCAATGCGGTGCTGGCGACCAAGAAGCAGGCTCCCGTCGAAATGAAGGCGCTCTTCGAGGGCGTCGCAGCCAAGCCGGGAAAGAAGAAGGCCGACGCCAAGGCCGCCGACAAGAAGAAGTAGTTCTCAACGCAACCGGCCATCGCGGGAGCTTTTGAGCGTGAAGGCAGTATCGGAGCTGACGGGGTCGCAGAAGGCCTTGACCCTGGCCGGCACGATGCTCGCCTTGTTTTTGGCGGCGTTAGACCAGAACATCGTCGCCACGGCAGGGCCCGAGATTCAGCGGGCCCTGGCCATCGAGCCTTCGCTCTATGTGTGGATAACCACCGCGTACATGGTGGCTTCTACCGTCTTTGTTCCTATCTACGGCAAGCTCTCAGACCTGTACGGCCGTAAGCGCATTTTGCTGTTCGGCATTTGCGTGTTTTTGCTGGCCTCGGTGCTGTGTGGGCTCTCGCAAACCGCCGGCCAGCTGATTGTTTGCCGCGCCCTTCAAGGCATGGGCTCGGCGTCGCTCTTCACCAGCGCCTTCGCGGTGGTGGCCGACATTTTTCCTCCGGCTGAACGCGGCAAGTACACCGGGCTTTTTGGCAGTGTCTTCGCCTTGGCCAGCATCGTGGGCCCGCTGGCAGGTGGCTTCATCACCGACCACTGGGGTTGGCACTGGGTGTTTCTCATCAACTTGCCGCTCGGCCTGTTGGCAGTGGCCTTCATCGCCAGCCGCATGCCCGCTTTGCGCAGGTATTCAGACAAGCCTCCCCGGGTCGATGTGTTGGGCGCCTTGTCTTTGGCGCTCACGGTGGTGCCCCTGCTCTTCGCGCTCTCTTTCGGGCGTACCGTGTTGCGGCCCCACGACAACGGCTTTTTGTGGAGCAGCTGGCCAATCGCCGTTCTCTTCATTGTCGCCGCGGTGGGCTTGGTGGCATTTCTCTTTGTCGAGCGCCGGGCGCCCGAGCCTCTGCTCGACTTGAAGCTGTTTCAAAACCGCGTCTTCGCGGTGGGCAACCTCACCATCTTCACCATGGGCGCGGCCTTCATGTCGCCGATGGTTTTTTTACCGCTCTACATGGTGAACGTGGTGGGCACGTCGGCCACGGGTTCTGGCCTCACCACCATGCCGCTGGTGTTTGGCATCGTGGCGGGCAACATCATCAGCGGGCAGTTGGTGTCGCGCTTGGGCAAGTACAAGCTGTTGATGATAATTGGCTTGGTCATTTTGCTTTTCGCCTTCGCGGTCATGGGTTTCACCCTGCATGCAGACTCGACGCAGCACGAAGTGACGCTGAAAATGATTTTGGTGGGCTTGGGGCTGGGGCCGTCAATACCGCTCTACACCATTGCGATTCAAAACGCGGTGAGCCCAAGTCAAATCGGCGTGGCGACTTCTTCGGCGACATTCTTTCGGCAAATGGGGGCCACGGTGGGTATTGCCATCGCCGGTTCTATTTTCGCCAATGCGTTGGCACAAGGCATGACCGAACGCGTGGCCGCGGCGACGAAGGGTTTGCCACCGCCGTTGGCCGAGCAATTTCAAAAACGGGCCCAAGGCAGCCCCAGCGCTCCCAGCAGTGAAGGCGAAGGCGCGCACGACTTGCGCTTCGACACCACCGCCGCGAAAGACAAAGTGCGCGCGCAGTTAGAGGTGGCGCAGCAAGCCACGCACCAAGCGCTGCTCGGAGACCCGTCGGCGATTGCGCTGGTGAAGCAAAGCCCACTCGCTGATGCACGGTTGAAGACGATGCTTGAAGTGGGTGGCCCGCGCGCGATGGTGAAGCGCAGTTACGAAGCAATGTGGCAGCGGGTGCTGGTGGCGTCTCACCAGGCAGATGTTTCGGCGTGGCAAGCGCTCAAAAGCGCGGGTGACTGGCCGCGTGAAGTGCGCCAGCGGTTGAATGTGATTCCCCCCGAAGCGTTGAAGCAACCGGCGCAGCGTGAAGAGGTGCTGCGGGGAGTGAAGCAAGCGCTCGATGAAGCGCAGGCCACCGCCGAAGAGAAAGCAGAAGTGCAGGCGTTAGAATCAGTAGACCGCGCCATCACCGAAGCGAAGAGCAAGGTAGAAACCGCCATTGACGCGGTGGGCTTCGGCATGAAGCAGGCTTTCACCGACGCGATTTCGCTCGTGTACCGCGTGGCGTGGGTGGTGGCTTTCTTGGGCCTGTTATTGACGCTGGCGTTGCCGCAGTTGCCGCTGCGGAAATCAAACGCTATGCCCACGCCCTCTGAATGAAACGCTTCGCCTTTTTTGCCATGGTGTGCAGCGCGCTGGGGTGTGGCCCCGCCAAGCCGGTGACGCAGGTGCCGGCCAGCCGCGGGCATTTGTGGAGCACCGCGATTTACGCCAATCAAATTGTCAGCACCTCGCTCGATGACGGCACGTCGACGAAGGTGGCGGTGGGTGAAGCTCCTATCGGCATTGTGCTGCACGAGGCGACGGGGCGGTTATTCGTTTCGATGCACCAGAGCAACGAACTGTGGGTGCTCGACGCGGCGACGCACGAGGTGCTGGCCAAGCCGCCGGTGGGCGCAAAGCCGTACTGGGTGTGGCCCGACACGTTGCACGACAAAGTGGTGGTGGCGAATTCAGGAGGAAGCTCTTTTTCCATCATCGACCCTGTTTCGCTGCAGACCGAAAAGACACTCAATGTCGAAGGCGACCCGATTGGGTTTGAATTTTGGGACGAAGAGCGCACCCTGTTTTTCGCCGACTATTTGAAAAACAAAGTGCTGTGCGTCAGCGCAGACGACGGGCAAACGAAGTGGAAAGACGAAAGCCTCAACGCGCCGATTTGGGTCGCGTTGGACAAAGCGGGTGGCCGGTTATTCGTGGCGGAATCAGGCGCCAATGCGGTGGTGGTGCTCGACGCGCGCACCGGCGCGTTTGCGTCGCGCTTCACGGTGGGCTCGTCACCGACGGGGCTGCTCGTTTCCAACGCGTCGGGGCACTTGGTGGTGATGAACCATTTGAGCAACACGCTGGCGTTGTACCGGCTCTCAGACTTGGGGCTGGCGAAAGAGTGGGCGGTTGGAAAAAACCCGGTGGGCGGGCTACTGAGCGCTGACGGTATGACGCTGGCCGTTTCGTTGTCGGGTGACGACTCGGTGGCGCTTTTAGATTTGAAAACCTTAGACGTGACGTTGCGGTTACCCGTGGGAGACGGGCCGCGCGGACTCGCATGGAGCAAGTGATGACATCGAAAACGGTTTCGGCAGTGGCTTTTTTGAGCGCGGCGGTGGTGGGCGGGTACGTGAGCGGTTGTGGCACCACCCAAAGCGGCACCGGGTGCGAAGCGATTTGCGCCGGCTGTTGCGACAGTGACGGCAAATGCCAAGGCGGCACCGTGGCGTCAGCGTGCGGCGTTTCGGGGGCGAGCTGTCAAATGTGCAGTGCGTCGCAGCTGTGCCAAGCCGGCGCGTGCGTGACGACAATGGGTCCGATGGATTCGGGCATGCACCAGGTTGACGCAGGTGTCGACGCGGGCGTTCTCGATGCAGGCATGCAGCAGATGACGGGTGACGGCGGCACCTGCGCGGCGGGCATGTTCTGCGGGCGCATTTTGTACAACGGCACCAAGACGGGCGTGGCCATCAACTTCGTGCTGCACAACACCGACCCGGTGACCGGGCCTCCGAGCAAGATTGCCAAGATGGACGCGGGCACTTTCCCGATGAATTTCGAATTTCCCGCTATTGGCACGCTGAGCGGCAACCCGTTGGCGCCGGGCAATTACTATTTCATTACCTGGCTTGACGTGATGGCGGGCGATTCGGCGAGTGGGCCGAATTATGCGGTTGACCCGGTGTCTCCGCCGAAAACGATGCCGCCGACGCCCGCGCCGAAGCAGGTATTGCCCGCGAGCGGTGGTGCGGCGCCCATCGACATCACCTTGGTTGACCCCTAACCGCGAGGGCGTTCAAGCTTGGCGCTGATGAAGCGCCTAGCCCGTATCGGTCACCGGCCCCGAAAAAAGGCGGTGATGTTGAGGCGTCGGGCGAGAAGGACCGGGCTGTGCCGTAGCCCAACTTCCGCAACATATGGTCATTTGAGGGTGGTTTCGGAGTGAGCGCTGATCGGGTGTATGCGCCACAGGGTTGATTGTAGAGCGGCGGTTGCTCACGCGCTGATCCACGGCGGCCGAAAA
>JAIBBR010000150.1 GCA_019694575.1 Myxococcaceae bacterium
GGGTGGCCCGGTGTTTCTCGAAATCAACACGTTGCCCGGTTTGACCAAGGCGTCGTTCATTCCGCAGCAACTTGCAGCGAGTGGCCGCTCGCTGCAAGACTTTCTGCAGGCACAAATTGCGTTGGCGGTGGCGCGGCGTGAGGCGACGCCGAAACGGCCAGGTTGACAGGACGTTCGCTTTAGCCGCGGCGCTTCGCGGCTGACTTCTTCGCCTTTGCTGGCTGGCGTGGCTTGCGCTTCAAAGTGGTGGACTTACGCGCACCTTGTGCCGGGCGTGCGTGCTTGGCCTGGTAGACGCCCAGCTTGCCGCCGCCGGGCAGAGTCACTTGGGTCAATGCGCCCCACGGAGCTTCGTGCACCTTGCTGCAGGCATACCCGCGCGAAGTCATGTCAGCGATGAAAGCTTTTACGTCGTCGCACAAAAGGTAGAACTCATGTGCGTCATTCGCTTCGCCCGGGTGAAACGCCACCTCTGAAGGAGGCAACCCAAAGATGAGCCACCCACCGCCCACGTCGGTATGAGGCATGTTGAGAACGTCGCGAAAGAAGACGCGGTCTTTCTCTGCGTCGGTCGAATAGATGATGGCATGAGCTCCGGTAATCATGTCGTGCCTCCAGCTGCGTGGGCCGCGAATACTGGCTCAACGTTTAGTGAATGACCAGTGACGTCCAGGGGTTAAAGCGAAACCCCCAAAAGAATTCGCACCGGAAATCGGTACGCGCGGTCGACCACACCAGTGGTGTCTTTCATCCACACCGTGGCGAGGCCTGCGTCGAATTGCACGCCGAGTCCCAGACCTTCGCGCAGCCATTCGACTGCCTCGAAAGAAACGAGCGCTTCAGGCCCTCCGCTGACGAAGCAACTGTCGAAAGCGCAGAAGCGGGTGACGCGGCCGCCGAACCCGGGGCCGATGCCCAGCACCAGCCCGCGACGCTCTGTTTCTTTATGAGGAAAAGCCCACTGCCACCGGTAAAAAGCGTGGGGGGCAAAGGTAAAGAGGTGGGTGTCACCGCTGAAGCAGGTGTCGACTTCCCACTGGCGGGCGAAATGCAAGCCTACGCACCCGGTGAAGCGCTCGGGAGTCGAGGTGAAAACCGAAATGCCCAAGTCGACACGTCGGTGCTCCCCCGGTTCAGCAGCAGCCGTTGAAGCTGCGATGAAAAGCACGAGTGCCGCGAAGTGGCGCATTACGGTGGGGGCCGAAGAAAACCGGAGCCATGGTGCGCGCTGCGTTTGACACTCAAGCCGAAAAGCGACTCAATCGTATAGCGCACGTCGTGGTGCTCGAAGCCGCGCGCGTTAGGTTCTTCGAGCGAGAAATCGTTCGCAGCAGGCGGCAGCATGACGAAGGCCCACACGCGTGCCGAAGCGGGCACATGCGGGCCATGTTCGCTCCATTGGTCCCACTGGCCGCGGCCGTGGTCGGTGGTGATGATGAGCGCCGTTTTTTTTCCGTACTCGCCTGAAGCATCGAGCACGTTCACCAGCTTTTCGAGCAACCGGTCATACGTCGCCAGCACTTGGGCATAGCGCGCGTAATTGGCTTGGTGGCCATAGCGGTCTGAATCAAGAAACGACAGGTGTAAAAAGCGCGGGTGTTGCTCGGTTAAATAATTGAAGCCGTCGAGCACAGGCCCACGGTCGAATTCAAGGCTCTCTTCGAGCATCGGCGCCATGGGGTGCTGCTTTTCGGCAGACAAATCGAAATCGGCGGCGTGCACCACGGCCACGTCATCGCGCCCCGTCACCGCCAACCGCAGCTTGGCCCACGCCGCGAAAACCGCGAGCTGTTCTTTCGGTAACGCGAGCTCGTCTTTGAGCCGGTCGACGAAAGTGGGCACGGCAATGCGGCCGCAACCGTTGGTGAGACAGCCTTGGTCAACTTCGGCGTAGATAGACGTGTACCCCGGCAAGCTGGCGTTGGCCGCGGTGCTCACGGTCATTGCGCTGCCGGTGCGAGGGTCTCCATACACGACACCGCGCGGAGCGATTTTCGACCAAAAGAGGGGAAAAAGCGGCTGCTGTTCGCCCGCGAGCAGCTCATCGGTACCGGCGAAAAACTCTTGCCAGCGCGCGCCGTCGAAGGTGACCAGCACCACGTTGTAGTCGGTGGGCCGGTTCTCTCCGTATTGCGGAGGTGGTTCGCCGCACGCCGCGGCGAGGCCTAGCAACACGCAGGGCAAAGCCCCTGCGCGCAGCGCTTTCATCACGTTGAATGCGAGCTGTATTTTCCCCATGGTGAAGCAGAGCCAAAGCTTAGGCGACTTTGAGGTGGACGCTGTAGTTGCTACCTGATGCTCGATGCAACTCTGCTAGAAACGACGCATGTACCGGGGCTTACGCATCTTGGCGATGGCGCCGTGTCTCAACGAAGAAAAGAAAATCGTCGAAGTGGTGCGTCGCACGCCGCGCGATGTGGTCGACGAAATGCTGGTCATCGATGACGGCAGCACCGACCGCTCGGCTGAAGTGGCGAAGGCCGCGGGGGCGAACATTCTCGACATGGGCGCGGTGGTGGGCGTGGGCGCCGCGCTGCGCGCCGGTTTCAAGTACGCGGTTGAAAAGGGCTACGACGTCGCGGTGGTGATGGCAGGCAACAACAAAGACTCTCCTGAAGAGATACCCGTGTTGCTTGAGCCCATCGCAAGTGACCGCGCCGATTTCGTGCAGGGCTCACGTTTTTTGAAACGCGACGCGAATTTTGGGCCCATGCCGATTTACCGCAAGGTGGCGACACGGGTGCATCCGCTTCTGTTTTCACTCGCGGCGCGCCGCTGGGTGACCGAATCGACCAATGGGTTTCGTGCGGTGCACCGCCGCGTGCTGACCGATACACGCATTGACTTGAATCAGCGGTGGCTCGATGAATACGAGCTCGAGCCGTACTTGTATTTGCGCACCATTCAATGCGGTTTTCGCACGGCCGAAGTGCCGGTGACGAAAATCTACCCGCCGAAGAAATTGGGCCAGACGAAGATGAAGCCCATCACCGGTTGGTGGAGCATTCTGCGACCGCTCGT
Source organism: Myxococcaceae bacterium (assembly GCA_019694575.1). Classification (GTDB taxonomy): domain Bacteria; phylum Myxococcota; class Myxococcia; order Myxococcales; family Myxococcaceae; genus JAIBBR01. Next base: position 3,022 of record JAIBBR010000150.1, read on the forward strand.
TTACGTGGGCTTGGGGTTGAAAAAGTAGCTCTTCAACGCCCGCTCGAAGTGGGCGCGCAGCATGGCGCGGGTTTCTCTCTCAGCGCGTGCGGCGCCCTGGGGCGTGCCGCCTTTGTTCACCAGCGTGTCGCCGATGATTTCGCGCGAATGCGACATGGTCGAGCTGCCCGGCACCCCAATGCGATGGCCCGCGCCCTCGAAGCAGCGCAGCACGTCGCCGTAGCGCTCTAAATGGTCATGCTTGGCGAGCCGCGCCCTGGCCACTTCAGCCAGCTGGCATGAAGGCCACACTTGATCATCTTTCGCGCCGATAAGCAGCACCGGGCCTGAAATGTTCTCGACGGGAATCGTCGCCGCCGCCACTTTCGACGGGCTCGCACGCGAGAGTGACGAAGTAAAGATGCCCAAGCTGGTGACCGTGGTGCGGCCCCACGCGTCGCGTACGCTTTGCGCCGGCACGCCTGACCACGGTACGAAAGCGAGTGGTTTGCCGCCCAAAGTCCACGCGGTTTCATTGGGGTTTTTCAGCGCGCCCCATTGCAAACCACTGGGCACAATGGCCGCTACCGCACGCACCTGCCGAAAATTGGCGGCGGCGATGAGCGCCAACTCACCTCCGCGAGAATCGCCCACCAAGCCCAACCGTTGCCCGTCGATGTGCGGCTGAGCGGCGACCCACGTCAACGCCTCACCCACGCGCTCCACGGGAATTTTCGAAAGCGTCGGCTCCAAACCGTCGTCGCCGAAGTACGAGAGCGCCAAACACGCAAAGCCCGCGGTCGCCAAGTCTAGCGCGCGCCGCAAGCTGGCGCCGTTGCTGCCTTCTGCCCCTCCCAACACGATGAGCGCGGGAAAAGGGCCGTCTCCCCGCGGCATCACCCAGTCACCATTCACCTGGGGTTGCTTCACGGCGGTAACGGTGACCTCTGGCGAAATGTCGGTGCGGTTGACAGTGAGGGTGAGGGCCGGTTTGCCTTTGCGCTCTACTGTCAGCACCAAGGGCGACGGCCCCAACGGTCGCTCGCTGACGGGGCGCATCGACCACAGCCACGCTTCGGCGTCGGCGCCTTCCCACGTGCCTTCGAGTGCCGGCGCCCGCGTCACGTCGAGCGTGCCCTGCTCACTGGCGCGCAGCCGGGCCCAGCTTTCGCTCAGGCCTTCTTTGGCGCGAAACGTTACCCATTCACCGGCATCGAGCCCTTCGACGACAGGCCGCGTTTCAGTGGCGCGCAACAGTGGCTTTTTGACATCGAGCGCTTCGCCCCGGCTGCCCAGCAAACGAATGGCCGGCGTCGGTTCACGAAAAGAAGCAGGCGTAGCCGTAGCCGGCACAGGGTGGGCGCAAGCAAATGAGAAAAACAATGAAGCGAATGTCGCGGGGCGAAGAAGCATCGCCGCCTGCTTATGCCTGGTGCGCCCTCGAGAACAATACGCCGAACAACGCCCATTAAGAGGAGCCTTAGCCGCGGCTGCCGAAGTCTCAGTCAGGTGGGTGCATTCGATACATCGGGGTAGACGGACGCCGAAGGGAACGCTAAACGGGCGCCCACCAAGCGATAAAAGCTGTTCGGCCGCTGGCAGATCCGCCTAACATCGCAAGCTTCGTAAGAGGCAATTGGGGCGTCGTCTAATGGTAGGACATCAGACTTTGACTCTGAGTATCCAGGTTCGAGCCCTGGCGCCCCAGCTTCGTTGATTTTTTAGCACCGGGCGCGAAGGCACGAAGCGCGAGGAGCAGACGAAATGACAGTGAAAGAATTGCAGATGGTTACCATCGGCAACATCTCGGCTGCGTTTCTCAAAGATCTCGAAGAACCCATCAACCAAATTCTCAACACCGGCGTCTTCATGGGCAAAACGCAGCTCGCCAAGCCCCAATACGCCTTCAACAAAGACCGTAACCAGTACCACTGCAACGCCATCATGCGACGGTTGCAAACGGTGAAAGACCCGGGCGCCACCATGGTGCTGGGTGTCACCGACGTCGACTTATTCGTGCCCGACTCGCAATTCGTTTTTGGCGAAGCAGACCGCGAATCGCACGCGGCGGTTTTCTCTGTCTTCCGCTTGAAGGGCGACGGTGAATCTTTAAAAAGACGGGCCCAAGGTGAAGCGCTGCATCAGGCCGGCCACCTGGTAGGGTTGTCATATTGTGAAGACGTTCGCTGCAACATGTTCTTCGCCAGCTCCGTCGCCGACGTCGACCGTCGTAACTTGGGGTTGTGCAACAACTGCCGCAACGAGCTCAACAAGCTGCGGCGGTAAGTTCTTCAAGGAGTCACCTCATGCGTAGCGTGCTCGGTCTGTTGGCCGCGTGTACCTTTTCGGGTTGTGTGCTGTTGGACGGTGGCGGTGGCCCCGGCGGAGGAACGGGCGGAGGCACCGGTACCCTCAACTTCGTGCGCGGCTATGTCTATGTCGGGCCCGATGACCGCAATGTCTATGTGGCTGACGAAACCGACAACTTCGCCCTCACCGCCAAACTCACCACCGAAGGAGGCGCGGCTCAGCCATCGCTGTCGACCGATGGCAAGAAAATCGTCTACGTGAAAAAGACCGGCACGGTGTCGGAGCTGCTCACGGTGGCGAGCAGCGGCGGCTCGGCCACGCGCATTTTCTCGTCGACCGCGACGCAAACGAATTTACGGCACCCGATTTTCAACAAAGACGCTTCGAAGGTGATTTTTACTTACGATACCGGGGCTTCTTCAGCGTTGGGCATGGTGAACGCCGATGGCACGGGCTTCGTTACGCTGGTGGGCGGGGGCGTCAACCCGCTCGCCTACGCGTCAGCCACGTTGTACCCCGACGGCTTGTCGGTGCTGGCGATGACCGGCAATTCGGTGAGCAGCTACACCCAGCTCGAGAAAGTCTCGTTAGATTCTGGCGGTGTCACGCCCATCACCAACAACCTCGGCTTAGAAGCGATGAACATTGCCAACCGGGTGGTGATTTCGCCTGACGGCACGCAGGCCGCGTTCGACGGCACCATCGGTTCGGGCGTGTCGCGCATTTTCGTGCTCAACCTAGAAAGTAAACAAGTGACGACGATGACCGACCACTTGGGCGAGCTGGCGAACGACGCGTTTCCCACTTGGGTCGGCAACAGCAAGGTGGGTTTCAGCTCTGACTCAGGCCAGAGCGACAAGGTGTACGCGCTGCCGGCCAATTCGATGAAGACGTCGGGCGGGTTGCAGTTGGCGTCAGGCACCGAGCCGTGGTTCGGGCCGTAGGAGAAAGCGATGCCCGGCACCCGCAACCAAAACATCGCCCGCCAATGGCTCAAAGCGTTCAACGCGCACGACGTGAAGGCGTTGGTGAGCTTGTACGACGAGAATTGTCGACACACTTCTCCCAAGCTGCGCACGTTGCTGCCTGAGTCTGACGGCATGATTCGCGGCAAGCCCGCGCTCGAAGCATGGTGGACAGACGCGCTGACCCGCTTGCCGTCGCTGCGCTACGAAGAAGTGTCAGTCACCGCTGACGAAAAGCGCGCGTTCATCGAGTACTTGCGGCACGTGACGGGTGAAACGCCGTTGCTGGTGGCCGAGGTGTTTGAAATCGAGAACGGGTTCATCGTGGCGTCGCGCGTGTACCACGGCTAAGCACCCACAAAAAAAGAGCGCCTGGGTTCTTTCGAGCCCAAGCGCACTTTCACTTAAGCCTTAAGTGAAGAAAATTACTTCTTCGCGGGAGCCGCGGGGGTGCCAGCGTCAACAACAGCGGCAGCCTCGGTGGGCGCAGCTTCTTTCTTCACTTCGGCAGTCTTGGCCTTCTTCGCCGACTTGTCGGCCGGCTTGGCCTCGTCACCGGCGAAAGCGGCGAACGCGAAGGTGGCAATGGCGAGAGCGAGAATGCGCTTCATGGGTAATCTCCAAGAACGACGGGTTTTTAAGTACCGTGAAATACGGCGAGTACTTGCCAAAGCACCTGCTGTACCAGTTGCAACATACTGAAATTATTTGATTACAGTGTGGTAGGTGGGGACAATCTCCCCAACCAAGCCCGGGGGGTGTCCACCGTTTCCCCCAAGAGAGCACTCCAAAGGGGAGACGTTGTGGACATCGGAACGATGAACAAGCTGCTCACGCTGGGGGTGCAGAGCGGCGCTTCAGACATTCATTTTCGACCTGGAGACCCACCCACCTACCGGGTCAATGGTGTGTTGCGGCCGCTGAAGACCGAGCCGTTGCTGCCAGCACACACGCGTCAATTGGCGCTCAACGTCATTACCGATGCCGCGGTGCAGTCGAACGTCGATTCACTGTCTGAGTACGACACGTCTTACACGCTGCAGAACGTCTCGCGCTTTCGCGTCAACATTTATCGGCAGCGCGGTTCGCTTTCATTGGTGATGCGGGTGATTCCCGCCGACGTGCCCACGCTCGACGGTTTGAAAATGCCCGAGGTGCTGAAGAAGATTTGCGCGTACGAGCGCGGGTTGATTTTGGTGACGGGTTCTACCGGCAGTGGCAAATCGACGACGTTGGCGGCGATGGTTGATCACCTCAACAAAACCGAGAACCTGCACATTCTCACCATTGAAGACCCGATTGAATTCGTGCACAAAAACATTCGGTCTTCTATTTCGCAGCGTGAAGTGGGGCAAGACACCGAAAGCTTCAACGCGGCGTTGCGCTCGGCCTTGCGGCAAGACCCTGACGTGATTCTGGTCGGTGAAATGCGCGACTTAGAAACCATCGACATCGCGCTCAAGGCTGCCGAAACGGGTCACATCGTGCTCTCGACGGTGCACACCACTGACGTGCCCAAGACGGTGGGCCGGCTGCTTTCGGTGTTCACCGCTGAAGAGCAGGCGATGGTGCGTTTGCGCCTGGCTGAAAGTTTAAGGGCCGTGGTGTCGCAGCGGTTGTTGCCCACGCCTGATCAACGCAATCGCGTGGTGGCGATGGAAATCATGGTGCAAACCAAAACCACGCAAGAATACATCATCGACGCGACCAAGACGGCGGCGCTCAAAGACGTCATTGAAAAGGGCCGCACCACCTATGGCATGCAATCGTTTGATCAGCATTTGACCGAGCTCTACCGGAGCGGTGTCATCAGCATTGAAGTGGCCCGGGCGGCGGCCAGCAACCCCGCTGACTTCGAGCGGGCGCTGAACTTCGATTAGCGGCTTCGCTTTTGCGAAGGGTGGGGAGTAAGTCAATGGCCGTGGCGCAGTCAGGCATTTCTGTGCGCGGTTTTCGCGCCGGTTTGTTCTTCGTGGTGCTCCTGGTTTCAGGCGTGGCTGGGTTTGCCTTGTGGGACGAGCTGCGCACTTTTTCGAAGCTTGATCAGCTGCTTGCCGAATCATTCGAACGGGCGCGGCTGATCAGCTTGATTCGGGTCGACACTGCCTTGCTCATCGGCGCGGTGAGAGACCACATTTCTGCCGACAGCGACGAAGAACGCCGCTCGGCCGACGAAGCGATGGAGGTCATCTTCAAAGAGCTGCAGACGTCGACCGACCGCATCTCGAAAGACCTCCCCAAAAGTGAAGCCGCGCTGTGGGCGCGCTTGAACAATGCCTCGCAGAAGCTGGTACGCCGCGTCGACAAAACGGTGAAGTACTCGCGCAGCCGCGAATACCGGCTCGCCATCGAGCATTTGGAAGACGAAACCAAGCCGCTCTCATTCGAACTCGACGAGCTGGCCGGGCAGTTGGTGCGGCAAAACGCCGAAGAGACCAAGGGCCTCACCCGGCAGCTCGAGAACGCACGTTTTCGTTCGACCGCGGTCAGCTCCACCGCATTGGGCTTGGCGGTGATTATCGCGCTGCTCGTCACGGTGCAGGTGTCGCGGCTGCTCCACCGGCAGCAAGACGTCATCGTGGCGCAGTTGAACGAGCTCAACACCCGCAACGCTGAGCTCGACGCTTTCGCCAGCCGGGTGGCCCATGACTTGGTGGCGCCCTTGGCTCCGCTCAAAGGCTATTTGACCTTGGCCCGCCGCCAGTCATCGCAGACTGAAATCAAAGAGCTGCTCAACCAGGCCGAAGCCGGCACTGCACGCATGAGCGAGCTGGTCGACGCGCTGCTCAAGTTTTGCCGTGCGGGCAAGCCGACTGACCGGTTACAGGGCGAGCTCGACACCGCGGTATCGACCATTTTGCTCGAGGTGAGCCAGGCCGCCGCGCTCTCGCAGGTGTCGCTGGAGCGAAAGTTGGAGCCACGTCTGCGCGTGAATTGCGCTCCGCAGCTGTTGCAGTCAATCGCGCAAAACATTCTTTCGAACGCCGTGAAGTACTCGGCCGGCCGCTCCAACGCCAAGGTGGTGGTGCGGGCCTGGCGCGACAAGGGTGACGCGGTGCTCGAAGTGACCGATAACGGGCCCGGCATGTCTGCTGAAACCTTAAGCCAAATGTTCAAACCGTTTTTTCGCGCGCCTGACAGCAAGGCGTTGCCTGGGCATGGCCTGGGCATGGCCACCACCAAGCGCTTGGTTGAAGCGCATGGAGGCACGTTGGAAGTGAAGAGCCAGCCCGGTGCGGGTACGCAAATGACGGTGCGCATGCCCTTGTCAGACGCTCGTTCGGGTGCCCACCGCCCGGTGGAGGCCGCTTAAGTGAAGCAGCACATTCTCATCGTCGATGATGACCCGCACGCGCGCGACTTGTTGAAGCGTCTGGTGGGCCCCTTGGGCGATGTGCACGAAGCGGCAGACTCCACGGCCGCGCAGAAAATGCTTTCTACCCTGCCACGGGTCGACTTGGTGATGACCGACATGGCGATGAATGAGCCCCAAGAAGGCTTGAAGGTGCTCGCCGCCACCCGAGAACTGCACGCCGAGACGCCGGTGGTGGTGATTACCGCCTACGGCAACATCGAAGGAGCGCTCGACACCATTCAACAGGGCGCGTTTGATTATTTGCAAAAACCGTTCGATGTCGACGCCATTGTTCGGGTTGTCAGAAGAGCGCTCGAGCAGCGGCGGCTGGTGGAAGAGAACCGTTCGCTGCGCCAGCAAGTGCGGCAAACGCCGCTGGTGGGCCGCAGCGCGGCGTTGCTCGAGGTGTACAAGCAGGTGGCGCGGGCGGCGGGCACCAACGTGCCGGTGTTGATTACCGGCGAGACCGGCACCGGCAAAGAGATGGTGGCGCGGGCACTGCACCAACGCTCGTTGCGGGCCAGCGCCCCGTTCATTCCAGTCGACTGTGGTGCGATTGCCGAATCACTGATGGAAAGCGAGCTCTTTGGCCATGCCAAGGGAGCGTTCACCGGAGCGGCCAGCGCGCGGCGCGGGCTCTTTGAAGAGGCTGACGCGGGCACGTTGTTTCTCGACGAAATCGGCGATGTCGGGCCGAAAATTCAGGCGCAGTTGTTGCGCGCGCTGCAAGAGGGCGAAATTCGGCGGGTGGGTGAGAGCAATTCCATCAAGGTCGACGTGCGCGTGGTGGCGGCGACGAACAAAGACCTCAAGGTGCTGGCGAAAGAAGGCAAGTTTCGCGAAGACTTGCTGTACCGGCTCGACGTGGTGAGCCTGCATTTGCCGCCGCTGAGAGAGCGCAAAGAAGACATTCCCGCGTTGGTGCAGCACTTCGCCGCGGCGCATGCCCGGGGTGGCGCGCGGCCGGTGGTGACGCCCGAAGCGATTGAGCGGCTGTGCGCATATTCGTGGCCGGGCAACGTGCGTCAGTTGGAAAACGTGGTGGCGCGGGCGTTGGCGTTGAATGCCACGGGGGTGTTGGGCCCCACCGACTTTCCCGCGCCGATTGGTGACGCCGAATCGAAGTCGGCTCCCTTGGTGGCTGAAGGGTTGTCGTTGTCTGAGCTTTCTCGTCGTTACGCGGCGCAGGTGCTGCAGCAGACCAGCGGCAATAAGAGCGAAGCGGCGCGCATTTTGGGCGTGGACCGCAAGACGCTCTATAAGTTATTGGGGCCAGGTGATGAACCGGCTGACGTGGAATAGCGGGCCGGTGCAGACTCGACTGCAGGTGTCGCTGTGGAATTTGACTACCAGACCTCGACACGCAGACCGACGACGCGACGGAATTCGCTTTCGTTTCGTGTCACCAACGTCAAGTCATTGGCCAGCGCGATAGAGGCGATGAGCAAATCATTCGGTCCAATCATCGTGCCGCCGCGGTGAAGCTGGGCGCGAACCAAACCATAATGGCCTGTCGCGGCATCATCGAAGGGCAGTGAAGGCAGGGTCGCGAAAAAGGCGTCGAGCTGTTGGAGGTTTCGGTCAACCCGCGCACTTTTTCGGGCTCCGAATTGCAGCTCCGCTTTGACGATGGCGCACAAGTACACCTCGCCCGGGGCAGCGGAAAGCAGGCGCTTGCGCACGGATTGATCAGCTCCGTTCAACCACGCGATGCACACGTTGGTGTCGAGCAGCCAGCTCAGAAATCGTCTCGCTGTTCGAAGGGCAGTTTTTCAATCTCGGGAAAATCACCTTCCCAGCTGCCGTAAGTGTCAACGAACGACTTTGGCCATTGCTCGGGCTTGACGCGTTTGCCGGCCAGTTCAACCATGTATGCAGACAAACTCTTCTTTGCGCGACGTGCCGCACGGCGTAGCTCCTTCTCGAGCGCGTCAGGAATGTAGAGGGTGAGTTGAGCCATGTGGGTAGTATAAGTGATATAGGTGGATATACTCAAGCAGAGCCATTTCCAAGCCGTGACCTCGTCACCGAAGCCGACTAAATCAAAGGGCACGAGGGGGTACGCGCATGGCCGGGCCGGAAGTCTTCGCAGGTTTGTATGAAGCGCTGCTGTTGGCGTCGACGTCGCAGGCGCGCAAGCGTTTGCTCTCGACACTGGGCTTGCCGTTTCGTGTGGTCGACCCCGAAGTGAATGAGCAGGTGCCCGCGGACATGCCGGTGCGGCAGGCGGTGGCGACGTTGGCAGAACGCAAAGCCCGCGCGGTGTATCGCAAGCACCCCAACTGCTTGGTCATCGGTTCAGACCA
>JAIBBR010000017.1 GCA_019694575.1 Myxococcaceae bacterium
TCGGCCGCCGTGGATCAGCGCGTGAGCAACCGCCGCTCTACAATCAACCCTGTGGCGCATACACCCGATCAGCGCTCACTCCGAAACCACCCTCAAATGACCATATGTTGCGGAAGTTGGGTTAACGCGCGTTGCGCGAGGCAACGGTGATGGCTTGCCCTTTTCGCCCGGCGCGCAGCAGGTACGCCCACAACGCGGCGCCCAACGCCACGCCCAGCGGCGCTTTCACCCAGAGAGGGAAGAGCGTGCCCGGGCTAATGAAGCCTTCGACGATGCCAATCAACGCCATGAACGGCGCGGCGCCGAGCAAAAGCCGTGCTGCTTCAGTGCCTACCTGGCTCAAGCGCTCGCCGCGGGTCTGTTCGCCAGGCTCAATCAGTGCGTGGCCGATCATCAAGCCCGCGCCTCCAGCGATCGCAATCACCGAAAGCTCTACCCACCCATGCGCGGCGATGAAGGTGAAGAGGGGTAGGCCCAGCTTGTTGTTGGCGCAGTAGGTAAAAATGGCGCCCAACGAAAAACCGTTAAAGAGCAGAATCGTCACCGTGCCCAAGCCGAATGTCACGCCCAAGGCGAATGCCATGAAGATCACGCGCAAATTGTTGAGCATGATCTGCGTGGCCAACGCTGACGGCGCTGAATAGTCGAGCAAGGGGTCGGTCCACAGTCGACCTTCGCTGACGAACTTTTGCAGGTGAGCCGGCACCCAACGCTCTGCCGTGGCCGGCTCGAGCCACAGCGTGAGTGCGCCGAGAACGGCTCCCAATGCCAGCAAGCCGGCAGCGACGCCCACGTAGTGAAGGTGGGCACGCAGCGCCTGGGGAAACTCGACACGGTAAAACGTCTGTACCGCTTGCCAACGGCGACGCGCGGGTCGGTAAATCGTGGTATATGCGCGGCCGCACAGCGCGGTGAGAAAACGCTGCACGTCACTGCCGGGGTAGAACGCTTGCGCCTTGGCCAGATCAGCCGCAGCCAGTCGGTACAACCCTTCGAGCTCGTCGATCGCGCCGAGCGGCAACTGCCTTTTGCCGAATGCCGACACCAATTCGTCGAGCCGTGCCCACGATGGGCGCCGGCGCTCGACGAAAGAGGGCAGTGGCTCAGGCACCCCCAGAGCCTACCAGGCGCTGCTCGAAGTAGGCCTTGATTGTCTGCGCGTTTTGCAACACCGCTTGTCGCTGTTCAGCGTTCAATTCGCCCGCCACTTGCGTCAACAATTGCTCGGCGAGTGCTGTTTGCGCTGACGGCTGCAGGGCGTCGTAACGAGACAAAAACGTGTTGATCAACTCGGCGCTTCGAGTGTCGAGTTGAGATGTCGCGTTGTGCAGCCGCTGGTAATGCGAGAGGTCGACGGCCTCTTCACGAATCAACACCGTGCCCGCAACGAGATCGCCCAGCCGCCGGTGCTTGCGGTCGATCAACATCACTGTCAACCCAGTCATATAAAGCAAGGGCATGAAGTCGATTACCCGAACCAAGTTGCGCACCGCGCTCTCGAAGAATGTCACCGGTGAACCGTCGGCGCGCACCACGCGAATGCCGAGCATGCGTTTGCCGGGCGACTGCCCATTCCACATCAGCTCGCTCATGGTCCAATAGCCCCAAAGCATGCCGAACATGAGAAAAGCCACCAGCACCCGCAGCACGGTCGAAAGCGTTTCGAACAGTTCAATCACGCTTGGGCCCACCAGCGAATACGTGAAGTAAATCGCCAAGAACCCAGTGAAAAGAATCGCCGAGTCGACGGCATACGCCAAAGCGCGAGAGCCAATGCCGGCCAGCGGCAGCGACATCGCCACCCGTTCGGGGGTGATTACGTCGAGCGCCGCGCCGTCGTGGCTCATGCCGTGGGCTTCTTCTTCACCAGCACTGCGCCGAAGAAGCCATCGGTGCCGTGCCGGTGCGGGTAGAGCCGCAGAAACGGGCCTTGAAGAACAGTCTTGGCTGCGTCGGCCGGCAACCACTGCGCGGCGGAAACCACTTCGAAGTCGGGGTGCTCCGCGACGAACGCTTCAATCACTGCCTCGTTTTCTTCACGCAACACACTGCAGGTGCCGTAAATCAAACGGCCACCGGGCTTGACCAACGCCGCGAACCGGCGCAACAGCACGCCTTGCCGCGTCACATGCTCTGCCAGCATGGCTTCAGTCAGGCGGTAGCGTGCATCGGGTTTGCGGCGAAAGGTGCCGGTGCCGCTGCAAGGCGCGTCGACCAACACGCGTTCGGCTGAGCCCTGCAAGTCTTGCAGCGTCTGGGCGAGGGCGCCCGCGTCTGCCGGCAGCAAACGAATGCGCACGTTGTGTGCCCCCGCGCGGCGGGCTCGCTTTTTCAAGTCGTCTAGCCGGCGCTGCTCGATGTCGAGGGCGAACAGTTCTCCGCGGTTCTTCATTTGCGCCGCAAGCTGCAGCGTCTTGCCCCCCGCGCCGGCGCAGGCGTCGATCACCCGTCGCGGAGGTGCGTCGACCAACATGCCCAACAACTGACTGCCTTCGTCTTGAATCTCGAAGGCGCCGTCGCGAAATGCCTGCAGCGAAAAAGCGTTGATGCGCGTGTCGAGATGCAGACCCAAAGGCGAGTAGGGCGTGGGGCGAGTGCGCACGTCTTCTTTTTCGACGCTCGCCGCCAAAGCGTCACGGTCACCCTTGAGCGCGTTGGCACGCACGGTGAGCGGTGCACGCGTGTTGAAGGCGGTGGCCAGGGCCGAAGCGTCGGGGCCGAGCTCGCGCACCAACCGCTCCGCCAAAAAGTGCGGTACTGAGCCTTCGATTGACAAGCGCTCTGCCAGCGGCATTTTTTCGAGCCAACCGCGGTCTGCCGTGACGTGAGCAAGCAACGCCACGTCGTCGTCAAGCAGCGACAGCTCGAGCCCTGCTGTTTGCGCTGACTCGCCCGAGAGCACCCGCGCCACGGCCAGCCGCAGAAGATCTTTTTGGCTGGTGCTGCGCCGCTCGTACCCGGCCCAAAAGTTCTCGAGCAGATAGTCGACGTGAATCTGGTGCCGCAGCAACGCATAAACGCGTTCGGCAATTTCGCGGCGCTCTGCTGAATAGAGGTGCGCTTTTCGCCGCAACGAAAAGTCGATCGCCCGGTCGGCGAGACGGCCTTCGTGACGAATGCTGCCGTATGCTTCGAGACAGGTTTGGGTAATCAGGTCTTCGCGAAGCCCGCGGCCTTTGCTTTTTCGGTTCGGTACACCACTTGGCTTCTTGAAAGGCACAGGGCGCTTCTGGGTCGGCACGGGGCTCTTCTAGCGCGCTTAGGCGCCAGGGTGTGAGACAAGCTGCCGGTAACATTGTCGTTTCGTGCGAGCGCTGGCTAAGATCACTGCAAAGGGTCAAGCAGCACCGTTGCGCTCGATGTCGTCAGAAACCTTCGGCAAATACCAGCTGATTAAAAAGCTCGCCACCGGCGGCATGGCCGAGGTGTGGCTGGCGAAGCAGACCGGCATCGAAGGTTTCAACCGCCACGTGGTGCTGAAACGAATTTTGCCGCACCTCGCCGCCGACCCCGACTTCATTCAGATGTTCTTGAACGAAGCGAACATCGCTTCGCGCTTCAACCACCCCAACATCGCGCAGGTTTACGACTTGGGCGAACGCGACGGCCAGTATTTCATCACCATGGAGTTCATTCACGGCGAAGACTTGGGCCGGGTAATGCGCAAGGCCTGGTCGACTGGGCAATGGGTGGCCAGCCCACTGGCGCTGCGCATCGTCGCCAATTGCTGTGAGGGCCTGTTCTACGCGCATTCTCGCGCTGACGAGAATGGCAAGCCGCTCAAGGTGGTGCATCGCGACATTTCTCCGCAGAACATTTTGATCAGCTTCGATGGCTCGGTGAAGTTGGTCGACTTCGGCATCGCCAAGGCGGCTGACCAGCGCTCGGTGACCAAGTTGGGCGCGATCAAAGGCAAGTTCGCGTACATGGCTCCCGAGCAGGCGGCAGGTAAGTCGCTCGACGCGCGTACCGATATTTTTGCCATTGGCCTGGTGCTCTACGAGTTGCTCACCGGCGTGCGGCCCCTCAAGCGCGACAACGACTTGGGCACGCTGCAGGCGGCGCTCGAATGCGCCATCGAGCCTCCGTCGGTAGTCGCCGAAGTGCCGAGCAGTCTCGACGACGTGGTGATGAACGCGTTGGCGAAGAAGCCCGATCAGCGCTACCGCGACGCACGCCAGTTTCAAATGGCGATTGAAGAATATTTGATTGGCCAACGCATGGTCGCCACTTCGGTGCAGATCTCGGAGCTGATGGACGTACTGTTTGCCGAGCGCCGCCAAGAAGAAGCGAAGCTGGGAGCGCCGAACCCCAGCGCTGATTCGAACCAGAGCATTCCCCGCTTAGACGCCGCGCCCGTGCTCACCAACCCTTCGACGCCCAGCGCCCGTGAGGCGCAGGCCGAGCCTTCTCACCCAGAGCTTGGCTCACAGACGCGCGACGCGCGGGTTGTGCCTGGTCGCTCACTGTCCGACGACTCGCTCGACATGGCGGTGGGTGACACTGCTCCGCCCAGGTTCAGCCGCGAAGATTCGTTGGTGGCAATGCCTTTGAGCGCCGAATCGCTCGCGCCGACCGAGGCATGGCGGGTGTCGAAAAGCGAGGCGCGAAAACGAACCCCACCGGCGTTGGGCGAAAGCCGCATGCCGTCAGCACCGCCCCGCCGCGCAAGCCGCGATCGCCCGCTCGATGACGAGCCCGAGGCGAGTGACCCTGCCGAATTCAAGCGCCGCGAGGCCGATCGGTCGAAGACGCCCCTCGACGTGCCGGTGGTGTCTGCAGACCAGGCCAAAGCCAACGCGAGCCATGCCCGTGCGGGTGATGACCGTGCCCGCACCGAGCGGCTGCGGTGGGTGATCGCCGCCGCGCTGGCCGCTTTGGTGGCCTTGGTGCTGGCGTTGAAGCTTTTCAAGCCGCCGCCTCCGCTGCTCTCCGGTACGCCTGTCGTTCTCTCGGTCAACTCGTTGCCGCGTACTTCGGTGACGATCATTCCCGCCGAGAAGGGGCGCGAGCCGCTGGACTGGGGTGAAACACCCATTCGCGAAAGAGAAGGTGCCTTCGTCGGCGACACGGTGCGCCTCTACAGCAAGGCGCCGCGCATCGACTTCGAGAAGACCATCGAATTTGGTCAGCCGCACGAGCAGATCAAAATCGAGAAAGAATTCAAACAAGGCAATGTGGTGATTACCGCCGTGCCTGAAACACCGGGGCTGTCGCTTTGGCAGGGTGACACCAAGTTGGGCGCGCTCGGCACCCACATTCTTACCTACGAAGGTAAACAGCGCTTCAAGGTGAAGGGCGGCGAATTCGGTCGTGAAATCGATATCACCGTCGACGTGGTGGGTGGTCAGCGCCTGCAGCTGCTGCTCGACCTCGGTAGCGGCAAGTTGTCGCCCGCTCAGTAGCGGGGCAGCTGGTGATCGATCTCCAAGCTCCAAGCGTCAATGCCGCCGCGCAGCGAAGTGACGTTGAAACCATGGTTCGACAGCAGCACCCATGCTGACATGCTGCGAATGCCGTGGTGGCAGTAGCAGACGATCAACTCGACTTTGAGATCAGCCAGCTCGTCGAGACGGTCTTCGAGCTCATTCAATGGAATCAGCTTCGACTTGGGCAGCGCGGCATAGGCGTGCTCGTCGGGCCGCCGCACGTCGAGCAACACCGGCTGCGGCCGGTTCGCATCGCTAAGCCACTGCGAGAGCTGTTGAACGGTGATTTCTCGAGGGAGCGCCACGTTCATGCCGCGGTAGAGCAGAACTGCTCGTAATCGATGAAGGTGATCTTCGCGCCGTCGCTGCACACCGGGCATTTCGGGTCGCGCCGCAACTTTAAGGTGTTGAACGTGGTGCCCAAGGCGTCGAAGGTCAACAAGCGGCCCACCAACGGTTGACCAAACCCAGCGATCAACTTGAGCGCTTCAATCGCTTGAAACAGGCCGATGACACCCGGGAGTACGCCGAGCACGCCCGCCTCGGCACACGAAGGCGCCATGTCTTTCGGAGGCGGCTGCGGGTACAGACAGCGGTAGCAAGGCCCCTGACGCGGTACGAACGTGGTGACCTGCCCTTCGAAACGGTAAACCGAGCCGTGAATGTTCGGCTTGTTGTACAGCACGCACGCGTCGTTCAGCAGATAGCGCGTGGGAAAATTGTCGCCCCCGTCGAGCACCAGGTCGAACCCTTCGAGAATGCGCGAGACGTTGTCGCTGGTGAGACGTTCTTGAAACGGTACCACTTTGACATCGGGGTTGAGCGCGGCAATGGCTTCAGTGGCGCTCGCGGTCTTCGCCATACCCGCCCGTTCATGGCTGTGCAGAATTTGCCGTTGCAGGTTGGAAAGATCGACCACGTCCATGTCGATGATGCCGAGCGTGCCCACGCCGGCCGCCGCCAAGTACAGCGCCGCGGGAGACCCCAGCCCGCCCGCGCCCATCAACAACACCTTCGACTTGAGCAGCTTGGCTTGGCCCTCTTCACCCACTTCGGGAATCGACAGGTGTCGGCGGTACCGCTCTTTCTGCGCCGGGGTCATGATGAACGGCTTGTCGGTGGGGTACGCCGCGTCGTGCCAGCGGTTATAGCCACCCGCCATCGACGCTACGTTTTGGTAGCCCATGTCGGTGAGCGTCTTGGCCGCCAATGCTGAACGCGTGCCGCCGGCACAGTAGAGAATGACCGGCTCTTCGCGCGCCGCCTTCTCTTCAATGCGTAGCTCCAAGAAGCCACGGGGCACCGAGATCGCTCCAGGCAAGCGCCCGGCCGAATATTCTTCGCCTTCGCGCACGTCGATGAGCTTCATCGGCGCCTTGGCATCGACGAGCTTCTTCACGTCGTCGACTGAAACCTCGCGAATGCCTTTCTTCACGGTAGACAGCATTTCTCGAAACGTCGTCGCCATAGACAGACGTATAACGCACCCCCGCTATGGACGCGACGGAAGCGAGACCTTTGGAAGGCAAAGTAGCTTTGGTGACAGGGGGCGGTGTGCGCCTGGGCCAGGCGATGGCGCTCGGCTTAGGTCGCTGGGGCGCAAAGGTGGCCGTTCATTTCAACGGTTCGGCGGCTGCCGCCCTTCACACCATCGAGCAGGTGAACGTCGACGGTAACGGAGCGCGGGCGTTTCAGGCCGATCTCACTGACGAGGCGCAGGTGATTTCGCTCGTCGAACGCGTGGACCGTGAGCTGGGCCCGGTGGCGATAGTGGTCAATTCGGCCGCGCTCTTCGAACGGGCGCCTCTGCACGAAACACCCGCCGCGATGGCTGATCGGCTGTGGGCGCTCAACGCCCGTGCGCCGCTGCTCGTTTCGCGCGAGGTGGTGAAGCGATGCCGGGGCAGGGGCCTGACCGACATTGTCAACATGGTCGACGTGGGAGGCGCCTTCAACGCGTGGCGCAACTACGCGGCTTACGGCATGACCAAAGCGGCGATGCGCTCGTTGACTGAAACATTGGCACTCGAGCTTGCTCCCGACGTACGGGTGAATGGCATTGCGCCGGGCACGGTGCTCCCTCCCGCAGACATGAGCCCGAAGACCCTCGAAACCTTGCGGCAGCGCATTCCGCAACAGCGCTTCGGTTCGCCCGACGACATCGTCGAAACGCTTCGTTATTTGCTGCTTGGTTCGCGCTTCGTGACGGGGCAGATCATCGCGGTCGACGGCGGTCGAACGCTCGAGACGGGCGCACGTGACGGCGGTTAGCGACGGCCGGTCTAACCCATTGAAAATACATGGTTGCTCTCCCAATTCTTAAGTAACGAAGTCTGCGCCGCTTGGCTCCTTTGGCGTACTTCGTGCTACCCAGCACGTCCGTGCAACTGATACCGGGGCAATTGATGCGAAACCATGCCTTCTCGATCGTAGCCGCAGCGTTAACCGTTAGCTTCGTAACAGCCGCCCAGTCTGACAGCCCCGCAGTTGAACCGAAACTGTCGACGCCAGCACCTTCTGCGCCTTCGCTCGCGCCGGTCGAAGCGAAGACCGTGACCCAAACGGTGGAGCCCAAGAAGAAGAAACTCCCCTTCGCCGGAACACAGGTTGTCTACGGCCACTCTTCAACCGCGTTCACTTTGGCCCCCAACGCTGAGCCGCTCTACAACCCGACGTGGGTTCACCACATCACGTTGGCGCCGCGTTGGAACTTCAACGATGACTTCGCGGTGTCAGCCCTGTGGTCGGTGGAACAAGAGCTCACTCTGTCTGACACCACCGCGACGCGCAATGAGTTCGAATTTGCTGACTTGCGCTTGTCAGGCCACTGGAAGGGTTGGCAAGAAAAGGTCACCGGCATTCACCTGGCGGCTGACGTGCGGCTCACCTTTCCGGTCTCCAAGCGTTCATTGGCGCAGACCCGTGTGTTGAGCATTGGGCCGGGCATCAACGTGTCGCGCGACTTCAAGGTGCTCAGCAACCTCAAGCTCGCTTATGGCGTGCGGCCGACCTATCGCTTTCACCGCTACACCACGATGCAGTTCAACAACCCCGACCCCAACCAGACGCCTGAAGAGAGCGCCGAGAAACTGCCTCCCTGTACCGCGCGCCGCGACCCCGAGTGCTTTCAGCAAACCACTTCGGGCGTGAGAAACGTGCCCTTCGATTTGACGCACGGCCCCACGGTCTCACTCGACATCACCGAGACCATCGGCCTCGAAACCAGCTTCGCCTGGTCATACGGTTGGCTTTACCCGCTGACCGCTCCGACCCAAGGGCCCGCGCCGCTCGCGTTCACCGATACCAGCATTCGTTACCTCACCAACTTCACCATTGCCGCCAACTGGCAAGTCACCAAGGCGGTCGGCTTGAGCCTGGGAGCGATCACCTTTGGCACCCAGTTGGGCGCCGACGGCCGCTATCTCTTTCCGCTGTTTAACCGCAATACCACGCTGTACCTCGACGCGAGCTTCGACGTTGAAGCATTCGTATCGGGCCTGAATTGAGGAGCCGTCAACATGATTAACCGTCGCTCGTGGCTGGTCGTTGTTCCCCTGTTGATTGCCGGGTGTGCAATCGAGCAAGAGCCGCTCGATCGTGTGCAGCCTGACTATTTCGACAAGTCATTCTTCATTGGTAAAGACTATGTGAGCACCGCTGACGACCCTGAGTTTTATTCGCAGGGCACCTTGGTCGACGTCGGTTATGGCGCCGGTCAAGACGGCTTGTTCACGTCGACCTATGCGCAACCTCTGACCCGCGTGAAGTGGACAGTGCAGAAAGACCTGCTCATTGCTCGCTTGGCGTATGAGCGCATCGAAGGTGCCGACGGCAAGGGGGCAGGCAAGGCGACCCAAGACGGCATTGTGGTAGCGGCGTACCCCATCACCAGCCACTTCGATCGTCAGCGCACCTACAACCCGAGCACAGGCGAGCAGACCAACGTCATCGACGAGAACACCTACGACCGGCCGTGGAACGAGCGGCAGTTCATTCGTGTCGACTGGTCGAAAAACCTGTCGACCGACAACTACGACTACGACACCCTGTCGCAAATGGGCGTGTACGGCGGCATTTCGTATGAGCCGTTGGCGTACAGCGTGCTCGACCCCAAGCACCCCGATGCACCTCGCTTCGACGGTGAAAACGGTTACCTCGACATCACCAACAAAGCGTTTGCTCGCCCGTTGATGGTAGACCTGTCGCGCTTCGGCGGCGGCGTGATGCCCGCCTGCTATTTCGACGCTGACTTCTCAGGTGGCACGGCACCGGCGTCGGGTTGCTCCCCGGTTGAGATCACCATTCGTCAGTCGTTCCGCAAAGTGCAAGACGGCGACTACGAGCCCGCCGACTGGGACGGGTTTCGTTTTCAGGCGTTCGGCGCGTTCACCACCGATCGCAAAGGTTACGCCCGCAACTACGGCATGACCGACACCCAGTGGCACCGCTTCATCAACCGCTACAACATTTGGGAGCGCAGCCACGTTTACGAAGACGCCACCAAGATGACCGGCGCGGTGGCCTGCTTTACTCCCAACACCACCCCGTTGGGGGCTGACCCGCACCGCGACGACAACGGCGACGGCACTGAAGACGAGTGCGCGGCGATCGGTGGCGGTTCACGTTGCGATACCTTCAGCCAGAAGTGCACCTTGCCGTACCGTGCGCGTAAAGAAAAACCGGTGGTTTGGTACTTCTCTGATGGCTCGGGCCTCGATTTCTTCGAGCCGACCCGTGCCGCGGCCCACGAGTGGGACGTCGCCTTGCGCAGCGCGGTAATCACCTCGCGCTACGCCGAGTGCGTGAAAACCCATGACGCCGACTGTGCGGCGCGCTTCCCCGTGTACTTTGGTCAGCAAGACGAGAACCAAGACGCAGTCGAGCTCGCGCGTGAAGTCGATGACTGCCGTGCTGGCCTGACGTTCGGCGGCCAAAACTGCGAAGCGCTCGCCGATCGCATCGGTCAAGAGCGCGGCTACAGCGCGGGCGTCATCGCCCTGGCGAAGATGCCTGAGATGGTCGTTTTGTGCCACAGCCCGGTCGAAGCCAATGACCCCTCGGCGTGCGGTACTCCCCGCCTGCCGGCGGGTACCACCGCGGCGCAATGCGCAAAGGCGTACGCCGATGGTGATTCAAACACCTTGGTTGATACCTGCCACGCCGCGCTCAACGTGCGCAAAGGCGACTTGCGCTACCACATGATCAACGCCATCGTGGCTCCGCAAACGCCGTCGCCGTGGGGCATCATGGTCGACTCCAATGACCCGTTGACCGGTGAGACCATCGCCGCGAGCGTCAACGTGTGGACCCACGTCAACGACTTGTGGAGCCAAAGCGTGGTCGACATGGCCCGCTACATCAAGGGCGAGCTGAAGACCGCCGATGTCACCGAAGGCACCTACGTGCGTGACTGGGCGAACGCCGCCGAAGCGTCGACCAAGCAAGGCTCGTTGCCCAAGCTGACCGCTGAAGGCCGCCAACGCACGATCGCCGACCTGCTCGGCACCGACGTGCACAAGCTCGAGATCGACGTGAAGGCGCTTGAGCACACCGCATTGTTTGCCGAAGCGAAAGAAATGGCCCGCGACGTGGCGAGGTCGGTTCGTGCCGACGCGCTCGCGCCCACCAGCAACCGCGTGGTGTACGAGAGCCGCCGCAAGAAGGCGCTCAACTCGCGCACCGAGGCCGAGCTCACCACCAAAATGATGCAGTCGTACGCCGGTGGCGTGGGCAAGCTCGACAGTGAGTCGGTCGTCGAGTTCGCGTCGCCACTGCGCGGCGCCAACCCCACCGTGCAACGTGAAGTGACGCGCGCCAAAGAACTGGCGCTCGCCGAGCGCGGCGCGTGCATCATGAACGAGTCGCCGGCGCCGTTCGCGATTGCCGACTTGGCTGAGCAGCTGCAACAGAAGTTCGGCCGCTTTGACCCTGCTCAGGACCGCAGTGAGCAAGCCAAGCGCGCTGAGGCGATGCGCAAGTACGTGGCGCAGAAGGCTCAATATGCAGTCGTGGCGCACGAAATGGGTCACTCCATTGGTTTGCGCCATAACTTCGTCAGCTCGTCTGACGCGTTCAACTACCGTCCGCAGTACTGGCAGTTACGCACCAGCAACGGTACCAACAACAACCTGTGCACCACGCTTGACCCGACCGGTGCCTGCGTGGGGCCGCGTTACAACGACCCGGTGACTGCTGAAGAGAAGACCAACCTGATCACCATGTTCATGCAGTCGTCGACGATGGACTACGCGGGTGAAGCGACCCAAGACATGCTCGGTTTGGGTGCTTACGACTTCGCCGCGGCGCGCATGTTCTATGGCGATGTGGTTTCGGTGTTCAAAGACGCCGATATGCGGGCGGGTACGCCGACCGCCAGCGGTGCCCTTGCGAAGCTCGACGGCTTTGGCGGCATCTTGGGTATTCAGTACCAGTTGGGCGATGGCCAGAACGCGACCGACATACATTACTCGGCGCTACAGAAAGAATTCAGTTTGATCAGCAACTGCCGTGAAGTCGATGTGAACAAGTTCAAGCCCGCTTCGTGGAACGAGCAGTTGATGGGCCAGTGGAGCCCGTTGCTCGACGGCTTGATTGTCACGGTCGGCGGCAAGACCACCAAGTGCGGGCAGCGCCCGGTCGACTACGTGACGTGGACCGACCTTCGCGGCACCAACAGCTCGAACACCCGTGCGAGCGGTCACCAGATTGACGCTGCAGGCCGGGTGCGTTTCCCCTATGGGTTCGCGACCGACCGGTGGGCTGACGTCGGTAACTTGAGCGTGTACCGCCACGACAACGGTGCTGACCCCTACGAGTTGTTCGACTTCCTCATCACCCAGCAGGAAGTGAACCACATTTTCGATAACTACCGCCGTGGCCGTCAGACGTTCAGCGTGCGTTCTGCTGCTTCACGTTCACTCAGCCGCTACAACGAGAAGCTGCGCGACGCCACCAAGGGCTTGGGCCTGATGGCGAACGTCTACCGCGACTTCGCGCTCGCTCAGGGTTACGACTTCGATACCTTGTGGGTGGCGTTGGGCGCCCAATATTTCGGAGACAACTTGGTTGTCTCGGGCTTGGGCTTCGATCATTTCACCAAGCAGTTCTCACGTCCCCAGTCGGGCCCGCACACGATGGGTAAGCAGGGTGCCGACATTGTGCTGCGCTCGGCGACCGACACGGTGAATAACCCCACTGCCACAGTGGTTGACGTGCCCAACGGAGCGACGGGTTACTTCGGTAACGTGGGCGTGGGCGGCCGGCCGCTCGAGAACGCGATGGCCAGAGATCGTGGCGAGTACGATGCCGAGTACACGATCAACGCTGGCTCGTACTACGACAAAGCCTACGTGGCGATGTTGATGACCGAGTCGGTTGACAACTTCATCTCTGACTCACGCCGTGACTTTTTGGACTCGCGCTACCGCGCGGTCTCGGTGGCCGACGTGTTCCCCGAAGGGTACCGCCGCTGGTTGGCCAACAACCTCACGGGCGACGACACGATCAAGAGCCCCCGCGTGGCCTCGACCGGTACCGGCAACAGCGCCCGACCAGTGAAAGACTCCGCTGGCTTCCCGTCAGAAGGTATCGGCTTCACCACCTGGTGGAAACCCGTGCCCGAAACCTGTTTCCCCAAGAACGAAAACCTAAAGTGCGATTCTTCGCCGGCCAGCAGCTTGCCGCTCGAGGGTCAAGTCGGTTGGGAGCAGCAGAAGTTCCTCATCGCGTGGACGCTGATGTACTTGCCTGAGAATCAGCAACAGACTTGGTTGAACCAAATGGGCATTTGGGAAGTTGGCGCCGACACCGACCCCGGTTTCACCAACCGCATCGAATACCACTCGCCCAACGGCAAGACGTACGTCGCGCGTACCCAAGGCAAAGAGACGATCTTGGGCAAGTCAGTGCAGAAGGGTATCTCGGCGCGCATTCTCGAATGGGCGAACCAGTTGTTGGTTCAAGCCTACGTCGTGACCGATGGTCCCGACCTCGACGGTGATACCAAGCCCGACTGGTACACGCCGACCTATGCGGCTGGTAAGCCGGTGGTGAAATACGATCCCTCCATCGCCTCGATCAACTCGGAGGGGAAGGTCGTCAACGGCCGCCCAGGCTGCAACGCGGCTGATAGCAGCCAGTGCACGTGCACCTCGAACCGCTATTGCGTCGAGTTGTCGCGGTACGAAGAAGTGCCTTTCTTCATGCGGCAAGCGATGCGTGACTACGGTTTGGCTGACCCGTCGATGAAGGGTATTTATTAAGCCAATTTAGGTCTTCGGGCTTAAGAGCGAGGCCGGGTGCCGAAAGGTGCTCGGCCTCGCGTTTTCTGCTCCAAACAATCGATGCTTTCGAAGACTAAGAAAGTACCGGACTTTCATCAGGTTGCCGCGGTACGGCCGAGCGTTATACAAATGAGCTATGGATACCACGCTCACCGCTCCTGAAGCCTCGAATACCCTGGCGCCTGCCGCTGAAAAGCGTACCGCCTTCAAGCTCACTGCCAACGCGGTGGCTCAAGTGAAAGAGGTGATCACCCAGCAGAGCTTCGAAGGTTACTACCTTACCGTGCGTGTGGTGCCCGCCGGCTGCAGTGGCTTGGGGTACGATCTGAACCTGGTGAAAGATCACAACGCAGGTGACACCGTGTGGGAACAAGACGGCATCAAGATCTGCACCGACGCGATCAGCGTGAAGTACCTGACCGGCACCGAGGTCGACTACGTGAAAACCGACACGGCGTCGGGCTTCAAGTTTCAGAACCCCAACGCTAAATCGTCGTGCGGTTGCGGCACGTCGTTCTCGACGTAAGCAGCTTCACGAAAACTTCGGCAGCTTACGAAAGGTCCGCCCAACCAGCGGGCCTTTTTCATTTCGAAGGCGACACTGAGCCGCGCGTTACCAACGGCTGCCAGTCAGCCCCCACCTCTTTGCGCGACAAGCGCTCTTGTCGGCGTTCATGGGCCGCGGCAGAAGCTTTCTTCTCTTCTTCGGTCTCTAGCAACAGCGGCGGTACGAGCACCTTGCTGCCGTCGCGTGCCAACGCCACGAAAGTCAAAAGCGCGCTGGTGGTGATCGCCTTCTCGCCGGTGAGCGGGTTCTCGGCGTGCACCGTCACGCCTACTTCCATCGAGGTGTGAAACGCAGCCAACATTCGCGCGCGCAACGTCACGATCCACCCCACGCGAATGGGAGCGTGAAAGTGCAGGTCGTCCATCGAGGCTGTGACGACCGTCTGCCGACAATGGCGCTGCGCCGCGATAGCGCCGCAAATGTCGATCCACTCCATGACCCGGCCGCCGAACGCCGCGTTCGCGGGGTTCGCGTCTGAAGGCAGAATCATCTGCGTCATTTCGACCGCGGTGTCGCGGGCTGCTTTGGGCGGCATCAAAGGCGCTGTTGGGTTTGGCTGGCTCATGCGTTGAAGAACGTGCTCACGTTGTCGAGAAATTCCTGCCGGCCCTTGCCGGTACGAATGTCGGTGGTGGAAACATCGACCGTCATCACTTCAATGCCGTACTTCTTGCCCAGCACCATGGGAAACGTGCCGTAGTAGCCATTCAACCCGCGCAAGAAGGTCGACTGCATGCCTTTTTCTTCTTCACGGCCGCGGCGCTTAATGCGTGAGAGCAACACGTCGACCTGAGGCACATCGAAACAAATCACCTTGTCGGGGTGCTTGATCTGCAGCGAGAGACGCTTGAAATACTCGAAGTACAAGTCGAGCTCGTTGTCACTCATGTGACCCAGGCCATGCAGGTACTTGGCGAAGATTTCGGGGTCTTCATAGAGCGTGCGGTCTTGAATGCACGACTTCGAGACGGTGTGAATCAGCTCGTGGTGCTCCACGCGCCGAATCAAGAACTCGAGCTGCAGCGTGAAGCTCCAGCGCCGCATGTCTTGGTAGTAGTGCCGCAAAAAACGGTTGTCGATCACCGGCTCGTCAAAGAGTTCGAAACCGAAGGCATGGCTGATCATCTTGGCGGCGGTCGTTTTACCTGCGCCGATGTTGCCCGCCATCGCCACGAAGAGCTTGGGCTTGCTGCCGTGCTTGATCTTCAGCTTGCCCAATCGAGCACCACTTTCCCCGACTGGCCGCTGCGCATCACTTCGAAGGCATCTTGAAATTTGTCGATTGCGAAGCGGTGGGTGAGCACCGGCTTCACGTTCAACCCGCTCTGCAGCATGGCGGTCATTTTGTACCAGGTCTCGAACATCTCGCGGCCGTACACGCCCTTCAGCACCAGGCCTTTGAAGATCACCTGGTTCCAGTCGATGGTGACGTCGCTGGGAGGAATGCCCAATATCGCCACGCTGCCGCCGTGGTTCATCACCTTCAGCATGTCGCGAAACGCCGCGCCGTTGCCTGACATTTCTAAGCCCACGTCGAAGCCTTCTTTCATGCCCAATTGCGACATGGTGGCTTCGAGCGTGGTTTTGCTCACATTCACCGCGAGCGTGGCGCCCATTTGCTTGGCCAGCCCCAGTCGATAGTCGTTCACGTCAGTCACCACGATGTGGCGTGCGCCGGCGTGACGGCAAATGGCCGCGGCCATCACGCCGATGGGGCCGGCGCCGGTGATCAGCACGTCTTCTCCTACGAGATCAAAAGAGAGCGCCGTGTGCACCGCATTGCCGAGCGGGTCGAAAAAGGCGGCGATTTCGTCGGGAATTTCTGCGGGAAGGCGAAACACATTCACCGCGGGTATCGCCACATATTCAGCGAAGCTGCCGGCGCGGTTGACACCGATGCCCACCGTGTTGCGGCACAGGTGACGCTTGCCGGCGCGGCAGTTGCGGCAATGCCCACAGGTGATGTGCCCTTCTGCCGAGACCCGCTCGCCTTTCGTGAAGCCGGTAACTGCGCTGCCCAGCTCGGCGATCTCTCCCATGAATTCGTGGCCCACCGCCATGGGGACCGGAATGGTGCGTTGCGACCATTCGTCCCAGTTGAAAATGTGAATGTCGGTGCCGCAGATCGCGCTCTTCTTCACGCGAATCAGCACGTCGTTGGGGCCCAATTGAGGAACGGGAACTTCCTGCATCCACAACCCGGGTTCTCGCTTCGCCTTGACCAGTGCCTTCATGTTTTCAAATCACTCCCAGCGTCTTGCCGACTTTCGCGAAGGCGGCGATGGCGCGGTCTAAATGCTCACGGGTGTGCGCGGCCGACATTTGGGTGCGAATGCGCGCTTGACCTTTAGGTACCACGGGAAAAGAGAAGCCGACGACGTAAATGCCTTGCGCCAACATCGCTTGCGCGAATGTGGAAGCCAATTTTGCATCGCCCAACATCACTGGAATGATCGGGTGGCCTTCGCCGGCCAACGTGAAGCCTAATTTCACCATTGCAGAGCGAAAGTAGGCGCTGTTCTCTTGTAACCGCTGACGGGCAGTGCCACTCGACTCGAGCAGCTCCAACGCCACGAGCGTGGTGTGCGCGATGGCCGGCATCAGCGTGTTTGAGAACAAGTACGGCCGTGATTTTTGCCGCAGCAGCGTCACCACTTCGCTCGAAGCCGACACGTAGCCGCCCGAGGCCCCGCCGAGCGCTTTGCCCAGGGTACCGGTGATGATGTCGACCTTGCCCATTACCCCGCGCAGCTCATGCGTGCCGCGCCCACCGGGGCCGGTGAAGCCCACCGCGTGCGAGTCGTCGACCATCACCAAGGCGTGGTACTTTTCAGCCAACTCGACGATGCCTGCAAGGTTGGCGATCACGCCGTCCATCGAGAACACGCCGTCGGTGGCGATCAGCTTGTAGCGCGCGCCCGAAGCCTCTTTGAGGCACTTTTCGAGCTCGGCCAAGTCGTTGTTGGCGTAGCGGTAGCGCTTGGCTTTGCACAACCGAATGCCGTCGATGATCGACGCGTGGTTGAGCGCATCAGAGATGACAGCGTCTTCTTCACCCAGAATGGTTTCGAACAAACCGCCGTTCGCGTCCCAGCAGGAGGAATATAAAATTGTCTCGGGTTGACCCAAGAACCTCGAGATTTTGGCCTCGAGCGCCTGATGCACCGTCTGGGTGCCACAAATGAAGCGCACCGACGACATGCCATAGCCGTAGCGCTGTAACCCTTCGCGGGCGGCGTTGATCAGCTCGGGCGCGTTGGCCAAGCCGAGGTAGTTGTTGGCGCAGAAGTTCAAGACCTGCTCACCGCTCGAGACGCCAATCTGTGCGCTCTGCGGCGTGGTGATGACGCGCTCGGTCTTGAACAAGCCTTGCTCACGCAAAGCGTCTGCCTGAGCCTTCAAGTGGGAATGAAAC
The DNA here is from genome assembly GCA_019694575.1 of Myxococcaceae bacterium. Classification (GTDB taxonomy): domain Bacteria; phylum Myxococcota; class Myxococcia; order Myxococcales; family Myxococcaceae; genus JAIBBR01. The sequence continues at coordinate 17,695 of JAIBBR010000017.1, forward strand.
GACGAATTCACGAACGCGAGTGCTAGTCTTACCAATGATGGAAGCCAAACGGTTTCTCCAGGCAGTGGGCAGCGAGGTGTCGAGCGACTTCGTCAAGAACCGCTCGATCTTGTCCTTCGAAGAATACTTGGCGCTGTTGATTTCTCAGCCCAAGGCACAGCTGCGAAACGCGGCGCAATATTTGAAAGACTGCATCGACTCTTTCGGCAGCGAGCAGGTGCCGCACCCCAGGGGGCACATTCGGCGCTTCAAGATCTTCGACGGGCCTGGCGGCGAGCGCGAAGGGCGTGTCGCCGGCCAAGAAGAAGTGCAGAACGCGATTTACCGAATCATTGGCAACTTCGTGCGGGCGGGGCGAATCAACAAGTTGATCTTGATGCATGGGCCCAACGGTTCGGCCAAGTCATCGCTGGTCGATGCGCTGAAGGGCGGCATGGAGCATTACAGCCGGCAAGAAGAGGGCGCGCTCTACACTTTCAACTGGGTGTTCCCCACCGAGAAACTGATCAAAGGCGCGATCGGTTTTGGCGATCGCCCCAGCACTGCCGACAAGAGCCCACTGACCACGTTTGCGCACTTGGAGGCCGAGAACATCGAGGTGCGCCTCACCAACCCGATGCGTGAGCACCCGCTCTTTCTCATACCCCGTGCAGAACGACAGAAGCTGATCACCGAGGCGGTGGGTAAGCATGGCGGTGAAAAAGGTGGCTTCGTCGTTTCGCGCTACTTGCTCGAGGGCGAGCTGTCGCACAAGTCGCGGCGCATTTACGACGCGCTGCTCGCTTCGTACGGTGGTGACTATTTGAAAGTGCTCCGTCACGTACAGGTCGAGCGGTTTTACGTCTCGCGCCGCTACCAAGTGGGTACTTTCACCGTCGAGCCGCAGATGAGCGTCGACGCGTCGTACCACCAGGTCACTGCAGATCGCACCCAGGCCAACGTGCCTCCGGCGTTGCACAGCGTGGTGCTGTACGAGCCGCAGGGTGGGTTGGTCGCCGCGAACCGGGGGTTGATCGAGTACTCCGACTTGCTCAAGCGCCCGCTCGAGGCCTTCAAGTACTTGCTGGGAGCGAGTGAGACAGCCGAAGTGTCACTCGAGCATTTTGTGTTGCAGCTCGACGAGGTGTTGGTGGCGTCGGCCAATGAAAAGCATTTGGCCGCGTTCAAAGAGCTGCCCGACTTTGCCTCGTTCAAAGGGCGCATCGAACTGGTGCGCGTACCGTATTTGCGGCGCTTCAAAGTAGAGCAAGAAATTTACGACGCCCAGGTGAACACTTCGACCGTGGGCAAGCATGTGGCGCCGCACGCCACGTGGGTCGCGGCGATGTGGGCGGTGCTGACCCGTCTCAAGAAGCCGATTAGCGACCGCTACCACGGCGACGCACGCGCGCTGGTCGAACGGCTGACGCCGATCGAAAAAGCACGGCTCTACCAAGACGGCACGGTGCCTGAAAAAATGTCACTCGCGCAGGGCAAAGAGCTGCGCAAAGTGGTGCAGGCACTCTACGAAGAGTCTGACGCTTACCCGCATTACGAGGGGCGCTCCGGCGCTTCGGCGCGCGAAATAAAAACCGCGCTGTTCAATGCCGCTCAAAGTGCCGAGCACGACGGGCTGCACCCGCTGGGCGTTCTGAAAGAGCTCACCGCGCTGTGCAAAGACAAGAGCGTCTACGAGTTTCTGCAGCAAGAAATCGTCGACGGGTACCACGATCATGAAGCGTTCGTGAGTGTCGTTGAAACAGAGTACCTAGACATCGTCGACCGCGAGGTGCGCGACTCGATGGGGTTGGTCAGTGAAAGCCAGTACAAAGAGCTTTTCGAGCGCTACGTGCAGATGATTTCGCATTGGGTGAAGGGCGAGCGGGTGACCAACCGGCATACCGGCCAGGCCGAAAAGCCCGACGAGGCCCGCATGGCCGAGTTCGAGGGCTTCGTCATGCCCAAGGGTGAAGACCCGGCCGAATTTCGCAAAGGGTTGATTGCCAACATTGGCGCCCATCGCATCGATAACCCTGAAGGAGCGATGAACTATGCCCTTATATTTCCTGACCTTTTCAAGAAACTGCGCGATCACTTTTATGAAGAGCGCCAGCGACAGCTTCGACGCAACGTCGAGAACATTTTAAAATACCTCTCTGAAGACAAAGGCCAGCTCTCGGCCCGGGAGCAGGAGCACGTTCGCTCCACGCTGGGAACCATGGTTTCGCGGTACGGGTACACCGACGGCTCAGCCCGCGACGCGATCGTTTTCTTGGTCAGAAAACGCTATAGCTAACGGCCGGTTACCTACAGACCCGCACATCAGCCAAAACACCTGAAGAGGCTTGACTTTTTCCCATAAAATCGAGGAAATTGCGCGCCCCAAAATCAAGGCCGGGAGCGTACTTCGCGATTATCAGGGGTGAAGGCTAAATCGCGAGGAACAAAGCCCGGTGGCTTCGGTTTTTCAACCAAAAAGCCAATGTCGTAAGGAAGGCGAGTTCAAATGAGCGACACCCAAGTTCTGCATTTCTTCGGCGGTAAGGGAGGTGCGGGCAAGACAACGTTGAGCGCTGCATTCGCCCTGACTTTGTCTGAGAAAAAACCGGCAGACAAGATTCTTTTGGCGTCTTTCGAGCCGTCAAACGCCTTCACTGATCTTTTCAAGAAGAAGCCGGGTCCCAAGCCCTCCAAGTTGATTGCGGGCAAAGGCAACGGTGGGTTGTTTATCGCCGAGTTGGAGCAAAAGCCGTACGCCGATGCCTTCGTGAAAAAGTACCGCGAGGCGCTGTTGGCTTCGGTGAGCAAGGGTGTCTTGTTGTCAGAAGACGATATTCGCAAGGTGCTCGAGGCGAGCACGACGCAAATGGGCGAAATCGCCACCTTGTTCGCGCTCTACGACATGCTCGATTCGAAAGAGTTCGACCGCATCGTGATTGACGGGCTGGGCACTGCCCACACCCTGCGCGTGCTCGATCAGGTGACGTCGATGCGCAAGCTGATCGGCATGGTTCGCGGTGAGCGGCCGGGCAAGCAGCCGAAGTCGGCGCCTCCGCGGCCGCCGGTGCCGGTCGACGAGTACGCCACCCGCTGCGAGCAATTGACGGCGTTGCTCACCGACCCGGTGCGCTTCGCGTTTCACATCGTGGCGTTGGCCGAGCCGGTGCCCGAGGCGCAGACCCGGTTGCTCTTCAATGGGCTCAAAGAACGCAACATTCCGATCGACGAGATTCGCACCAACCAAATTGAAGACGGGCAGGGCAGCATTATCGCTCAGCGCCGCCGTGGCCTGCAGGCGCCGCACGTGCGCAAGTACCAGTCGCTCGGCGTGAAGGTCGAGCTGGTGGGCCGCCGTATGGTGGGCCCGCGCGGCATTGACGAGCTGAAAAAATTTGCCAAAGAAATGGCGACCGGCAAAGAGACCAAGTCGCTGGCGTTTTCGCCTTCAGAAGGGCCTCCGCCACTGGTGTCGGCCCCGTCGCGGCCGCCCATTGAGGCGCCGCCACTGCCTCCGACGCGCTTTATCTTCTTCGTGGGCGCGGGTGGTGTGGGCAAGAGCTCATGCGCCGCCGCCGCCGCCGTCACGTTGACCGAGAAAGAAGGGCCGGTGCTGCTCATCTCTACCGACCCGGCGCACTCGTTGTCTGACGTGCTGCAAAGCCGTCTGACTGATACCGAGACTCAGGTGAAGGGTACCAAGGGCCTTTACGCGCGTGAAATCGACATTCCGAACTGGTTCGCGACGCTGCGCAAGCGAATCAAAGAAAAGGCGGAAAGCGCCTTTGGCCCCGAAGCGAAGGGGCAAGAGTTCGCTCTCGATCGCGAGTTGGTTCGTAACCTGCTTGATGCCGCGCCGACCGGTATGGACGAGCTGGCCGCGATGTCGGCGCTGACCGATGCGTTGGTGCAAGAGCGGTTCAAGCGCATCGTGATTGACCCCGCGCCCGCGGGCCATACCTTTCGCGTGCTCGAGTTACCGGCGATCGCCAAAGAATGGTTCACCACGCTTCACAACGTGTTCAACAAGTACCGCGCCAAGGGCTTGGGCCCGATGGCTGACGAAATCGCCGCGCAGCTCAAGCACATTGCCCGTTTCGAGTCGGCAATTGTGAACCCCAGCGAGTGCCGTTTCGTGGTGGTCACCCGTGGCGACGAAATGGCCGTGCCTCCGGTTGAACGGCTGAGCGAGTACTTGAAGGCGATGAAGCTGCCGGTTGATCGCGTGTTGCTCAACCGCTTGTTGCCGAAAACAACTTGCGCAGTCACTGAAGAGCGGCGCAACCACGAGCTCGAGATCGCCAAAGTCTTCGAGAAAAAAGTGGGCCTGCCACTCACGGTGACGCCGGCGCTCGGCCGTCACCCCGCGGGCTTGCGCGAGCTCAAACAGTTTCGCACCTCGTGGTACGCGTTAACGCCGACGACGAAGATCAAAGCCGCCTGAAGCGGGTTGGCGTAAAACGATTTTATGGCGCAGAACGTAAACGTTGCCCACGCGTTGGAATTTGAGCGGCCGCTCCTCGAGCTCGAGAAGAAAATCGAGGAGCTAAAGTCGCTGTCATCGACTGGCAAGGTCGATTTTTCGAACGAGATCGTCAAGCTCGAGAAAAAAGCGAAGCGGCTGCAGGCAGAGATTTTCGATGATCTGTCTCGCTGGCAGATCGTACAGCTGTCGCGGCACAACGCGCGGCCCTACCTGCTCGACTACGTGAGCCTGTTGTTCACCGACTTCTGCGAGTTGGCGGGCGACCGGCACTTTGGTGAAGACCCGTCGATCGTCGGTGGCTTTGCGCGGTTCGAAGGTCGGTCAGTGTTGGTGTTGGGCCATCAAAAAGGTCGCAGCACCAAAGAAAACATGCTGCGCAATTTCGGCATGCCCCGGCCAGAGGGTTACCGTAAAGCGCGTCGGTTGATGGAGCTGGCGGCACGTTTTGAGCGGCCGATTCTGACCTTTGTCGACACGCCTGGGGCGTACCCCGGCATTGGCGCCGAAGAGCGTGGCCAGGCCGAAGCGATCGCGGTCAACATCGAGGTGATGGCGGGGCTGCCGGTGCCCATTATCTCTACGGTGATCGGCGAAGGTGGCTCGGGCGGCGCGCTGGCGATTGGGGTGGGCAACCGGGTGTTGATGCTCGAGAACAGCATTTATTCGGTGATCAGCCCCGAGGCATGCTCTTCAATTTTGTACCGTGACGCGAGCAAAGCAGAGAAGGCGGCTGATTCGCTGAAGGTGACGGCGCGCGACTTGCTGGAAATGAAAGTGATCGACGAAGTGCTGCCCGAACCTGAAGGCGGCGCACACCGCGACCCCAAGTTGATGGCCGAGCGGGTGGGCAAGGCATTGCGCAAGCACTTGGGCTCGCTGTGTTCAATGTCGGCTGAGCAGTTGATTGAAGATCGTTACCGAAAATTTCGTGCCTTGGGAGTCTTCAAGAGCTAGCACGACAAACACTTTCACCCATGCGACCTCTGGTTCCCGAGTACATCGAAACACTCAAGCCGTACGTGCCCGGCAAGCCGATCGAAGAGACTGAGCGCGAGTACGGGCTGACCAACGTCATCAAGCTGGCATCGAACGAGAACCCGCTGGGGCCCTCGCCGTTGGCGCGCGACGCGATGGAAGATGCAGCGTCGAAGGTGCACTTGTACCCCGATGGTTCCAGTTACTACCTGGTACGGGCGTTGGCGCAGTTTCTTCAGGTAGAGCCCGGAGAAGTCTTTGTCGGCCACGGTTCGAACGAGATCATCGAGTTGGTGATTCGTACCTTCACCACGCCCGATGACGAGGTGCTGCTCTCGGCGGGCAGCTTCATGATGTACAAAGTCGCGCTGCAGTCGCACGGTCGCAAGTTCGTTGAAGTGCCGATGAAGAGCGGCTTTCGCTACGACTTGGAAGCAATGGCCAAGCGCCTCACCCCGAAGACGCGGGTGGTGTTTCTTGCCAACCCCGACAACCCGACCGGCACCGCTTTCAGTCGCGCCGAGTTAGAGACCTTTTTTAGCCACGTGTCTTCCGAGACGTTCGTGGTGCTCGACGAGGCGTACTTCGAGTACGTCGACTGGTCCGAGTACCCCAACGGCATGAATTATTTTCGTGCCATGCCGAACCTCATTGTGCTGCGCACGTTCTCTAAAATTTACGGCTTGGCGGGTGTGCGGCTCGGCTACGGCATCATGCAGAACAAGCTGGTGGGTTATTTGAACCGCACCCGCATGCCGTTCAATTTGAGCTCAATTGCACAGGCGGCTGGTATCGCCGCGCTGGGCGACGTTGAGCATGTGCGCACCACCCGCGAGATGACCTGGCGTGGGCTGCGCTATTTGGAAAATGAATTGCGTCGGTTGGGTTGTGACGTGCCGCGCAGCTACGCCAATTTCGTGTTCGTCGATCTGAAGCGCCCCGCGCAGCCGGTGTACGAAGGCTTGTTGCGCAAAGGGGTGATCACCCGCCCGGTGCCGGGCAGTGGCTGGCCGAATGCGCTGCGCATCTCTTCAGGTTTACAGACGCACAATGAGCGGTTGGTGAAGGCGTTGGGCGAGGTTTTGGGGTGAGTACCCCGTTCGTGGTGGCCATTGACGGGCCGGCCGGCGCGGGGAAGTCGAGCGTCTCGAAGCAGTTGGCGCGAAATTTAGACTTCGCGCTCGTCGACACCGGCGCAATTTACCGCTGTGTGGCTTTGGCAGCGCGAGAGCAGGGGGTGCCGCTCGACGACGACGCAGAGTTGAAGAGGCTGCTCGACACCCTGACCATCGCCTTCGAGATGAGCGAAGAAGAAAACCACGTTTTTCTCGACGGGCGCGATGTGTCGCAAGCCATTCGCACGCCTGAGAATTCTCTCGCCGCGAGCCAAGTGTCGAGCCGGCCGGTCGTGCGTGCGGGCCTGCTGGGGTTGCAGCGCCGCCTTGGCCTCTCATCGCCACACGGAGCGATTTTAGAAGGCCGCGACATTGGCACCGTCGTCTTTCCCGATGCGCAGGCGAAGTTCTTCTTAGAGGCGAACCCAGAGATTCGCGCCCGCCGCCGTCATCGAGAGCTCCTCGGCAAGGGCGTCGAAAAACCGTTCGACGAAATTTTGGCAGAGCAGAACCGCCGAGATCAAGATGATCGTGAGCGCGAGGTGGCTCCGCTCAAGCCCGCGGCCGATGCGGTGGTTCTCGATTCATCGACAATGCCGCTTTCGCAGGTGGTGAGCACGATGGAAAATCGCATTCGGCAGTTGATGGGCACCTCGAAGGCATGACCGCGCTCGACGCGGTGACGGCCCGCGCGCTCGAGGCCGAGCGGGCGCGCATGAGCGATCTGTTGCGTTTTCTGCGTTTGGCGGGCGCGGCGCTATGGGTATTGGCGGTGGTGGCCACGGCGATGATCGCCTCGGTCGACCCGATGGCCGAGCTTCGGGCTCACTTGCCGCCTCCAGGCGTGTATTTAGGGCTCGCTGTGGTGTTGTGGGCGGTGGGCCGCTACCCCCAATTTTCCATCAGTTGGATGCCGTGGTCAGTGCCGTTTCTCGATGTGCCGATTGTGCTGATGATTCAAGCGGTGCGGGTCAGCCAGTCGAGTGAGCCGCTGGCCAACGTGATGTTCGCGCTGTCGCTTTTCGCGTTCATGGTGTTGCTCGCCACGCTGACCTTGCGGCGGGCGGTGGTGATCGTTACCGGGGCGTTGGCCACGCCGATGCAATTTGGGTTGTTGTGGAACTACGCGCCCGATCGCTCGTGGTTTATCGGCTCGTCGGCACTTTTGTTGATGATGACAGCCGGTGGCGCTTACTTGGCGACACGCGTGCTTGCGTTGGTGCAGCGCGTGGCGAATTTGGCGCGGCACTTTTCGCCCGCGGTAGCCGAGCTGGTCGAACAGCAGGGCTCATCGGCCGCGTTGGGCCAGTCGGCAGAAGTGACGGTGCTGTTTTCAGATCTGCGCGGCTTCACCGAAATGTCCGACAAACTCGAGAGCACGCAGGTGGTGTTGCAGCTCAATGACTATTTGTCGCGCATGGTGGAAGTGGTTGAGCGTCACCACGGTAACGTCGACAAGTTCATGGGCGACGGCATTCTGGCGTACTTCGGAGCGCCGCAAGCACGCCCAGCGCACCCCGCCGAGGCAGTGGCTTGCGCGTTGGACATGTTGGAAGCGTTGAAAGTGCTCAACACCGAGCGCGCCGCGAAAGGGCTTGCCGAGCTGCGTATCGGCGTGGGCATTCACACCGGCCCAGTGGTGCTCGGCGAAATTGGCCCGTTGGAACGGCGTGAGTTCACGGTCATTGGTGACACGGTGAACGTGGCGTCACGCATCGAAGGGCTCACCAAAGTTCATGGGGCTCATGTGTTGGTGTCTGAATCGACCCGGGCCCGCGCCACTGAATTTTCGTATCAGCCGGCTGAACCGGTTGCTGTCAAAGGCAAACCGCAGCCGGTGGCGACCTTTGCCCCGTCGCGTGTCGCCGCCGCAGCAGCCACGCCAGCAACCCGGTAATCGTACCGCTGGTGGCTGAGCCGCAGCCGCAGGCGCCTCCCCCGCCCCAAACGGGAGGGCCGGAAGCGTCGAGCCCCAGGCGGGGCCCCAAAACCCCTCCGTCGCCGAAGCCGCCATCGAAGAGAAGCTCCCCACCGTCGAGTGAGCCGACCTGCACCAAGCCTTGCCAGTATGCGTCACATTGCGCGAAGCGCCCCGCCGTGGTGGCAATGCGAGCGCGAACAAAGCTAAGGCCGGCCGGTGCTTGGCGCGTATTGAGAACGAAGGTGACTTCATGCACGCTGCCGTTGACGACCAACACGTTTTCCACCGGCGTCTCGTGCCCCGGCTGTACGAAGTTGAATGCGATCGTCGCCTCGCCGAAGGGTATGTCGATCACCGCGCGAAGGGCCAGGTTTCCGTTTTCGTCGGCGGTGGTGTCGGCTGAAGATGTGATCCAGATCGACGGTGGCAATTCGTTCGCCTGGCCGACGCTGAACACGCCGGGCGCGGCGATCGCCCGCACCACCCCTTCGAGGGGATCGTTCAAAATGGCCACCGGTTGATAACAGCCGGTGGTGAGCCCCGAGGTGTCCCACGCGTACACGTTGGTGGGGTCGTTGATGCGCAGTTCTCCCGGTGTAATCGCAATGAGGGTTTGGGGGTCGACGGTGACGAGCGGAGAAACGCCACCGGCCACCGCGTATAGCGAGACCCGCGCCACGTCGGGCGTGTCGGGGCCGTCAGTCCATTGCAACACGGCAAACCCGCCGTCAGCGACGCGGTTGCCCACGCCTTCGGGAGCGGTGAACGCGAAGTTCACCACGTGCGCCGAAGCCGCGCTGGCCGCCAAAAGGGCGAAATAGGGAAAACGGCGCATGGTCGACCTGTTAAGCGAGCCGCGACTTGGTTTACAAGTCGGCACTTGCCCATGATCAGGTTTCGCATTCTTCGCGGTTGGTTTCTCGGCTCATTGCTGGCCGCGAATGCGGCGCTTGCGCACGGCGGCGGGCTGATCGTGCGCTCGTTAACTTTCGTAGATAACCAGCCGCAGAGCATGTTGGCGGGCACGAGCGCCGGCGCGCTGTTTACGAGCGATCGCGGCGCGCATTGGGAATGGATCTGCGAAGAGGCGATTGGTTATGGGCAAAACGACATTCCGGTGTGGGCGGTGAGTAAACAGGGAACGTTTTTCGCCGCCGCGCTCAAAGGGCTTTATGCGTCGCGAGACCACGGCTGCACGTGGACCGCCCAGCCCGACTTTGCCAGCACGGGTGCCAAAGACATTCAAGTCGACGCGCAGGGAACGCTCTATGTCACCACCCAGCGCTACAGCGCGGTAAACGGCTTATTCATTTCTAAAGACGATGGCGCCACTTTTTCTCCGACGCCGATTTCGAATGATCACCTGTTTGTCTCTTCGGTACGCGTGAGCCCTTCGCGGTTACAACGCATTTACGTGGCCGCTTGGTGGTTCGAAGCGCCGGCCACTTCGGTTTGGTTCGTCAGCGATGACAGTGGGCAGACCTTCAGCCAACGCGATGTCTCGGCGGAGCAGGGCGGAGGGGGCCCCTTCGCGGTGCTGGCAGTGCACCCCACCCGCCCAGAGATTGTGCTCGCCGCTTTGACATACGACAGCGGCAATCGACCATCGTTCTTGTTGCGCAGCGAAAATGGCGGTGCAACCTTCACCCAAGTGCTCACCGGGGCCGACGCCTACAACAGCGCGGCGTTCAATGCCGATGGCCGTGTTGCATGGGTCGCGGCAGGCAATGCGCTCTATCGCTCTGATGACGGGGGTAAGACGTTCGCCGCGCAGCCGGCTCCGACACGAAACGCCTGTGTGCAGACCCGCGGCGACGACGTGTTCGCCTGTGGTTGGTCGATCGTCGACGGCTGGGGCCTTGGGCTCTTCAGCGACGCCTGCCCGAATAAGTGGGAAGCGCTTTTTCGTTACGAGCGCATCGGCGCGGTCAAAAATTGCCCGGCAGGTTCGCCTGTTCATGACGTGTGCACGCCGCTGTTGCCGGCGTTGCAGGCCACGGTGCCGGTTGATCTGCCTTATGACGCGGGTTGTGGAAATCTCGGCGAGGAGCCGAGTGATGCCGGGCCGGGTACGACTGCCGTCAAGTCTTGTGGCTGCGGCAGTGCGTCGGCGCTGAGTGCTCTGGGGGCCTTGGGGGTGCTCGCTTTTTTGCGAAAGCGTCAGCAAACGCGTTGACATGGCCTACCGCGCTGACGAATTTACCGGCCGGTGCTTGGGCAAGTACGAAGTGCTCTGCCGCATTGCCGTGGGTGGTATGGCCGAAATTTTTCTCGGCTTTGCGCGAAGCGGCCCCGCGCCCAACCAGATGGTGGTGCTGAAGCGCATCTTGGCTGATCAGCGTGGTGATCGTGACGCGTTGCCGCTGTTGATCGACGAAGCCAAGGTTTGCGCAATGCTCAACCACCCCAACGTCGGCCGCGTGTTGGACCTCGAGCGCGCCGATGAAGAAGTGCTGCTGGCGATGGAGTTCATTCGCGGGGCCACGCTCGATGAGCTGAGCACCTTGCACTTGCAACACGGCGAACGCTTACCGTTGGGGTTTGTGCTGACGGCGATTCGTGACGCCGCGTTGGGGTTGAGCCACGCGCACACGTACGTCGACAGCGCGCACCAGCCCGCGCCGATTATTCACCGCGACGTGACACCGCGAAACCTGATGGTGGGTTTCGACGGGCTGGGGCGGGTGCTCGACTTCGGCATCGCGCGGAGGTTGGGGGCGGCCCGTCGAACCGTGGCCGGCATGGTGCGTGGCACAGCGGCGTATATGGCGCCGGAGCAGGCGACTGATCGCGAAATGGACACACGCGCTGATCTCTTTTCGCTGGGCATCGTGTTTCACGAAATGCTCACCGGTCGTCGCCTCTTCTACAAAGGCAACCCAGCGCTCGACATGGCCGCGGTGTACGAGGCGCCGATTCCCGCTCCGTCGCAGGTGCAACGGGGGTTATCGAAAGCGCTTGACGAGGTGGTGCTCAAGGCGCTTACCCGCAACGTGGCGCAGCGTTACCAAACAGCGCATGAGTTGATTGCCGACCTCGAGAAGGTCGCCGCAGGTCAGTTTTGGTCGCGGCAGCGCGCGGCGGCCTTGGTCTGTGACGCATTCGCTGATCGCCAGCGAGAGATCTTTGCGCTCGAGGCGAGGGTGGCCCGCCGCGAGTCGACGCCACTTTCAACCGTTGCTGGGTGGCCCGTCTTCAAGGTGCTTGAGGGAGAAGGCCCTTTCTCGGGGTCGTGGAAAGGGCCACCGGCGCTGAAAGCGGCGAGCGAACCCCCCGCTGCAACGCGGCCAAGCGTCGATCGTACGCAGCCCAATGAGCCAATGCCCCCCACAACGCGCCGTTTTCGCCGCGGTTCGTTATGGCTGGGCGCGATAGCGGCAATCGGTGCGGGTGCGATGACCGCGGTGGCGGTTTACCGGTGGAAAGCGGCAGAAGCTGACATCGCGTCGGGTGTCTCTATCGTTGCGCCTCGGCCACTGGAGGTGCGCTACGGCAGCCAGCGTCTGGGAGTAACGCCGCTCAATGCCCTTTCGCTACCCGCGGGTCGTCAACGCCTCGAAGTGCGTGAAGGTGACGGCCCCTGGCGCTCGATGGAAATTGAAGTTCCTGCGCAGGGCGCCATTCAGGTCGACGTCGTGCTGGACAGCGCACCTTAACCCCAGTGAATCGTGGGGTTGAGACGCAAATTCGCGTGAGTTCTGCGCAGAGCTGCCTTAAGGGGGCGCGACCATGTTCACTACCCTTGTTGCCAGTTTGCTGTTGGGTGTCACCGCGCCCAAAGTTCCTGCTAACCCCAAGCCTGAAGATGCCAAGGCCTTCGTTGCGCAGGTGAATACCGACTTGAAGAAGCTGTGGACACGCTCTTCAACCGCCGAATGGATCAAGTCGACTTACATCACCGATGACACCGAGCGAAACGCGGCGTCAGCCAATGAAGACGTGATGGAATACCTCACGGCGGCGATCAAAGAATCGCTCAAGTTGAAAGACGTGAAGGTCGACGCTGACACAGGCCGCGCGTTGTATTTGCTCAAAGTGTCGCAGGCGTTGCCGGCGCCGGGCGATGCTGCCAAACGCAGCAAACTGGCTGAACTGGCGGCCAAGCTCGAAGGCATGTACGGCAAGGGCAAGTGGTGCGGCAAAAATGACGTGCCAGGCAAAGACGAGAAAGAAGACAAGAAGCACTGCCGCGATTTGCAGCAGCTCTCTGACGTGCTGACCAAGGGTGGCAAGTACGAAGATCAGCTCGAAGCGTGGGAAGGCTGGCACACCATTTCGGTCGATATGAAACCGCTCTATGAGCAATTGGTAGAGCTCTCGAACGAAGGTGCGAAAGAAATCGGCTATGGCAACTTGAGTGAGCTCTGGCGCGCGGGTTACGACATGAGCCCGGCCGACTTCGAGAAAGAGACCGACCGGCTTTGGACACAGGTGAAGCCGCTTTACGACGACTTGCACTGCTATGTGCGCAAGCAGTTGTCGAAGAAATACGGCGCCGACAAAGTGAGCCCGACCGGCCCCTTGCCCGCGCACTTGCTCGGCAACATGTGGGCGCAAGAATGGTCGAATGTGTACCCCTTGGTTGAGCCGTTCAAGGGCCAACCCAGCCTCGATGTCGAAGCGGGCTTGAAAAAACAGAAGTACGACGAAAAGAAATTGGTGAAGTTGGGTGAAGCGTTCTTCACCTCCTTGGGGCTGGACCCACTGCCCGCGACCTTTTGGGAACGTTCTCAGTTCAAGAAGCCGCAAGATCGCGACGTGGTGTGCCACGCCAGCGCGTGGGACGTGACGTTCGATAACGACTTGCGCATCAAGATGTGCATCAAGATTGATGAAGAGAATTTCACCACCGTGCACCACGAGCTCGGGCACGACTATTACTTTATGAATTACTACAAGCTGCCGGTGCTCTTTCAGGCGGGAGCGAACGACGGCTTTCACGAAGCGATCGGCGACGCGATCACCCGGTCGATCACTCCGGGCTACTTGAAGAACTTGGGGTTGATCAAAGAGGTGCCCAAAGACGACAAAGGCTTAATCAACGTGCAAATGAAAGAAGCGCTCGACAGCATCGCCTTCTTGCCGTTCGGTCGAATGATCGATCAATGGCGGTGGGACGTGCTCTCGGGCAAGGTGAAGCCGGCCGACTACAACGCGCACTGGTGGGCGCTGCGTAAGAAGTACCAAGGCATTGTGCCGCCTGGCCCTCGCCCCGCCAACGCGTTTGATCCCGGCGCGAAGTACCACATTCCCGCCAACGTGCCGTACATGCGCTATTTCCTCGCGCGCATTCTTCAATACCAGTTTCACCGCGCGCTCTGCCAAGCCGCGGGGCAGAAGGGGCCTCTGCACAGCTGTTCTATTTACGGAAACAAAGACGCGGGCGCGAAGCTGAAGGCGATGTTGTCAATGGGCGCGAGCAAGCCCTGGGCTGACGCGTTAGAAGCCATCACCGGCCAGCGCCAGATGGACGCAACGGCGATCATCGATTACTTCGCTCCGCTGCAAGCCTGGTTGAAGAAGCAGAACGAAGGCCAAACCTGCGGCTGGTAGCCGTGCTCGGAGATGTGACATGTCAGCCTTGCTCACGCTGTTTCTGCTCGCTGCTGCACCTGCGAAGATGACCATCGACAAAACGGCGGTGAAAGCGCAGTTGCTCAAGAGCCACCCTGAAGCGAAAGACCGCATTGAGCGTGGGGTGGAGCAGGCGGCGTCGCTGTGGAAAAAAGAAGATGGCGACTTCGCAGCGTTCGCAGCCGAAAACTTTGTTTCTGACCCCAAGGAACTCGAAGCAATCTTCAACCGGTTCGAGGCCAACTTAGAGCAGATCGACGGGCACCTTTTGGAAATTGGCCGTGAATTGCGGCGCCCCACCGAGCTCGACCTGGGCCCGTTGACCAAGGTCGACCCGCTGTTTGCGGCGGTTGATCCTACGGCGCATGTTACCGACGATCTTTTCGACGGCAAGCTCGGCTTTGTGGCGCTGCTCAATTTTCCCTTGAGTACGCTCGATGAGCGTTTGGCCGACGGTGCGAAGTGGACACGGCAGCAGTGGGCGGAAGCGCGGTTGACAGGCCGGTTCGCGCGCCGCGTGCCGGCGGAAGTGGCGCAAGAGGTGGCGAAGGCGAGCGCGGCGGCTGACCTGTACATCGCCGAGTACAACATTTGGATGCACCATTTGCTCGACGACTCGGGTGACCGGCTTTTCGAAAAAGGCAAGCGGCTGATCAGCCACTGGAACCTGCGCGACGAGCTGAAGGCGAACTATGCCGATGCGAAGGGCCTGGCCAAGCAGCGCATGATCGTCAAGGTGATGGAGCGCATCGTCACCCAAACGATCCCCGCGGCGGTGATCGACAACCCCAACGTTGACTGGAACCCGTTCACCAACAAAGTGACGGCGGCTCCGGCAGCCGAGCTAGAAGAGAATGCTCCGAAGAAACCGGTGGTGCTCGACGGCAAGCCCGAGGCTGACGTGCGGTACCAGCGGTTTTGGGCGAATTATGCCGCGGCGCGCCGGGCAGACCCTTTTTCGCCCACGGCCAAGACGCAGATTGAGCGTGCGTTCGCGATGGGCGCCGAAATGCCCGAAGCACGGGTGAAGGCGATGCTCGAAGAAGTGCTCAAGTCTCCGCTGGTCACCAAGGTCGCCGAAGAAATGAAGAAACGTCTGGGGCGCGAGCTCGAGCCGGCTGACCTTTGGTACAACGGCTTTGTCCCGCGAGGAAAAATTCCCGAAGGCGAGCTCGATGCCAAGGTGAAGAAAAAGTACCCGACCGCCGAAGCGTTCGCCGCCGACATTCCTCGCATTTTGAAAGATCTGGGGTTTTCGCCAGAGCGCGCGAAGTACCTGGCTGAGCACATCAAGGTCGATGCGTCGCGTGGAGCAGGGCATGCCATGCAATCGGCGCGGCGGGGTGATTTCCCACGGCTGCGTACGCGCGTCGAAAAAGACGGCATGAACTACAAGGGCTACAACATCGCGGTGCACGAGCTCGGCCACAACGTCGAGCAGGTGTTCAGCCTTTATGATGTTGATCACACGTTGCTCGCCGGCGTGCCGAACACGGCGTTCACCGAAGCGCTGGCGTTTGTGTTCCAGGCGAAAGACTTAGAACTGCTGGGCTTGGGCAAGCCCGACGCTGAGACCGAGCGGCTGCGGGTGCTCAACGATTTCTGGATGACGTGGGAAATTGCCGGCGTGGCGCTGGTGGACATCGCGGTCTGGCATTGGATGTACGAGAACCCCAAAGCCACTCCTGCGCAGCTGCGTGAAGCCACGGCCAAAGCCGCGCGTCAGGTGTGGAACCAGTATTACGCGCCGGTACTGGGTGGAAAAGACACCGCGTTGCTCGGCATCTACTCGCACATGATCAGTTACCCGCTGTACCTGTTCAATTACCCGGTGGGGCACTTGATCGCGTTTCAGATCGAAGAGCAGGTGAAGAAGACCGGCAAGCTGGGGCCTGAGTTCGAGCGCATGGCGAAGCAGGGCGCGGTGTCTCCCGATTTGTGGATGACGAATGCCTCTGGCGAGCCGGTGGGAGCAGGTCCCCTGTTGCGGGCGACGGCGGCCGCGCTGGGTATCAAGCCGGGAAGCGGCTGAAAAAAAGAGCCGCATCAGCGGTAACGGCGATCTGTTTTTTTGACTGTGCCGATCAGGGCCGTAGCATTTGCTTCATGACCGACAAGCGCAAGAACCGCCGGGTGCCGTTGGATATCTACCTGAACAAGTACATCGGCGGAGTGCCCTACATGGCGCGCTCGGCCGACATCAGCCCCGAGGGCGTCGGTTTGGCGCACTTGATCGAGCCGCAAATGCACGGCCGCCGCGTGGGCTTGCAGTTTCAGCTGCCCGGTTCTGAAGAAGTCATCTACGCCGAGGGGGAAATTGTGCGCGAGTGGATGGCGCCCGAAGTTGAAGGTTCGGGCATCAAGTTCACGCTGCTCACCGAGCGTCACAAGAAGCTGATTGACGGCTTTGTCGCCACGCGCACCGAAGAGTAATTGAAGGTCGCTCAGGTGTGCGGCGTTTCTCACCAAGACGCACTGCTGCGCACTTGAGCGTGCATCATTTTGCTGCCCCGAAAACTTTCGAATCGGGGCGGCCGGCGATGTGGTTTGAATAACTGCGACGCTTGACACTCGGTAAGTGGGGTGAATGAATGTTCACTCTTTCCCCACACTTACGATTCAAACCAAAGAGGGTGTCACGTGAAGCGACTCGTCTTGATGCTGGCATTGGCTATTCCGTTTGGAGCACCTTGGGCCCAAGGTAAAGACGCCAAGAAGGTCGAAGGCGACCCCAAGCCGATGCAGGGCGTTAACTGGAGTGGGCAGGTGGTGAAGGCGACCGGTTCTGGCGCGCCTGATGTGAAGGCCTCGAGCCCGGCGCAAGCCCGTTTGGGGGCCGAGCGTGCCGCTACCTTAGACGCCTTTCGTAACTTGTTGGCCCAGGTGAAGGGCATTCAGATTTCAGCGGGCAAGACAGTGAACGACGCCACGGCCAGCGACGAGATCAAGGCCAAGGTCGAAGGCGTGGTCAAAGGCTACAAAATTGTCGGCAAGCGCTATTTCTCGGACGGAGGCGTGGAAGTCGACGTTGAGGTGCCGTTGGCCGCGCTGACCGACGTGTTTGACCCTGAAGCGACGCAGCAGATGGCGACCAAGACCGACGGCGAGAAGACCAACACTGGCTTGGTCATCGACGCCCGTGGGTTGAAGGTGAGCCCCGCGCTCGCTCCCCGCGTGCTCGACGAGTCGGGCAAGGCGCTGTACTCGGTTGATTCGCTGTCGATCGATGCGCGCAAGCAGACCGGCGTCGCGTCGTACGTGCAGAGCTTGGACGAAGCGAAGAAGAGCATGAAGGCGGGCGACAAGCCGCTGATCATCAAGGCCGCCAAGGCCAATGGCACCGACTTGCAGCTGGGTAGCGACGAAGTGAAGAAGCTGGCCAGTGCCAACACCAGCTACCTGGCCGAGGGCCGGGTGGTGATCGTGCTCAACTAACTTTCAACCTTCAGCGATAAAGGGAACCATGAAAACGCTCAAATGGAGTGTCTCTAGTTTGCTGTTGGCGATGGCTGCGTTCGCGGCTGAACCGGTGGTGACGAAAGAAGCGACCGGCGAAGCGGCGATTGTCGGTTCTGACGAACAGAAGGCCTTCGAAAAGGCCAAAGACGCGGCGCTGCGGTTGGCGGTTGAACAGGTCGCCGGCGTGCAGATCGATGCTGACTCGGCGACGGTGAACTCGGTGCTGGTGCGCGACGCGGTGTATGCCAACACCACCGGCTACGTGAAGAAGTACGACGTGGTCAGCAAAAAGAAAGAAAAGAACGTAATGATCGTCACGGTGCGTGCCGACATTGGCACCGCCGAGCTAGACAAAGACATCGCCGCGGCCAAGGCGCTGATCAAACGTTTCGGTCGGCCGTCGATCATCTTCTTGATTCAAGAGCAGGCGATTCAAGTCGTCGCTGACAAGGGTGCGGTGACCACCAGCGATCACACCGGGGTAATTCTGTCGAACGCCTTCAAGGCCGACGGGTGGGACGTAAAAGACGCCGCGTTCGCCAACGGCAAGGTGAAGCTGGCCGCGGGCGCTACGTTCGGTGCGGCTGAAGCCAAAGAAGTCGGTGACATCAGCAAGGCGGCGTACATCGTTTATGGCAATGTGATTATTCGCCACCAAGACCCCGGCTCCATGGGGGCCAGCCCTTCAGACGGTAAGCAGGTGTTCTTTCCCGTCACTGGCGAGTATGACTTGACCTTGTTTGCCACGGCTTCGGGCAGCGTGATCTCCAAGGTGTCGGGCAAGCTGACGATGGACCCCAACATCAGCCGCAAGGCGACGTTGTCGTACGAGCGCACCGCGATGGAAGTGATTGAGCGTCAGAAGAAAGAGATCGTCGACTCGATTCGCAAAGGCGCCCTCGAGTTCTTCCGCAACAACCAGATGAATGGGTCGAGCTTCGTGGTGAACGTGGCCAATGTGGCTGACTTCGCGTTTGCCAAAAAAGTGAAAGCCTCGCTGCAAAACATCAAGGGCATGAAGGAACTGCAGCAAGAAGACTTCAAGAGCAACAAGTTGCAGCTCAAGGTGACGTACTTGGGTACACCCTCTGACTTGGCCGATGCGCTGGAAAACACCAGCATCGATAAGAAGAAGGTCAGCGTCACCGGAGTGACGGCGAACAGTCTCGACATGGGCTTGAAGTGAAGTGGGTGTGGGTAGCGGCCCTGCTCACAGGGTGCGCTGCTCAGCAACCGGGCTCGATGAACGCGCAGCTCGAAAAGGGGCTGCGCGACTGGGCGAAGCGGGCAGGTGAATTGAAGCTGCGCTGTACCCCGCCTGACGCTGAAGTGTTGATCGACGGTTTTTCAGTGGGCCCGTGTCACCAGTTCGAAGGTAAGCCGAAGGGGTTGACGCTGTCGAAAGGCATGCGGCAGGTGGTGGTGAAGAAGAGCGGGTTCTTGCCGTACTTTGGTTATGTGGACTCAGACGGAACGATGGCTGCTCTCACCATTGAGCTCGTTCCGCAAACAGTAGGGAGCGCACAGTGAAACGCACGCTTTTGACCGCCGTGATGTTGTTCGCCTCGTTGGCTTGGGCTGACATTGGTAAGATCACCGTCGTCGACGGTTCAGCCACCCGCGCGCCGAAAGGCGGCCAGGCCGAAGCGTTGAAGGTCGGCTCTTCGATTGAGCTGGGCGACACGCTTGAGGTGGCGAGCGGCAACTTGAAGCTGCAGCTCACCGACGAGAGCGTGATCATACTGGGGCCGAAGAGCAAGCTCGAGATCACCGAGGCTGAATTCGAAGGGCAAGAGCGCAAAGGTTTTTCGGCGCTGCTGTCCGGAGGCAGCTTGTGGACCAAGGTGAAGAAAGCGTTGGGCGGAGCGAAATATGAAGTGAAGACCGAGCGCGCGGTGGCCGGTGTGCGGGGCACCATTTTTCGCATTGATGCTGACCAACTGGTGAAAGCGGCGAAAACGGGTGGAAAAGCGAGAACAGCTTCGGTGGTGCGCGTGGTCGACGGTGTGGTCAACGTGCGGCCGACCGACGCGGTGATCAAGGCCTCCAAAGGGCAGAAAGCAGCGCCCAAACCCAAAGGACCTCGCGTTCAAGTGGCGGGCCCACAAGAAGTGTCGGCCGATGAATGGGAAAAACGCTTTGTCGATTTGCAGAAGAACGCGCAAGTCGTGGTCGGCATCGACCTGTGGGAGCAAGCTGAATTTGAGCAATCGGCCAAGGCAGACGCTTTTGCGAAGTGGGTTGAAAAAAACCAGTGAGCGAGCCGGCGGCACCTGCACCAGGGGCGGGCGCGATAGTCAGCCCTGATTCAACTTCGTCACCGCCACCGGTGGTTGAGACGTTGCTCGTTTCGCCCGCGGGTACTCCTTTCACCCGAGACGAAAACGAAGGGCTGATGGAGCAAGACGCGAGGCGTGTCGATTTTACCTGGGCCGCGTCGATGGTGGCCGGTGTCGCGCTCGTCTTTTTGTTTCTTTCGCAAGTGCGTGGCGTGGCGGTGCCGGTGGTCTTCTCGCTGGCAATTGCCTACGCGCTGAACCCAGCAGTGACTTACTTAGAGAAGAAGGGCATCAAGCGCACGTTGGGTACGGTGTTGGTGTTCGCTGCCGGCGTGATGTTGCTGTTCGGCTTCGTGATGTACCTGATACCCGTTGCCACCGAACAAGCCGACAAGCTGCCCGAGTTTTTTAAGCAGGCGAGCACGCAGCTCTTCCCTTGGGTCGAAACGCAGTTTGGCATTTCAGTGCCCGAGCTGATTCGTGAGCGCACCGCCGAAGTGGGCCATGAAGCTGCCAACTTGGCGACGCAAGTGGGGCCTGCCGCTGCGAAAATGGTGGCGTCATTCGCAGGTACCACGGCCAGCGTGGTGGCGGCGGTAATGGGCTTGCTCTTCGTGCCGGTGTTGACGTTCTTCTTTCTCGCCGACTACCCGCAGATCGTCGATCGCATGCGCGGGTTGCTACCGCGTCGCTCGCTGGCGCTGGTGAGCAAGCGTTTCGCGCAAGTCGACGAGGTGCTCTCGGCGTTTTTGCAGGGGCAGGTCACGGTGGGAGCGATTTTGGCGGTCATCTATTCCACCGGGTTCTCAATCGCCCGTATCGACATGGCGATCGTGATTGGGCTGCTCACCGGTATCGGCAACATGGTGCCGTACTTGGGCACTGGCATTGGGGTGGTGGCGTCGCTCGCCGCACTGGCGCTCTCGTGGCAAGGGCCATGGCAGTTGGTGGTGATCGCCGGTACCTTCGTGGTGGCGCAGGTGCTCGAGGGGTTGGTGATTACCCCTCGTATCGTGGGTGAACGGGTTGGCTTGCCTCCGGTGGTGATCATTATCGCCGTGCTCGCATTTGCCGAGCTGTTTGGCTTTTTGGGGGTGCTGCTCGCGGTACCCGCGACGGCGGTTCTCAAAGTGGCGTTGAACGCGGTGATCTTTCGCTACCGGCGCACCACGCAATACGCCGGGTGACGCGCATGGGTCGCACTTCGTGATCGCCGCTGGTTTGGTGGTGCTGATACTGGCCCAAGGTGACGTGTGGCCGGTGGTGCGCGAAAGTGATGCCGGCTCAGAACGCCCAGGTCGCACCGCACCAGCGGGAGCTCTTACCCCACCAGGCTCGCACCCACTGCCGGTGCATGTCTTTGCCGACGAAGAGCTCGACGTCGATGTGCTGCGGGCACTTGGCCATCAAGCCGGAGTAACGGTGTGGCTGACGACGCGTGGCGCAGCGCTGAGAGAATCAACGCTCGATACCCTGGCGCGTTCTGCGCAGGCCTATGTGCAAGTGCGCCCTCCCTTCAATGCTGCGCTGCGGGCTCAGTTGGCGCGCGTACCGAGTGCCGGGTTGTGGGTCAATTTTGAAAACATGTCGCAAGTGGGGGCGGTGCTTGGCAACCGGCCACTCGCCGTTTCAGTACCGGGCGTGTTGGAGCCGGCCTCGGCCGAGCGGTTGATCGCTGCCCGGCCACGGGTGGTGTTCTGGTCGCCCCCATCGCCGCCCGATTTGTTGGCGCTGTCTTTCGCCCGTCAACTCACCGGCAAGGTGTGGCTCGCCTGGCCGCGCGACATGCCTGTACCCGCGGCGTGTTCGCTGCCTCGGGGCGTGGTGCTTCGGGTCGGCTTTTCGTCAGTCGACACGCTTGCACCCAGTTGTGCCCAGCAGTCGATTTTCGCGGTCGCACTGCTCACACCAGCGAATGAACTGCAGAAATTGGCGCAGGTGGCGCCGGCCGCCCAGGTGGTTTTTGAGGTGGGGGCTGACCTCGAGCGTGCCCGGTCAGTTTTAGAGCGGCTCGACGCAGCGGGCTGGAGGTAGCGCGGCGGCAAAGTGGCCCTGTCGCGAATCAGGTGGACTGCGCGTGCCCACTCCGCTTGGTAACAGGACTTTGCTTGACGCCGTTCGTTGGCGCAGCGCATGATTCGGCCCCACAGTTGAAGGGGTTTGCTAGGAGTCCCGCCTACTTGCCGATTGCAAGACATGGCCCTTGATCGAAAGGCAACAGCGGTTGCCTTGTGTCGCCGCCCCTGCCTTACGAAGGAAAAAAAATGCGCCGAACCCTCACCATTGCACTGTTGATGTTGTCTTGGGCCGCAGTGGCTCAAAAGAAAGAAGCGAAAGAAGCCGACCTCGGCAAGAAAGAGACGTCGGTCGCTCCCGACAAAGGCCTTGCCGGCGATGTCACTCGCAAGAAAGTCAACAAAGACGAGCTCGCGCCGTCGTTGAAATACGACGTGTTTCGCATGACCGTCGAGTCGCAGGTGGCGGGCAAGCGGCAGGAGCAGATTAATGATCTCACCAAGATCATTTCGCTGACGACCGACGAAAAAGAGCGCCCCAAGCTGCTCTTTCGGTTGGGCGAACTGTTTTGGGAAGAGTCGAAATACAAGTTCTTTCAGGCCAACCGCAAAGACGACGACTACATCGCGGCGATGAACCGGCAAGACAAGGCCGGCATGGAGCAGGCGAAGAAAGAAAAAGAAGCGCTGCTTGGCGAGAGCAAAGAGAACGCCAAGCTGGCCGTCGATCAGTATTCAGAGATCGTTCAGAAGTACAAAGACTTTCCCCGTAATGACGAGGTGCTCTATTTCCTCGGGCAGAACTTGATGGAAATGGGCGACGAACGGCGCTCGCTCATTTCGTACAAGCGGCTGATCGAAAAGTACCCCAAGTCGAAATACCTGCCCGACGCGCACTTGGCCTTCGGCGAGTACTACTTCAACAATTCGAAGGGTAAGCGCGACTTTCTCGACAAAGCGCTCGAGTCGTACACCAAGGCCGCGGCTTACCCCGACAACGCGGTGTACGGCTTTGCGATTTACAAACAGGGTTGGTGCTACTTCAACATGGCCGACTACGAGAAAGCGATGGACCGCTTCAAGTCAGTCGTGCTGCTCGAAGATCTGCTCGGTAAAGAAGAAACCGAAGGCGGCAAAGGCAAAGGCGGCACCACCGCGCGGGCGGGTCTGATCAAAGAAGCGCGCACTGACTACGTTCGCGCCTACAGCCGTGTGCCGAGCGGTACGCCAAGCGAAGGCAAAGATCGCTTCGCCCGTCTTGCCAAGAAGCCCGACGACTTGCGCGTGATGATGAAGCAGCTCTCGGGGCTTTATTACGAAGACGGCAAAGATAAAGAAGCCGCGGTGGGCTACAACATGCTGATTGTCGAGCGGCCTACGTCGCCCGAGGCGCCCGGCTTTCAGAGCAAGATCGTCGACTGTGTGCTCCGTGCGGGCAACAAGTCGATGACCGTTCAACAGGTGCGTCGCCTGGTGAAAATCATGAACGATGTGAAAGACGCGGTGAAAGACGAGAAAGATCGCAAAGCGATCGATGAAGCGCGCGAGCTCTCAGAGCGCATTTTGTCGAACTTGGCGGTCAACTGGCACAACGAGGCGAAGAAGACACGCGACGACGAGACCTTCAAGTTCGCCGACATGGTTTACGCCGACTACCTGACGCTCTTTCCCGAGAACCCCAAGGCGTACGATTTGCGCTTCTTCTGGGCTGAATTGCTGAACGACAATTTGAACAACTACCCCAAGGCCGCCGAGGAATACACCAAGGTGCTGATGCAAGACGTCAAGCGCATCGAGGGTGGCGAGAAGAGCGAAGATGGCAAAAAGAAGGCGGGTAAGCCCGGCAAGTTCATGGTCAACGCCGCGTACAACGCGATTCTCGCCTACGACGAGGTGGTGAAGAAGGCCACCACCGAGGGCAAGATCAAGATCGAGACCACCAACGACCCCGACAAGAAGCTGACGATTCACCCCGAAAAATTGGCGTTGCTCGAAGCGTGCGAGCGCTACCTCAAGTACGTGCCCAATGGCGATAAGCGGGTCGAGATCTCGTACAAAGTGGCGAAGATTTATTACGACTACAACCACCTCGATGAATCGACCGCGCGCTTCAAAGATCTGGCGCTCAAGAACAAGACCTACAAGTTCGAGAATGGCGACAAGGTCTGCGTGCTGGCGGGTAACTTGGCGCTCGACGCGTACAACTTGCGGCGTGATTTCGCCGGCATCGTCACCTGGGGGCAGAAGCTGCTCGACGAGGGCGCCTGCGAAGACAAGCAGTTCGCCACTGACTTGGCGGTGTTGATTCCGAAGACGATCTTCAAGCGCATCAACCAACTCGAGGCGAACAAAGACTTCTGCCAAGCCGCCGACGAATACATGGCCTTCGCCGAGAAGTACGAGAAGCATGAGCTGGCCGACAAGGCGCTCTACAATGGCGCGATCGACTTCTTCAATTGCCGCAAGCTCGACAAGGCGATCGAAACCCGGAAGAAGTTGGTGACCAATTACCCTAAGTCACAACATGTGCCCGCCACGTTGTTTGCCTTGGCTGAAGGGTACGAGGCGATCGCCGACTTCGACAACGCTGCCGACTACTACGAGCAATATGCCCATGAGTACGAGAAGAGCATGGGGGGTGGTGCAAAACCAAAGAAGACTGCCGCCAAAGGCAAGAAGGGCGATAAGGACAAAGACAAAGCGCCCAAGGCCGACGGCGAGCAGGTGTGGGAAGAGTCGAAGGCTCAAATAGCGCTCTTCAACTCAGGGGTGTTTCGCGAAGGGTTGAGCCAGTTCAAGAAGGCGCTGGCCGACCGCGAGAAATATCTGCAGCTGTGGCCTGACTCGGCCGATTCAGAAGCGGTGCAGCTGTCAATTGTCGATTTGCTCGAGAAGAGCCAGGCCTACGCAAAGGCTGCCCGCGGGCTTGAAGACTACGAGAAAGACAAGAAAGTGAGTCGTTCGCCTTCGAAAATTCTGACCGCCGAAGGCCGCATCGCCAGCATTTTCGAAGAGAAGATGAAGAACAAGAGCGGGGCGCGCAAAGTGTATGAGCGCATTTTGAAGTACCACGAGAACTTGCCCAAGAAGGCCAAGGGTGACCTCGAGATCACTGCGCTCGACGCCGTGGCCCGCGCGCACTTCGTGACCAGCGAAGATCAATACAAGAAGTACACCGGCATCAAAGTGCGGTGGAGCAAGCTGACCAACATCGGCGAGTTTAAAAACAGCGTGAAAGAAAAGGCCAAGGCGCTCGAAGGCATTCAGAAGTTGTATACGGTCACCGTCGGCTTCAAGTCGGCTGACCCGGCGATCTGCGCGCTCGACAAAATTGGCAAAGCGTATGATCACTTCTCTGACGCGTTGCTCAACGTGAAGCCTCCCAAGGGCATGCCTGAAGATCTGATGGTTGAGTTTCGCTCGCAGCTCGACAACGAAGTGTTGCCGATCAAGACCAAAGCGTCTGAAGCGTTCATGGCCGCGGTGGCCAAGAGTCAAGAGCTCGACGTCTATAATACCTGCACCACTGAAGCGCTCACCGCGCTGCGTACCAAGTACAAACCAGAGCAGTTTCCCGCGCGCGCCGAAGACGTGTTGGACCTGAAGATGGACGGCAAAGCCGTGCCCGCCATTGGTGGCGACATGTTGTTGGCAATTCAGAACATTCCCGTCGCGCCGACGGCCAAGCCAAAAGAAAAGAGCGACGGCAAGAACGTGGCTGAAATCGATTTGTCGGCCACTCCGAGCAAAGAAACGTCGGTGGCGCCGTCGAGCCCCAACAACAGCGGCAAGGGGGCTGAGAAAAAGAAAAAGGGTGGCAGCGAAGAACCGGACGAGCCCCTATGAGCGAGCACACGACGACCATGAAGAACATTCACCCCATGAACCGGTTTCTCGCGCTTATTTTCGCTGCGCTCGCCCCGCTGACACTCTTGGCAGGTTGCAAGACCAGCTCGGCGGCCTCTGACGTCAGTGTGGGCGGCCCTCGTGAAGCCACGGCCGACAAAAAGGGCGGCGCCAAAGAGCCCAACCAGACCGCGACCGAAGTGGTGCCGCAGGTGAACACCAAGGCCAAGCTGGCCTTTGAAGACGCCACCAAGACGCTCGAGGCGCAACGCAAGAGTGGCAAGTACGACTACCCCGCGCTGGAAAAGAAGTTTCAGTCGGCGGCCGACGCAGACAGCCGGCTCGCTGAAGCGACCTACAACTTAGGCGTGTTGGCCGAGCGCCAGGGCAAAACCAAAGAGGCGATCTCACTCTACAAGTCGGCGCTCAAGTCGAGGCCTTCGTTGCATCAGGCGGCCGAGAACTTGGCGGTGATCGCTCAGAATTCAGGCGACGAAGCGGGAGCGGTCGAGATTTACCAAGACATTTTGCAAAAGTACCCCGACGACGCAGGCAGCCGGGCGCGGCTGGCTGAAATTTACCGCCGTCGTGGCAATTTAGATCAAGCGGTGGCTTTGGCGCGCGAGGCGCTCTTCCGTGAGCCGCGCACCTTGCAAGCGTACAAGGTGATGATGCTCGCCTATTACGAGCAAAAACAGATGTCGATGGCCAAGCTGGTGGCGTTGCGCGCGGTCAAGCTCGACGAGAATGACCCCGAAATTTATCACACGCTCGGGCTGATCAGCCTGGAAGAGAAGGACAAGCCCCGAGCCCGGGTGCAGTTCAAGCGCGCTGTGCAGGCGCGGCCCGACTATCTGCCGTCGCATTATCAACTGGCGAAGATGGCGCTCGAGCAAGAAGACTACGCTGGTGCTGAAGAGAGTATTCGCCGCATTCTGCAGGCCAACGGGCCCACGGCTGAGCTGCTGGTGAACTTGGGTGTCGCGTACAAGGGCACTGGGCAATATGACAAAGCGCTACAGGCATACGACGAAGCGCAGAAGCTGAACTCAGCGCTGCCGGCGATCTACCTGAACAAAGGTGTGATCATGGCGGTGAAGCAGCAGCCCGAAAAGGCGCTCGAGCTTTACAAAACGTACATTCAAATGTCGGGTGGCGAGACCGCGGTGTCAGCCGAGCACCCTGTTTTTGAAGAGATTCGCAAGCAAGAAGCCGTGCTCGCCAAGCGTGAAGAAGACAAGAAGGCCGCCGAAGAAGCGAAGAAGATGGAAGAAGAAATGAAGAAGACTGAAGACGCGGCCAAGGCAGCCGAGCGCGCCAAAAAAGAAGACGAGTTCAAGAAAGTGCAGGACAGCGCGAAGGGTAAGGGCAAAGAGAAAGACGATGGTAAAGGCGCAAAAGACAACAAAGAGACCAAAGACGCTGATGCCGCCAGTGCCGACCCCGAGCCTGTGACTGACAAAAAAGAAGACCCGAAGAAGAAGAAAGAAGAGAAGAAGAAGGTTGAACCGGCTGCTGCTCCCGTTCCGGCGGCGGGAGCTCCAGCGGCTCCGGCCAAAAAGAAGCGTGAAGACGAGCCTGACGACGCGCTGTAGTGTTGAACCGCTACGTCACCCGTCGTTGCTTCGGCTCAAAAAGCATTTTCGCGGCCAAGCGGTGGAATCGCTTGAACCACTGTGAAGTGCAGTTCACAGGGGGCTTGATGCAGAAGACGCGAAAGAACGGGGTGTTAAGCGCGTGTCAACTGGGTGCGTTTTGTGCAGTCAGGTATCGCACCATGTCGCACGCGTGGCTCGTACCCTTACCCACCTGGCGCGTTAACACTCGACGAGGCAGTCTGCGGTGGTAGCATTGCCAACATCTTTAAGGGGCTTCGGAGGTTGCATGAAGAAGCTTTTCATTTCGGTCATTTTTCTCTTCGCGGTCAGCGCCTTTGCCCAAGACAAGAAGGGTGAGGGCAACGTTCAGTACAAGAAGACGACTGAATTCAGCTTTGAGGACGACACCATCGAAGGCGATCTCACCAAGCCCGACGGCGAATACGTCGAAGCGCGCAAAAAGGTGAAGCATTCCAACCTGATTCGCATTCGTGAAGAGTTCAAAGACAAAGTCATGCAGTCGGTAGGTGAGCTTTAAGGGTTTTGCGACGGCGCTCGGGTAGGAACTTGAAGCGGGTGCCGGTGTCTAAAAAGGGGTGAGCTGACTTTCAGCTCGAGGTTTTAGGAGGCGTACACCGTGGGCGTTCCACTGACGTTGAAGGTCTTCAAGGGCGACCAGTTGTTGGCGTCTAAAGAGTATGACCGCGACATCATCAAGATCGGGCGTCTCTCGTCGGCGCACTTATGCCTCGATGACGAGAAAGTCTCGCGCATTCACTCCGTGATTGAAGTCAGCCCCGACGGCAATCTGTCGATCATCGACATGGGCAGCGTCGAAGGTACTTTCGTCAACGGCAAGCGGGTGAACAAAGGAACGCTGGCGCTGGGTGACGAAATCAAAGTCGGTAACACGACGATCAAGGTCGAAGGCACGCAGCCTGTGGCTTCGGTAGCTCCGGCTATCGCTCCCGTGGGAGGGCCTGAAGCCGTCACCGCGCAGCACAGCATGCCGTCAGATTACGCGTCGCAACCCACTGCGGTAGGGC
The DNA here is from genome assembly GCA_019694575.1 of Myxococcaceae bacterium. Lineage (GTDB taxonomy): Bacteria > Myxococcota > Myxococcia > Myxococcales > Myxococcaceae > JAIBBR01. The sequence goes on from JAIBBR010000017.1 coordinate 45,985, forward strand.
CGATGCCGACCGCCGCCGCGCCCGCGGCTGCCACGGTGATCACTCCGCCACCAGCGCCTGCTCCCGTGGCTGCTGTCGCCAAGCCGGTACAAGACGAGAGCACCGGGCAGGTGGTTCGAGGTCGCCCGCGCCGCCGCAAAGGGGCAGGCCCGTTGGGGCTCGAAATTCGTTTGATGTGGGGCGATCAAATGGTCGCCAGTCACTTCATTGCCCCTGACAGCAAAAAGTCGTTCTTTGTCGGGTCGGCCGCGGGAGTCGACTTTGCGATGGGCGATGGCCGCTTGGGCGGGCCGAAGTTTGAAGCGGTGCGCATGGAAAACGGCCAAGCCACGGTGCGCTTTACCAGCAAAATGAAGGGTGAGCTGCACCGCACCCAGAGCGATCAGACAATCTCGCTCAAAGACGTGATTGAAAAGCGCATCGCTTCTTCTGAAGGTGAAGGCTACGCGCTTACCGTGCAGTCTGATGATTTCGTGTGGGTCGACTTGGGTGGCGTGGTGATGGAGGTGTTCTTTCAACCCGTGCCCAAGGCCGTGCTCGTGCCGTTGAGCGAGTCGATCGATTTCACCGCGCTCAACATTTTTTTGTTGATGTTCTTCGTGGGTGCGGTGTTCGTGATCAGCGCGATCAACCGAGGGCTCGAAGGCGACGAGTTCGACGACGAGCTCAATGGCAACAACGCGCGCATCGCTAAACTGATCATCAAGCCTCCCGAACCGAACAAGCTGGTGGCGGCGCTGCAGAAGAAAAAAGAGTCGGGTGAAATGGCCCAGAAACACAAGGGCGACGACGGCCAGATGGGCAAGAAAGAAGCGCCCAAGCGTTCAGCACATGCGGCACCCAAAGGCGACCCGAACAACAAAGACCAAGCGCGCATGTTGGTTCAGAAAGTGTTCGGCGGTAACAGCGGCGGCATCTCGACCATCTTCGGCCACAACGGCTTGGGCGGTGAATTGAAGGCGGCGATGGGTAACATGTTCGGCGCTGCGCCTGGTGACGCGGCGGGTTTTGGCGGGTTGGGCTTGCGCGGCTCGGGTTCTGGCGGCGGTGGTCTGGGTGACTCCATCGGTATCGGTGGCATTGGCACCAAGGGCCGTGGTGGCGGCACCGGCGGCTACGGTTCGGGCGTGGGCGTGCTCGGCGGCAAAAAAGGCGTCGACATTGGCATCGACTCTACTGACCCGACCGTGGTCGGCTCGCTCGACAAAGAGCTCATTCGCCAGGTGATCAAACGCAACATCGGTCAGATTCGTTATTGCTACGAGTCTGAGCTCACCCGGTCGCCGAAACTGGGGGGCAAGGTGTCGATCAAGTTCGTGATCTCGGCGTCGGGCAGCGTGGCGCAATCGAGCGTCGCCGACTCGAGCATGAACAACGCCACCGTTGAAACCTGCGTCGCGGGTCGGGTGCGCACGTGGCAGTTCCCGAAGCCGAAGGGCGGCGGCGTGGTGATCGTCACTTACCCGTTCGTCTTCAAGCAGTCGGGCGGGTAAGCGTCACTTCGGCGCGCGAAGAGCACCACGAAAAGGGGGGAGCCACCCCCGTGAAGGAAGGTGGCTCCTCATATTTGATTGCGCTAGGGTCTCTCGTCCATGAAGCGACTTGTCTTGCTGGTGGGGTTTGCCGTCTCTTCTGTTTCCTTCGCCGCTGAGACGTCATCAACGCGGTTGATCGAAGACAAGAAGGCGCCCACTTACAACGAGATTGAGCGAGGCTTTCACATTGGCCTCACCGCGGGCGCGTTCTTCATGATCAACGCGCCTACGGGCGCCCCAACGGGTGACATTCTTACCCACGGTTGTTCGGCCGAAGCGCTCGAGGCGCGCAACCGGAGGGCCCGGCCGTTGTCAGCGGGTCAGTCGGCGCAAGTTGAAATGGGGTACGACTTTGGCGAGCGGGTGTCGGTGGCGTTGTCGCTCACCAGCACCCGAAATGGCGCCAGCGCTGACTTTTTGGGTTTTTCAAAGTGCAATGACCCTGTTGCCGGCGATTTTTCGGCGCTCATTCCCGGTCTTTCGGTGCGGGTCAATTTGGTGGGGTTCAATGACAGCCAAGAGGTGAAGCGTACGTGGATCTACGTCAAGGCCGGCGGTGGTTACGCGATCATGTCACCCAGCGCGATGTTCAACTCGGGTGACGTGTTTCTGCACGCGGGGGTGGGCGTGTTGTATTTCACCAAGTTGCGCCATTTTTCGATTGGCGTTGAAGCGACGGGCAATTTCCTCGCCCTGACGGGGACTATTGGGTTTGCCATCACGCCCAGTCTTCGCTACGCGTTCTAGGCATGGACACACAAGGCAGGAACGGCCGCGGACACAGCGGTGGCCGTGGAGACGGTGGCAATCGCCGTGGCGGCGAACGAGGGAAAGGCAAAGGCGGTCGCCGTACAGATCGTGATCGCCAGGGCCGCGGCCAAGAACGTGACGATCGCGGCGGTGCGGCGTTTCGCGTACTTCAAGATCTCGGTGCCATCGAGAAAGCGTTGACCGCGAAAAATTTTACCGAGCAGAAGTCGCCGCTCGAAGCGATTTTGCGCGCCCTGCGCCCGTTGAAGCTGAAGTCGATTGACGAGCTCGATCTCAACACCCGTGGGCGAATGATTACGACGTTGGCCCGAGTGGCGCGTCAACCAAAGCCTGAAGGGGTTGAGGCGCCGGAGGCAAAGACGGCTCCAGTTGCTGAAGCTGCCCCGGCAGAATCTGCGCCGGTGGAAGCCGCGGCTCCGAGCGAAGCGCCTGCTGATGCAGCTCAAAGCGATGCGCCTTTCGCAGCTGAAGTGACGGCGACACCTGTCGAAGGCGAAGCAACTTTGATCATGACTGAAAGTGCGGCGCCGGCAGTGGCAGAAACTGCGCCGAGCAAGCCAGCGCATGCTCCGGTAGACCCTAAACTGCGGGCGTACCAAGACGTGATGCACTTGGTGGGCTCCATTTGGCGTTCAGTGGGAGACACGCACCGCGCGGCGTCGGCCTTTGCCTCGAGCGGTCGGCCATTCGAAGAGCGCGAAGCGGTGAAGACGTTTCAGAAGTCGGGAGACTGGCGAGATGAAGCGTCTGCGCTCGAGCAGCAAAAGCGCACCCGCGACGCAGCCAAAGTTCATGAGAAGCACCAGTCGTTTGTCGACGCGGCCCGGCTTTATGAGGCAGGGGGCGACTTGAAGAGCGCGTTACGTGTCGCGGCGGCAGGTAAAGACGAAACGTTGGCGAAGCGGTTGATGCAAGGGTTGCCTCTGGCCGAAGTGGCGTTGGCCCTCGAAAAAGCCGGCGCGTGGGAATGGTTGATGGCCTTTCACGTCGAGCACAAGCAGTTCGACGCGGTGGCCAAGCTCTACGAGCGCGCGCGACAGTTTGATCAAGCCGCGGTCGCATGGGAGCGCTCGGGTAAATTTTCATTGGCGCGCAAGGCCTATGAGCGGGCGAAAGACTCGACGGGCGCGGCCCGGGTTCGTGATCTCGAAGTGGGCAAGTTGCTCGAGCGCGGCGATCGGTTGGGCGCTGCGACGTTGCAATTGGGCGCCGGCATGAAAGACGCGGCCGTCGAAACGGTAAAAGCGATTGGCGGCGTGAAAGCGTTTCGCTTTTTGCAGAAGCTGAAGCTCGACGAGCAGGCGGTGTCGTTCGCGAAAGAAGAGATCGCCAAAGCAGAAACGGCGAAGCAGCCGGGCGAGCGTGCCCGTTGGCTCGAGCTGCTGGGTGATGTCGCGGTGGCGGCTGAAGCATGGCTCGAAGCCGGCCGGGCTGATCGCGCGCTCGCACTTTTTGAGCAAGGCGGCATGTGGGCCAAGGCCGCACCTTTGGCTGAAAAATTGGGCGAGCTCGATAAAGCCGAAGCGCTTTTTCACCGTGCCGGCGACAAAGACAGCGCCAGCCGGGTAAAGGCATTGCCGCGCGTGCCCGAGGCATCTTTGAGCCCGGCGGCGAGCGAGCCCGTTTCACCGCCTCCTTCGGTGGTTTAACAGGCGCCAATAGTAGGCAAGAAAAGCGACGCGCACCTGGGGCGATTGGCCGAAAGGAGCGCCCGCTACAGATCTGTGCGTCGCCAAGTGGAAACAGGGAAAGTCCGGTACCTGCGGGAGCCTGAAAAACCATGAGGTTTCGCGTTCTTATTTCGGGGCAACAGAAGTAGATTTCGTGCGCCTCCATGAACGTCAAGACCGTCGAAAGACCCTTCGCTGCTGTCGAGGCCGCGCTCGAAAAGTCAGGCCTCGTCGAAGACCAACTGCGCCTCTATGAAGCGCGCTCGCGCGAAGTGCCGAGCACGCAAGAAGCGGGGTGGCTGTTGGCCCGGGCTGGCGAGCTCGCGCGAGATCGTCTGAAGAACGCGGTTCGGGCCGAAGAGCTGTTTCGGCGTGCGCTCGTTTATGCACCTGCTTCGAAAGAGGCGCTCGAGGGTTTGCGTGCGCTCTACGAGCAACGGCAAGACCATGGGGCCTTGGCTGAAATTCTCGAACGGTTGGCGGGTACCCAGACGGGCCCGGCTGCAGCGGCGCTTTACCTGCGCGCGGCCGATCTGCATGAGAACAAGCTCGGTCGAAAAGATCGCGCGGTGTTGTGCTGCCAGCTGGCGACCAAGGCGGCTCCGCAAGAACGCCCAGCGTTTGGGCGCGCGCGCAAAATTTTGTGGTCTGAGAGCCGTTATAATGCCGTCTTCGATTCACTCGAGCGCGAACGCGCCACGTTGGGTGAGCGCGAGCTGATTGAAGACTATTTGAAGTTCGCCGAGAGCCTGGCCGATGATCCGCATCAGCACCCGCTGGCCGAGTTGGCCCTGCAGCGGGTGCTCTCGGTCGACGCCACCAACGCCAAAGCGCAGGCGATTCGCAGCGCGATGCAGACGTTGGCGCAAGACTGGGCGACCAAGGTCAAACAGCTTCGGCACGCGTCACTCGAAGAACGTGATCGCCGCGCCGCCGCGCGTATTTCACTGCAGGTGGCGAAGCTCTATTCGTTCTATGAGCCCACCGCGGTTGGCAAGATGAAAGAAGCGCTTGATCGCTGCTTTCTGCTCTGGCCAGCGATGCCCGACGCCGTCGAGGTCTTGGAGCAGGTGGCGGGCAAGAGCGGCGATTTCAAAGCGGCGATCACCGTTTTTTCACGCCTGGCGGCCGCGACCAAAGACAAGGGCGCGCAAGTCGACCTCTGGCTGCGGGTGGGCACCATTCACTTGGCGCGGCTCAATGACCCCGCCGCGGCGCTCGAGGCGTTTCTTAAAGCAGCGAGTCTCGATGTGACTCGGGGCGATGCCGCCGGTCTGGCCGCCGAGCTGCTCATCGAAAAGGGAAAAATCGAAGAAGGCGTGGCGCTGCTTGAAAAGTACCTTGCCACGCTGAAGCTGAAATCGTCGCAAGTGGTGATGCACCTGCGGCTCGCCGACTTGTGGATCGCCCAGGGTAAAAACCCCAAGGGCGCGCGCCGCCACCTCGAAGCGGCGGTGCGCCTTGAGCCTGCCAATGCTCACGCGGCGTTTCGTTTGGTGCGGGCGCTCGCCGATGCCGGCGAGCTCGAGTCGCTCTGGTTCTACCTCGAATTGGCGGCGTCAGCCCCGCGCCCAGCCGAAGAGCGGGTGAAGTTCTGCGTCGATGTGGCAGGCCAGTTTGAAAGGGCCAAAGACTATGAGCGCGCGTTCTACGCGCTTTCATATGCGTTGCCGTTAGACCCTTCGCGCAAAGGGCTGGTGCACGCGCTGATTGAAATGGCCAGCAAAGCGCAGCTCGAGCCGGCGCTGGCGGTCACCTTGCGACGCGCGGCCCAGGTCGACGACGGGCCGAACGCCGTGCGGTTGTGGCGCGAATTGGCCAAGCTGCTTTCGGGCGGTGGTGTCTCTAAGCAAGTCGAAGCCATGGAGGCATGGCTCGAGGTTGAACGCCGTTCGCCGCAAGACAAAGAGGCGACCGCGGCGATTGCGCTGCTCAAAAAGTCTATCACCCAAGACCCGACCGACCCCCGCACCAAGCTCGAAGCTGAAGCACGCAAGCTCGAGGTGGCGGCGGCCGACCCCGCGGCACAGGCGGCGGTGTACCGGCAGATTCTCGAGCTCGACCCGAACAACGTCGTCACCTTGAAAAAACTGGGCGGTGCGTGCGCCAGCCTTTCGCAATGGGGCGAAGTGGCTTTCGTCGCCGAACGCTTGATGGCACTGGCTGAATCTACCGCTGATCGCCAAGAGTGGCGCGCTCGCTTGGCACAGCTTTACGCCGAGCGGTTGAACCGCAAAGAAGAAGCGGCCGGGTTGTATTTGAACCTGCTTCACGAAGGTGTCGAGAACGCGGCGGTGGTGGGCAGCTTGGAGCGCTTGGCCTCACAGGGCATTCGCCAAATAGAGATCTCGCGTGCGCTCGCTCCGTACTACGCGAAGAGCGGCGACTACCAGCGGCAGGTGGCGTCGCTTTTGGTGCAGCTGGCTTCGGTGCAAGAAGTCGATGGGCAAAAGGAGCTGCTCACCATTCTCGCCGAGACCAGCGAAAAACGTTTAATGGACCCTGAGGGAGCGTTCAACTTTCGCCTGCGCGGGTTGGCGCTCACGCCCGATGATTCTACATTTCGCGCCGAGGCCATTCGGCTCGCTCGTGAACATTCGGCGCATGGGCAAATGTCGCGGGTGCTTTCAGAGCTCGCGGCGAAGAGCAGCGATACGGCGCTGGCTGCTTCACTGTTGCAAGACGCCGCGGTGGTCGCCGAGCAGGGCGGAGCAATCGATGACTCTGCGGCGGCGCTCAAAGCGGCGCTGGCGCAGAACCCTGCTCACCTCGAAAGTCCGGCGCAGTTGTCAGAACTGTACCTGCGCCACAAGCGCTTTTCTGACTGCGAACAGGTCTTGCGTCAACGCGCGACGGTGGTGCCCGACCACGAGAAGTCGCGCATTTATTTGCAGTTGTCTGAGGT
>JAIBBR010000151.1 GCA_019694575.1 Myxococcaceae bacterium
TCTAGGTGGCTGGTGTCAAACGAGCGGGGGTCGCCGTCAACGCTCTCTCGACGTGCTGCCTTCTCATCACTGTTACCCCTGCCGAAGTTTTGCTACGCACAGCCTAAAGAGCGCCGGTCTTTTTCAAGGAGTTGAAGATGCTACGTCGGGTTTTCTCGGTGTTGACGGTGGTGCTGTTGAGCGCGCAGGTGGCATGGGCGGTGGCACCGTCGCCCTTGGCCAAGGCCGCTTTCGACAAGGGCGAAAAGGCATTCGGCGACGGCAAGTTTGAAGATGCCGTACGTTTCTACAAAGAAGCGCTGGCCGCGACGCCGGGTTATGCCGAGGCGCACAACGGCATGGGCAGCGCACTTTTCAAGTTGAACAAGCGCGACGAAGCCGTGGCCGCCTTCAAAGCCGCTCTCGACGCCGACCCCAACTTGGCGCTCGCCTGGTCGAACCTGGGTTACGCCGCGCGCAAAATGTCTGACTTCAAAACGGCGGTGGGCGCGTACGAGAAATACACCAAGCTCGACGCCAACGACCCCGACGGTTTTTATGGTTTGGGCGAGAGTTACAAGAACGCCGGAGACAAAGAGAAGGCCATCGCCGCGTACGAAACGTACTTGCAGAAAGAAACCCGCCCGACTGAACAGAAGTACAAAGACAAAGCGCGTGAATCAATAGAGACGCTGCGCAAGGCCCAGGCAGCCACCGCGCAAGCGAGCCCGGCGCCCACGGCCACGCCGTCGGCTGAAGCGGTACCGGCACAAGCGTCGGCGCCCGCGCTGCCTGGCGTGGCGCAAAAGCGCATTGCTGAAGGCAACAAGCTGTTGCAGGAAAAAAAGTTTCGCGAGGCATCGTTTGCTTTTCAAGACGCGGTGAATGCCGACCCCGACAACTATGAAGCACTTTTTCAGCTCGGCGTTTCGTACGCCACGCTCGGGTATTACGCGCAGGCGATTGAGCGCTGGCAACGCGTCGGCCAGCTCACCAGCGCCTCAGAAGAGGTGAAGAAGAAAGCGGTCGACAATATTGCTCGCGCACAAGCGAAAATGGCGCAAGCGGGCGGTGGTTCACCCCAAGCGCAAGGCAAGCAGCCCGGCTCGGGCCCGGTGGCCGACAGCACCCGACAGACAGCGCGCACGCACTATGAAACCGCGGTGAAGCAAATTCAGGCGGCGGAATACTCGAAAGCGCTGGCCAGTTTGAACGAGTGCTTGAAGCTCGAACCAGCGCTCACCATTGGCTATGTCGCGCGGGGCAGTGCGCTCATCGGTTTAAGCCGGTTTTCTGAAGCAGCCCTCGACTATCAATATGCGCTCAAGCTCGATTCAGGCATGGCCGCGCCGCTTTACGGCTTGGGCGAAGCGTACCTGTCGATGAATCGCCCGGCAGACGCGAAGGGCTATTACCAGCGCTACGTCGCTTCTTCGGCGGCTGATGTGCGCACCGATTTGCAGAACCAGGCGCGCTCGCGTCTCGAGCAACTGAAGTAAGGGAAAGAAAACATGCACACCGACATCAAGGCGCTGACGGAAAAAGTGGCGCAAGAGAGCGCTTTTGTCGACGCGCTCTTCGCCGAGACAGGCAAGGTCATTGTGGGGCAACGCCCCATGTTGGAGCGGGTGTTGATTGGCCTGCTCTGCAACGGTCACGTGTTGCTCGAAGGTGTGCCGGGCCTTGCCAAGACGTTGACGGTGCGTACGTTTGCCGACGCGGTGAGCGCGCACTTCATGCGTATTCAATTCACGCCTGACCTGCTGCCCGCCGACTTGGTGGGTACGGTTATTTACAACCAGCAAACGGCGAGCTTCGCAGTGCGCAAAGGGCCCATTTTCGCCAACGTGATTTTGGCCGACGAAATCAACCGCGCTCCCGCCAAGGTGCAGTCAGCGCTGCTCGAAGCCATGCAAGAGCGGCAAGTCACCATTGGCAACAGCACGTTTCCCCTGCCGTCGCCGTTCATCGTGCTCGCCACGCAAAACCCGGTGGAACAAGAAGGCACGTACCCTCTGCCCGAAGCGCAAGTCGACCGCTTCATGCTCAAGGTGTTGGTGGGTTACCCCAACCGCGAAGAAGAAAAAGAAATTCTCAATCGCATGTCGGGTGACGTGCCGCCCAAGGCAGCGAAAGTCATTAGCCCCGAGCACATTGCCCGGGCCCGCGCGGTCATGCACCAGATTTACATTGATGAGAAAGTGAAGGACTACATTCTCAATGTGGTGTTCGCCACCCGCGAGCCGCACCAATATGGGTTGAAAGACCTTTCGACGTTCATTCAATTTGGAGCAAGCCCGCGTGCGACGTTGGCGCTCACTGCCGCGGCCCGCGCCCACGCGTTTTTGCGTCACCGTGGCTACGTCACGCCTGAAGACGTGAAGGCGATTGGCTTCGAGGTGCTGCGGCACCGCGTCACGTTGACTTACGAGGCCGAGGCCGAAGAGCTCACGCCAGAACGCATTATTCAGCGCGTCTTCGACAAGGTCGAGGTGCCGTAGTTTTGTAGGGAGCAGCGTGCTCACCAAAGATCTCATCAAACGCGTGCGTCGGCTCGAAATCACCACCCGCAAAGTGGTGTCGACGCTGCTCGCCGGCCAATACCATTCGGTCTTCAAAGGGCGCGGCATGGCCTTCTCTGAAGTGCGCCAGTACCAGCCCGGCGACGAGGTGCGCACCATCGACTGGAACGTCACCGCGCGCATGAACGACGCCTACGTGAAGGTGTTCAGTGAAGAGCGCGAGCTGACGGTGATGCTGCTGGTCGACGTCTCGGCTTCAGAGCAGTTCGGCTCGCAGTCGCGCTTCAAGTCAGAAGTGGCGGCCGAGCTGGTGGCGCAAATTGCCTTTTCGGCCATCGCCAACAATGACCGGGTGGGGTTGGTGCTGTTTTCTGACAAGGTTGAAAAAGTCATTCCTCCCAAGAAGGGCAAGAAACACGTGCTGCGGGTGGTGAGCGATATTTTGGCTTTCAAGCCCACTGGCAAAGGCACCGAAATTTCCGCGGGGCTCACTTATTTGTCACAGGCGGCAAAGCGAAAAACGGTGGCCTTTCTCATTTCTGATTTCATGGGCGAGCGCTACGAGCAGGCGATGCGCATCGTCAGCCGCAAGCATGACCTGGTGCCGGTGATTGTCGAAGACCCGTTGGAGCTGGCGTTTCCCTCGTTGGGCATTGTCGATTTCGAAGACCCCGAAACCGGCCAACGCATCACCGTCGACACCCGCAACCCGCGCATTCGCGGCCGCTTCAAAGTGGCGATGGACACGCGCAAACAAGAGCGCACCCGCTATTTTCGAAAATTGAAGCTCGACTTTATCGAGCTGAAGGCGGGCGAAGAGCACGGGCTTGCCTTGCAACGCTTCTTTCGCCGTCGATCGCGCCGTTTGGGCGCGTGACGGCGGCTCCAAGCGGCGAGAAATCGGTCTCAAGATTAGACATTGCGCCAGGCCGCGAGTGAAAGTGGCCTCGAAACGCCATGGGCTCCAAGAAGTCAGACGCCAAAAAACCAGACGACGAAAATACGCGCACCTCGCTCTCGGTGCGGCGCATGAAGGCGCGTGCGCACAGTAAGAGCGCTGAAGAGCTCGAGCAAGATGACAAGTTCGAGCCCACGCTGTTGAGCGGCAAACGGGCCAAGGCGCCATCAGGCGTGGCGCCCGAAGTGTCGCGTGGGGCTTTTCACGAGCGGGCGAATGTGCCGCGGGCCAGGGCCTCGGCGGCCGATATTTTGGCGGGCTTGAAAGTGCGGCTGCGTGAAGCCTCGGCTTGGAAAGAGGCGCCTGAGGCGTGGGTCAAGCGGCTGTTGAAAGAATGGTTGCCGCTCTTGCGCCAAGCAGTAGAGCAGGGCGCCGGCGACGGCATCGACACCTGGCTGAGCACCGTTCTCGATTTGCACGGCCCGGCCGGTATCGACGTGCTGCTCATCGAGCTCAGCGTCACTTTCGAGCGCATGCGGTTGGCTGAAAACCGCGGCTCGGTGATTGAAGAAGCCGGCTACGCCGTCGATGCAGTGCAACGGGCTCTAAAAGCACCCCGCAGCGCTTCATTCAAAGTGTTGGAGCGTGAGCTGGAGGGAAAGCTCGACGTCGACGACCTGCTGAAAATTGCGCTCGCTTCGACTGCTGACTTGAAAACACGGCTTGCCGAATTGGAACCGACCTTAAGTCAGTTGAAAGCACAGTTCTCGCGCATGGGCCACGCCAAGCCCGACGGCCTGTACCTCAACTACACGCGGCTCAAAGCCGAGGCGCGCGTGGCAGAAGGTGAAGTCACTCGCCGCCAAGCGATGTGACTGCCCAAAAGGACAATGCACGAATGCATCTTTGTCGCTTCGACGCTACGATCGCGTGCGGCAAAGCCATTTAAAAGTATTTTAATTGTTCAGCTTTTGTCGCGTTTCGCCCTCGTGCATGCGCGGCACACGTGTTGCTTAGACGACATGTAACGAGGGCGGCCGTCAGTTGGCCCTGACGGCCCTAAAATGGAGGGGCTCTGGCATTGACTTCGCCAGGGCCCTTTCTCTTTGGAGTTACCTGGCCAGCTTCGCACCCATGGCGAGCAGATACGCCGCCATCACCAGAATGCCCGCCGCTACTGCGCCGAGAAGCGCAGCTCCTCCTTTGCCAATGGAGCGGTTGCGCAACATCAAACCGCCGTCCCACGATGCAAAAGGGGCATGTCAGTTTTGACGCGCATCGGAGCGCAGTTTTACCGGCAGATGGTTTGCAGGCAGTGGCCGTCATGCGCGTACGCAAAATGCTCGTCGTCGCTGCCGCGGTATTCCTGTTGGGTGTAGCAGTGGGTTGGGCGGTACTTTCTTTGTCACTCGGTTGGTTTTGGTTTCCCGTTGGCCTCGCAGCGCTGCTTGTGGGAGCCGGAGCTGTTTTCTACGAATATGTACGTATTCGAAGGTTCGTGATGGCACCCCTGCTGGTGCTGCTCGTCTGTTCGACGGCAGTCATGGCCACGCTTCAATTCGCCCTCGCCAGTGTTGCAGGCGCTGCACTTTGCAAAAATGGTCCGTATGGAGGCGCTGATGACCCTTGTGACGAAGAGCACTTAGAGGAGCACGACAGGAGAAACACCGCAACGGTGACCGACAGGGGGCTGATGGCGATCAGTCTCTTCCTCTTGAGCGCAGGCTTCGCGGCGCTGTTGCTTCCGCTCCCACGCCAAAGCAGCCGCGCGACTAACCCCGTGGGTGTCGGCTCTTGATGGTGAGCAGCTCCTGCGCGAGCAAGTCGCACGAGGCAATGCGGTGGCCAGGGTCTTTGGCCAGCAACCGCAAAATCAACTGCTCCAACTCAAGAGGCATTTGCGCATTCAACGTGCGTGGAGAAGGCGGAGCATTGTGCATGTGCATCATGAGCAACGGCATCAGCTGCTCATGCGTAAAAGGCAAAACGCCGGTGAACATTTCGTACGCGATGACGCCGAGTGCGTACATGTCGGTGGCCGCGGTCACCAGCGCGAAGGCGTTGATCTGCTCGGGCGAAATGTATTCAGGGGTGCCCGCCACGGTGCCCGCTTGGGTCATGCCGCTGGTGTGCTGACCCTTGGCGATGCCGAAGTCCATCACTTTTACTTGGCCTTCATGGGTGATGAAGAGGTTCTGCGGTTTGATGTCGCGGTGAATCACCCCGGCTTTGTGGGCGTGGCCCAAACCCGCGCACACCTGCACCAGCACGTCGACGGCTTGCCCGAGCGGCCAGGGTTTACCCATGAAGCTCTTCATGTCGCGGCCTTTGAGCAGCTCCATGGTGATGAAGCGCTGCCCTTCGTGCACGCCAATGTCGTAGAGCCGCACGATGTTGGGGTGAGCCAAAGCCCGCGCCAATTTCAGCTCTTGCCGAAAGCGCGCCAACGCCCGCTCGTCTTCTTTCAAGGTGAAGAGCTTGAGCGCGACTTGTTCGCCCAGCTCAGTGTCTTCAGCACAGAAGACGATGGCCATGCCGCCTTCGCCCAAGTGACTCAAAATTTTGTAGCGGTTGCCGAGCAAGGTGCCGGGGCCTATTTCGCTGCTCACAATGCGTGGGCCGCCGCCGCTGGTGCCTCCGGTGCCGCGGCTCATGTGTGTCGCGCCATGGGCGTCACCGGCCGCTGTCGGCGGCAGTGAACCCGTCGCTCGCTGGCTTTTCGGCGGGTCGCGGTAGTCGGTGGTTGGGCCGTGCGATGGTGACGGCCCCAGCGCGGCCGTGAGGGGTACGGGCTTGGGCCCCATGCCGGCGGTCGCCGCTCCGGGCAACGGCGGCAAATCGGGCAGAGACGGCAAGTCAGGCAAGTCGGGCAGCACTTGGTCGAACGAGCCCCTCGCGGTCAGGCCCCTGCCCGCGGCGGCGAAGCGCTGATCATCTTCGACCACATGACGGTAGTCGGCCTCTTTGCCTTCGGTCTGGCCGCGCAGTGCTTGCATCAAGGCGGGTGCATCGCGGTAGTTCGGCGCTACCTGCAGCAGCTTGGCGAGCGCTTCTTTCGCGTTCTCATAAAGCTCTTGGCGTTGGTACAGCTTGGCCAACTGGTAGAACGCTTCTTGGTCTTTGCCGTCTTTGGGGCCGCGCTCGACGAAGCGGGTAAGAAACACTTCGGTCTGCAGGTTGAATTGCCCGCGTTCTTGCGAAAGGCGAATCAGCTCGTGGCAGGCGGTGGTGTAGCGCGCATCGTCACGTGGCACCCGCACCCAGTTTTCAATCGCCAAGGTGGGCTGGCCCAACGCCGCGTACGCCCGACCGGCTTCGTAAGCCATGCCTGCTTCAGAATAGAACCCGGCCGCTTGTTCCATTTTACCGAGCCGGTCGGCGAGCCGCGCCGCTTCGGCGGGTCGCTTCAGCTGGGCGTAGAGCTCGAGCGCGGTGTCGAGCTTGCCTTGCTCTTCCAGTCGCTTCGCCGCCTGCAAGTTCACCGCGACGCCGCCCAGGGTTTGCGCATTGCCCGTGGTGAAGCTGCCGCCCAATTTGGTTTGGCTGGCAGCGAGCAGACGCGAGGCGGCGACGCGGTCACCCGAGCGCTCCAGCACCTGCACGGCGCGCTGAATTTCTTTGAGCAGGGTGAACATTTTCACCGCGGTGTCGGTTTCACCGGCGCGCGCCATGCAAATCGCCGCGGTCACCGCGAAGCGTTTGTGCTCGTCAGGCAAGCGGTGCACGCCGTCGGGCGGCACTCCCAAGGTGCCCAAAATCAACACGGCGGCTTCTTTGAATTTGCGCGCTCCCGAAAGCACCCGGGCTACTTCATCGAGCGCTCCTGCTTTGGCGTAGTGCTGGGCCGCGCTTTCAGGTTGGCCGTTGCGCTCGTAGCGCTTCGCCAGTTCCAACAACACTCGCGGATCATCAGCCATGGTTACCGTTCTGCCGGCAGCTCTTCGATGCGCTTTTTCAGCTGCGCGGGGAAAGTCGCCATCGCCACCGCTTCGGGCCCCTCGACCAAACCATCGCGCACCAGCGTGAAGAGCGAGTGGTCCAAGCTTTGGGCGCCGGAGCCGTCGTTGCTGGCGGTCTGCAAATAACCTTCGAGCTGGTGCACTTTGTTGTCGCGAATCATGTGCGACACGGCATAGTTCTGCAGCAGAATTTCGACCGCGCCGACGCGGCCATCGGCGTTAGCCCGGCGACACAGTTGCTGGCTAATGACGCCGCGCACCAGCACCGACAAGCTGCCGCGCACTTGCTCACGCGCTTCTTCGGGCATCACGTCGATGATGCGGTCCATCGCTTTGGCGGCAGAGTTGGTGTGCAACGTGGCCAGCACCAACACCCCGGTCTCAGCCGCATTGAGGGCCAGGCCGATGGTGTCTAAGTCGCGCATTTCGCCCAGCACCAGCACGTCGGGCGCTTCGCGCAGGGCTGACCGGAGCGCCGCAGAGAACGTTTCGGTGTGCTCGCCGACTTGCCGTTGCGTCACCACGCTCTGAATGCGGGGGTGCACGAATTCAATCGGGTCTTCAATGGTGATGATGTGCTTTTGCTGCGTGCGGTTGATTTCTTGCACCATGGCCGCCAGCGTCGTCGTCTTGCCGCTGCCGGTGGGGCCGCATACCAACACCATGCCGTTTTGGTGCTGCGACAGCTTGCGCACCGCGGGTGGGTATTGCAGCTCGTCGAGCGAGGGTATGGCCCGGGGAATGATGCGAAACACCGCGCCCATGCCGTTGGTCTGCTCGAGCACGTTGGTGCGAAAGCGGCCCACGTCTGGCAATTCGTAAAGCAAGTCGAGCTCGCGCTTTTCGTCGAACTGCTGGCGCTGCTCGGGCGTCAATATTTCGAAGATGAAGCGCCGGGCCTCGTCGCGGCCCAAACGGCGAAACGGCAGCGGTGTCAGCTCGCCGTCGTAACGAATGATGGGTGGGTTGCCGGCGTGAAAGTGCAAGTCGCTGGCGTGTTGTTCAGCCACCAGGCGTAAAAAGGAGTCGAGACGGGCCATGGCTACATCGCTCCCTTCACCGGCATTTGCAGCGGTACAGCGCGGGCGGCGGCACCGGTGGGCGCCGACGGTTTGGGGTCTGCACCCGCGGCGGTGGCGGCTTGCGCGGCGCCCGGCACGAAGGGCTCGAACTCCTTTTTGCTGCGCGCTTTCAGGTACGCCTCCTCGGGACTGATAGACCCCGCCTTGAGCAGCTTCATCAGCGATTGGTCCATTGACTGCATGCCTTCTTCACCCGCGGTGGCCAGCACCGAAGGAATTTGAAAGGTCTTACCTTTGCGAATCAACGCGGCAATGGCTTCGTTGTTGAACAGCACTTCAGTCGCCAAGTGGCGCGATTTGCCGTCAGTGCTCTTGAGCAAAAATTGGCACACCACGCCGCGCAAACTTTGCGCCAACATCGAGCGCACTTGCTCATGCTGCGCCGCGGGAAAAGCGCTGATGAGTCGATCGACGCTGTTGTCTACCGACACGGTGTGCACGGTGCCGAACACCAAGTGGCCGGTCTCGGCGGCGGTGACGGCGAAAGAAATGGTGGTGAGATCGCGCAACTCGCCCACCAAAATGACGTCAGGGTCTTCGCGCAGGGTAGAGCGCAAGGCGGCGCCGTAAGAATAGGTGTGCGAGCCGATTTCGCGCTGGGTGACGAGGCATTTTTTCGCTTCGTGCACCACTTCAATGGGGTCTTCGAGCGCGATGATGTGCCGCGAGCTGTTCTCGTTGATAGAGGCGATGAGCGCCGCCAACGTGGTCGACTTGCCAGAGCCGGTGGGGCCACCAATCAACACCAACCCGTTTGACAAGTCGCCCAGCTTGGCCACTGAAGTGGGCAACCCCAGCGTGGCGAACTGTGGCACCGTGCCCCGAATGATGCGAAACACCGCCGCCAGGCCACCGCGCTCGTTGAAAACATTGGCGCGAAACCGCAGGCCCGCTTGCCGAATTTCATAGGAGTAGTCGACGTCGCGCTGGTTCTTCAGCTCTTCGGTCTGTATTGGAGACAAGCGCGGCATCAGCAGCAGCCGGGTTTGTTCGGGCGAAATTTCTGTCTCGGAAAGCGGCACCACCTTGCCCATTTTCTTCATCATCGGCGGGCGGCCGGGGCTGATGATGAGGTCGTCGCCTCCCGACGAAGCCAGGGCCGTGAGCAGCTTGTCGAGAGGGGTGGCGCCTTCGGCAATTTTCGCCATTTCGGCGGTGAAGGCGATGTTCCAGTGGGCGAGCACGCGGCGGGCGTGGTCGCGAATGCGTGGCTCAGTGTCACTGACCAGCGAGCGCACCGCGTCTGAACGCGCAGGCTCGTTGAACTTTTCGAGGCACTGCAGCGCGATGAAACGCACCTCGGGGTCTTTGTCTTTGAGACATTCAACGACTTCAGCCGCGGCCGGCTTGGCGTTCATGTCTAAAACGGCCTTCAAGGCTGACCAGCGCAGCTCTTGGCTCTTGCGCAGCACGTCTTGCAGGTAGGGTACCGAGCGCACGTCTCCGATGGCGCCGACCGCTTCTAACGCGCGTTCACGCACCCACCAGTCGCTGTCGTTCTGAATGGTGCGCACCAAGGCGCCGACGCTGGCAGGGTCTTTTAAGCGCACCAGCACGTTAATGGCGAAGCGGCGCACGATGTCTGACGGGTCATTCAAGAAGGCGGCGATGTGACGGGTGAGCTGCGTGCCGGCGAGCTCCACAAGCACGTCGACCACGCGTTCGCGCACCCACCAGTCTTCATCGCGCAACAGCGTCATCATTTTCGGCCACAACTGGTTTTGCGGGTCTTTCACCGAGCGCGCGATTTCGAGCGCCATGCGCCGCACGTTGGGGTCGTGGCTCTTGAGCAACCAGAGCACGGTGCGGGTGACGTCGAGCTTGCCGGCGCGGCTCAACGACGAGAGCACTTCGCCGGCTTTGTTGCGCACCGCCAAGTGTTTGCTGCCCAACGCTTCGACCAGCGGAGGCAGCGCTTCGTCGTTGCCGATGTTCTCGAGCACATTGAGCACCATCAAGCGCACCGCGTTGGGCCCTTTGCGCAGACGGTGCTCGAGCACCCGGGTGACGCGCGGTGAGCGAAAGCGTTTCAACCCTTCGAGTGCGGCTTTGAGCAGGGTGACGCGTTCGGTTTCGAGCACCGGAGAAATGGCGTCGAACCATTGGTCTTCGTTGCAGTACTTGACGAAGGCGCTCACCGCGGCGGCGGCTACGGCTTCGATGGGGTCGTTGAGCGCGCTCGCCATTAATTGCAGGGCTTCGGCGAGGTTGCGCTGAATGCTGGGTGAGTCGCCCATCAGCGTCAGCACTTGGGTGCGTTCTTGCGGAGTGCCGCTCGCCAGCACGCCTTGAACAATGGGCAGCGCGAAGTGACCTCCAATGCGCACCACAGCGTCGAGCGCTTCGGGGCGCCCGGGGCATTTCTTGTCTTTAATCACTTCAGACAAGCGCTCGAAGGCGACGCGGCCACCCAGTTGCACCAACAGCTTGGCGGCGGTTTGGCGCAAGTTGGCATCGGTTTGGTTGAGCAGGGCGGCCAGTTCGCCAAACTGCGCCGGCTGCGGCACTTTGGGTATTAACTCAGACAAGGTTTGTTTGAGCGTGAAGTCGGCGCCTTTGAGCGCGCGCACGTAAGGCACGAAGAGGTTGATGTCGAGCGTCTTGGCGGCGAGCGCTCCGAAGACCGCGCAGCGCCGGTGGTAGACGGCGGCGTTGGCGGTGGCGCCGCGCGCGGTGAGCACTTCAAGCAGCTTCACCAGCGTGGGTGCGTCGAGTGGCCCGGCCGCGGTCAGAAAACGATTCGCGTCTGCGGGAGTGTCGAAGTTCGACGACTTGAAGGACGAAATGATCTCGGCGGGAGTCAAGAGCGTCAGGCCCCTTTGCGAAGAGGAGCGAAGCTTAGCGGGAAGGCCTTCAATTGAAACCTTCATGTTGCCGACGTTTGCTGTAGGGAGCCGCGAGGGTTCGCGTTAGCGTTCGCGTTTCTCATGAACGAATCGCTGCGAATTCAGAAGCGGGTGGTGGCCGCGACGGTGCGCGCTGCGGGGCAAACCTTGAAAGGTGACCTGTACCTGGGAGAACAAGCCCAGCGGCACACCGGTGTCGAAACTGTGCTCGACCTGTTGCAGGGTGAAGAGCCGTTCTTCCCGCTCGTGCAGAAGGGGCAGGGTACCGCGTTGGTGCCCATTTCGACGGTCGATTGGATCTCAGTGGTCAACGAATCAGATGCCCACTTTTCGATGCCTGGCGTGCTCGAAGAGTTGCGCGGCGTGAAGGTGAGCTTCGACGGCATGGCGCCATTTTCGGGTCTGTTGATGGCGGTGCCCACGCCTGACGCCCCCCGCCTGCTCGATGAATTGAATGACCTCTACAC
>JAIBBR010000018.1 GCA_019694575.1 Myxococcaceae bacterium
CGATCACCGCGATTTGTCGAACTCGGTTGAGGTCTTGGAAAGCTTCGCGAATCACGTTGTTTAGGAGTGGCACCGTGGCACGAGCGGGCAAAAGGGGCAAAGGTTGGTTGCAGAAGGCCTGCGCTCAGTACCAAGGGTACAGTCGCGCGGCCCAATGACTCAGCTCGCGACGATCTTGTTGGTGTTGTCTGTGATGAACGCGGCTCCGGGAGTGAGGTCGGGCGGTCAATTCCGAGTGCGGTGCTCGTTTTCAAGCCCACGCGAAAGCCATTGCTGGTTTGGGTGAAAGAAGTTTACCGAATGACGCGGTCATTCGCAGACTTCAGTGGCCAGCACATTGCTATTGCAGCGGTCACAAGCTTCTTTCGAGCTGCCTCTGGTGTACAACGCGTGCCAATGAGGGTGCGCTTTCTTCATGCTGCTGACTTGCATCTCGACAGCCCTTTTCGAGGCCTGCTCGACGTGCACGCTGAATTGCCGGCCGTGCTCGCCGACGCCACGCTGAAAGCGTTCACCCGCCTCGTCGATTTGGCTCTTACCGAACGTGTCGATTTCGTCGCGCTCTCGGGCGACCTTTACGATCGCGACGATCGCTCGCTCCGCGCCCGGCTGCACCTGCAGCGCGAGACACAACGGCTGCACGACGCAGACATAAGAACTTTCATCGTGCACGGTAACCACGACCCGCTTGCGCATGATCCCGGAGGGCTCCACTTCGCCCCCTCGGTCAAAGTCTTCAGCTCCCAGTGGGAAGAAATATGTGTACCCGCGCGCCAAGGGGGCGTTAGCTACCGCGTGCAGGGCGTCAGCTTTCTCGAAGCCGTCGAGACAAAAAACCTCGCCCGCGCCTTTTCGCGGCAGAGCGACGAGCCCACCATCGGCCTGCTCCATACCAACGTAGGCGGTGACACCACAGGCCACGCCAACTACGCCCCCTGCACTCTCGACGATCTCGGTGCCGCGCAGCTCGACTATTGGGCCTTAGGTCACGTGCACACCCGCGCTGAATACCGGCTTTCTCCGCGTGGCATGGCGGTGTACCCCGGCAACTTGCAGGGCCGTCACGCCCGTGAGCTCGGGCCACGCGGCGCGGTGCTGGTGACCATCGACCCTGCTGGGCAGGGGCATCACCACGTCTCTACGCGCTTCGTGCCGCTCGATTGCGTGCGCTGGCATTTCTGCGACGTTTCGTTGCAAGGGCTCACCACCCTCGACGCCGTCACCGAAACTTGCCTTGCTCACCTTCGCGACCGGGTGAGCGATGACAGCGAAGCGAACCTGGTGCGCGTACGCTGCTCGGGCCGTACTGCGCTGCATGGGCAATTGCAAGCCGTCGACGCAATCAGCTCGCTGCACGAGAGTTGGCAGCGCGAGCTCTCGGCGCACCGCATTTGGCTCGAGTCAATCGAAAATGTCACCCGCCCGGAGCTCGATATCGAACGCATTCGCGAGACCGACGGGCTCTTACAAGGGCTCGCGACTTACTGCCTTCATGGTGTGCCCGCGGCCGAGCTCGACAGTCTGCTAGACGATGAGGTGCTCAAAACGCTCGATGCACGACTCAAATCGGTCGGGCTTTCGAGCCTGCGCGAAACCGCACCGGCGACCGCGCAAGACGCGGCCTGGCGGGCCATCGAGCTCGTGGCGCAGGAGGACGCGTAAGCACATGAAGAGCGCTACCACGCGGGGCGTGTTCATTCGCCAGCTGCACATCGAAGGCTTCGGCCAATTTCACGATCTCGCCCTTACCCTGGGGCCTGGGCTCAACGTGCTTCATGGGCACAACGAAGCGGGCAAGAGCACGCTGTTCGCCTTCATTCGCGCCGTGCTGTTCGGGTTTAACTCGCGCAAAGCGGGCTTCAACCGTTACGAGCCCAAAACCGGTGGCGTGATGGGCGGCCGCCTGGTGCTCGCCACTCCCGAAGGCGATCTGCTCATCAGCCGCGTGCAAAAGCGAAAGACCGACGGCGATTTGGTGGTGCGCAACGCCCAAGGCGAAGAAGTCGCGCCAGCGCGGGTGCTCGAGGCCCTGGGAGGCATGAGCCGAGAGCTCTTCGAAGCCGTGTTCAGCCTCACGCTCGAAGATCTGCGTGATTTCGAGCGCCTCTCGAAAGAAGACACCCTTTCTAACGCGCTCTTCGTGTCGGGGGTGCCGGGCGCTCGCCGTGTGCCTGGGGCCGTCGAAGCGCTGCTCAATGACGCCGACGCGCTCTTTCGCCCCAAAGGCGCCGCCAAGCCGTTCAACCTCGCGCTCGACCGATTGAAAGAGGTGCGTGCCAAGCTCGCTGCTTCTACCGATCGGCCGCGCGAGTACGCCGCGGCGCGGGCCGCCCAAGAAATGTTGCAAGAGCGGCTGCCCGCTCTGCACGCGAAGCGGCGCGACGCCGAGCTGCAGGTGCGCCGCTTAGAGACGCTCGCCCAACTGAAGCCCGAGCTCGAGCGTGCCCGCGAGGCCGAATTGGCGCTGGCTGATCTCGGGCCGACGCAGGCGCTGTCTGTTGAGCGCCTCGAGCACGCGCTCGAAGAAGAGCGCAAGGCCAAGCGTGAAAGTGAACAGCGTGAAGGTGAAGCGCGCCAGTTGGCCGACGCGCGTGCTGCCTTAGAGAGCACGCTTTGGTCAAACGAAGGTGCTCAGGCGCTGAACGAAGCCCTCTCGGCCGCAAACCGCTTGCAGGAGCTGGGCGAGAAACTGCCTCAGCGCCAGGCCCGCTGGGAGCTCGAGCAGCAACAGTGGCGCGCTGAGGCCAAAGACACCGGCCTGCAGGTGATGGCGGTGAATACCAGCGCAGTCGCCCGTGCGCGCCTGGTAGAGCTGAAAGCGCGGCACGAGCAGGGCCAACAGCACCTGCTGCGTGTCGAAGAAACGCGCCGAGAATTGCAAGCACAATGCGACATGGCACGGGCCGAATCGGGCGAAGCCGAAGCACAGCTCAAGCTGCTCCCCGAAGTTGACGTCGAGGCGACCGAGGCCTCGCTGGCGGCGCTCCACGCTTTGGCCGAGGTGACTCCCCAGCTGGCTGATGCTCGGCACCGGCGTGAGGCTTTGCGCGCGGAGCAGTTTCAAGGCGCCGCGGCGGCGAAAGTGTCGGCCGCAGCCCCGCGTGTTTCTTTCGCTTGGGCGTGGGGGCTGGTGGCGGTGTTGGTTTTGGCCCCGCTGCTGGCTGCTTTGTGGGTGCCGGCGAAGGCGGGCATCATCACCGCCGCGGCGTTGCCGTTGGCAGGGTGGTTGGCGTGGGAGCTTTTTCGTCGTCGGGCCCCCGTTTCGCAGCCGCCCGCCAGCGTCGACAACACACCTGCCCGTTTGGCCGAAGTCGAAGCGCTGCTCGCCACACTCGAAACGCGTGCAGGGCAGCTGCGCCGCGCGGGTGGCATGGGCGAAAAAGATACCCCGGAGCAGACCAAGGCCCGCTTGCTGGCACGCAAGCAACACGGAGCCGACCGTGCGCAGTGGGTGAGGGAGCTTGCCACGCGACGTCAGCGGCGAGAAGGTTTAGAGCAGCGTCTGTCGCAAGCGGGCCGCGAGTGCGAAGAGAAGCAGCGTGCGTTTTCAGTGTTGGCCCAGGAGCTCGAGACCGCGCTCCTTGAGGCGGGGCTGCCCAAAACGCTGATGCCCGGGGCGGCGCTCGAATGGGTCGAGCAATGCAGCGCGCTGCAGAAGCGGTCTGCCGCGGCGCAGCTCGAGCGGGCCATACTCGATGACGACGCGAGGCGCTGGGGCGACATTTTGAACACCGTGCGCGGTGCGGCGCAGGCCGTGGGGCTCGAGCTGCCCGAACAGGCCGAGCGGTTGTTGGGGGCTGTCTCTGCACGGGTGAAGACGCATCACGAAAAGTGGTTGGAAGGTCAGCGTTTGGGTGAGCGCCTCGAGGCCTTGAAGGCGCCAGGCCAAGCTGCGGCAGCGCGTTGGAGCGCGGCGCGTGAAGCGGTTGCCCAATTGCTCGCACAGGGTCACTGCGAGAACGCAGAAGCATTTCGTCTCGCCGCGCAAAAGGCCAAGCAGGCGGCGGCGCTCAAGACAGACATTCATGCGGTGACGGCGCGCGTCGAGCTCGCCCTGGCGAAAGGCTTGGCCGCCGCTCGGGAGCAACTCGCCGCTGCCGAGCCGCTGGCTGAAACGCTGAGCGCCGCGAGAGAAATGTTGGCCAAGGTAGAGCGAGAACAAGCTGCCGCTTTGCAAGAGCGCGGCGAGCTGAAGACCACGCTGGCCGCGTGGGAAAATGACGGCGAAACACGGGCGCTTCGCTATGAAGAAGGGCAGCTGCTCGCGCAATTGTCGGCGCATGCACAGAAGGTGGCGACGGCGCGCATGGCGGCTAAGCTGTTGTCGCGGGCGAAAGAAGACTTCGAGCGTCACCACCAACCCCAGTTGCTCACCCGTGCCTCTGACATTTTTTCGCAGCTCACGGGTGGCCGTTACGTTCGGCTTTTCATCGCGGCGGGTGATGCAACTGCTCTGCGTGCAGTCGACTCACAAGGGCAAGACTGGGCGGCCTTGACGCTTTCGCGCGGCACACAAGATCAGCTCTTTCTCGCGTTTCGGGTGGCCTTGGCTGAAAGCGTGAGCGCCCGTCAGCATGCACTGCCGATGATGGTCGACGACGTGCTGGTGAACTTCGACGAGGCGCGGGCCCAGGCAGCCGTGCACATGTTTGCGGCGCTTTCAAAGACAAACCAAACAGTCGTTTTCTCGTGCCACGCCCAAACCCGGCGTTGGCTTGAAGACGCGGGCGCCCACAGCGTCGCGGTGACTTCGCCCCAACAGCTCTGGTCGTTTTCCATCGACGCAAACGGGTAGGGAAACCGGCGAAAGACGATGGTAGAGCTGCCCGCACCTGTGGAAATCGCCAATGTCAGTGCCGACGAAGCGCCCGTGGCGGCTGAAGTACCCGCGCCCGCCCTGACGCCGATGATGAAGCAGTATCTAGAAATCAAAGCGGCGCACCCCGACTGCATGTTGTTTTTTCGCCTCGGCGATTTCTACGAGATGTTCTTCGACGACGCGGTGAAGGCGGCCGAGTTGTTGCAAATTACACTCACCGCGCGCTCGAAAGGGGCCGACAAAGTACCGATGGCGGGGGTGCCGTATCACGCCGCGCGGCGCTACGTGGCCAAGCTGATTGGTTTTGGCCTGAAGGTAGCCATTTGCGAGCAGGTCGAAGAAGCGGGCGGCCCGAACATCGTACGGCGCGAGGTGGTGCGGGTCGTCACTCCGGGCATGGTGCTCGACGACGCGGTGCTCGAAGCCAGTGAGAACAATTTTTTGTTGGGTTTGCTCCCGGGTGATTCTGAAGAAGCGACGTGGGGCGCGGCCGTGCTTGACGCCTCTACCGGTGAATTGCTGGCGCTCACCCCCGGCAACTTGGAGCGCTTGGCTGAAGAGGTAGGGCCGTGGAGCCCGAAAGAGGTGGTGTTGCCCGAAGGCAGCGACCTGCAGCGTGTCGAGGCTTTTTTTTCGGCGCTCGGGCGTCGTTTGCCGACCGCCACGCTCGGGGCTGACGCCTTCGTGCCGGCGCGGGCCGACGCGTTTTTGCGTAACCACTTCGGCGTCGCTTCACTCGAAGGTTTTGGCCTGGCTGCGGCCGGCCCTTCTGTCGGCGCGGCCGGGGCGTGTCTGCGGTACCTCAAAGAGACGCAGAAGAACCCCGCCCAGCATGTCGATCGCATCAGCCTGTGGTCGCGGGGTTCGGCGCTGATTATCGATGAGGCGTCGCGGGTGAACCTCGAGCTGTTGCGCACGCTCAAAGACGGTGCGCGCCATGGTTCGCTGTTGGGTGCGCTCGATTTCACCGCGACGTCTTTGGGAGCGCGCAAGCTGTCGCGTTGGCTTTCGGCTCCGCTCGGCGACGTGTCGGCGATTGAAGCCCGCCACGACGCGGTGCAAGAGCTTTTTGAGAAGGGTGCTTTTCGTTCAGAGCTGCACGACAACTTGAAGGGCATTGCCGACATCGAACGGTTGGCGTCGCGGTTGTCGTTGCGCTCGGGCACGCCGCGTGACTTGAAGGCGCTGGGTCAGTCACTCGGGCGGTTGCCGGCGTTGGCGAAAGCGTTGGGGAAAACCAAGGCACCTCTGCTGCAGATATTGAGCGGGCCGCTGAGCACCGAGGGCGTGGTGGCGTTAGGCGAGGCGTTGGAGCGGGCGTTGGTCGACGAGCCTCCGGCGGTGGTGGCTGACGGTGGTTTCATCGCCAAGGGTTTTGACGCCCAGCTTGATGCGCTGCTGGAAATTTCGACCTCTGGCAAAGACTACTTGGTGAAGCTCGAGACCCGCGAACGTGAACGTACGGGTATTGGGTCGCTCAAGGTTCGGTACAACCGGGTGTTTGGCTATTACCTCGAGGTGACCAAGCCCAATTTGCACTTGGTGCCCACCGACTATGTGCGCAAGCAAACCATGGTGGGCGCAGAACGGTTCGCGACGGCGGAGCTGAAAGAATACGAAGAGAAGGTGCTGACGGCCGATGAGAAGCGCATCGCGCTCGAGCAAAAAATTTTCGAGACGTTGCGCGAGCAAGTGGTGTCGTGCGCGGCGGGGTTGCGCGGCGCGGCCGAGGCCGTGGCCACGCTCGACGCGTTGATGTCATTCGCCGAAGCGTCAGCGCGGCATGGGTATTCGCGGCCCGACATTGATGAATCGCAGGTGTTAGAGATTGAAGGCGGTCGTCACCCGGTGGTGGAGCGCACGCTGAAGGGTGAGTCATTCGTTCCCAACGACGTGAAACTCGACCGCGAGGCCCAGCAACTGGTGATTATTACCGGGCCGAACATGGCCGGTAAGAGCACGGTGATGCGACAGACGGCGCTCACGGTGATCATGGCGCAGGCGGGGTGTTTTGTTCCCGCGAAATATGCGCGGGTGGGGCTGTGCGATCGCGTCTTCACCCGCGTGGGTGCCTCAGACAACCTGGCGAAGGGGCAGTCGACCTTCATGGTCGAGATGATTGAGACGTCGAATATTTTGCACCACGCGACACGCAAGAGCTTGGTGGTGCTCGACGAGATTGGGCGTGGCACCTCGACGTTCGACGGTTTGTCGATCGCCTGGGCGGTGGCCGAGCATCTGCACGATCGCATCGGCGCGCGCACTTTGTTCGCCACGCACTACCATGAGCTGACCGACTTGGCCCGCGAGCGGCCGAAGGTGAAGAATTTTTCGGTGGCGGTGAAAGAGCAGGGGGGGCGGGTCACCTTCTTGCGCAAGTTGATACCCGGGGGAGCGAATCGCTCGTACGGTATCGAGGTGGCCAAATTGGCGGGGCTGCCGATTGAAGTGTTGGGGCGCGCCCGCGAGCTGCTCAAGAACTTGGAGGCGCAGGAGCTCGACGCGCAGGGGCACGCCCGTTTGGCGCGAAAAGAGCCGCCGGGACAGAATGAAGTTTCAGCGGTTGATGCGTCGCAGCTTGGGTTGTTTGGGCCAATGGCGAAGCTGCCCCCCGTTGCGGCGCCCCAGGAGCACCCGCTGATCGACA
This sequence comes from Myxococcaceae bacterium, assembly GCA_019694575.1. Taxonomy (GTDB): domain Bacteria; phylum Myxococcota; class Myxococcia; order Myxococcales; family Myxococcaceae; genus JAIBBR01. The sequence continues at coordinate 7,467 of JAIBBR010000018.1, forward strand.
AGTTACGGTCATTCGAGGTTGATCAGGCCACCCCGCTCGACGCTTTGAACGCGATCGCCGGGTGGAAGCGCCTGCTGAAGAAGTAGCAGTCGCCGGTGACAGTTTTTTTGCCACCATGTAGGACGCATGCTCACATTGATGGTTCCTGTAGCGGTCCGTTTCACCATCAGGTGCCATGAGTCTTCTAGTTCCTCTTTTCGCGTTGACGCTTTTTCAGGCGGCGAAGCCGGTGCCGGCCGACGAAGCGTACGAGCGTGCGAAGACTGAATACCAAAATCTGCTGAAAGACAGCGGGCGCAACAAGTTGCGGCACCACTGGCTCAATGCGGCGTCGCGGCTTGAGAAGGTGGCCGAGCGCTACCCGAAGAGCCCGGTGGCCCCCGACGCGCTGACGCAAGCGACCCAGGCTTACAAACGCCTGGCCGCGCTTTCTGGCAACAAAGAAGACACGGCCTCGGCTGAACGCTGTGCGAGCAAGCTGCGAAGCGGTTGGCCAAAGTACAAGGGCTCGCCAACGGCTGCCGCTCCCAACCCGGTGGCGAAGCCGGCGGCACCTCCCATTGCCGCAGCCCGCCGGGCGGCCGTGCCAGCCAACGGGCGCGCTCCCGAAACGACGCGCCGCCCGCAGGTCACCGTGCCTTCGAAGGACAAGGCCGAGAAGGCGAAGGTTGGTGCGAAAGATCTGCGAGAAGCCAAAGAGGCGCTCGAAGACGAGGAGTCTCCCATCGCCGTGGCGATTCGAGCGGCCATTCAAAAAGGCCAAGCGAAGGTCAACGACGAATCACCTGCCGACGAAAAAGCCGAAGTCGAAGCCGGCGATGATGCTGACCGCGACGAGGTCAGCGAAGGCCCCACCGCGTCGGTGATTACCTCGTTGCAAGAAAAGCTGCGCGACGTGCGCGTCGGCCAAGCTGAAGTGCCCTTGGCTGCCAAGCAACGGCTCAAAGGCGCCGCCACTCGGCACAACGGCTCCGAGCCGTCACTGGTTGAACAGCTCGGGCTCAAATACCGCCGTGTGGTGATCGACGCGGGGCACGGAGGCCACGACACCGGTGCGATTGGGCCTAGCGGCGTTCGCGAGAAAGACGTGGCGCTCGCCATTGCGCTGAAGCTGCGCGACCGCCTGGTGACGCTGGGCCTCGACGTGGTGCTCACCCGCGATGACGATACCTTCGTTCATCTCGAAGAACGCGCCAGCATTGCCAACACCGCCAAGGGTGATCTCTTCATCTCGGTTCACTGCAACGCCGCACCTCGCCAGGAGTTGCGCGGCATCGAGACCTACACGCTCAACACCTCGTCGAACCGCTATTCCATTCGGCTGGCGGCCCGTGAGAACGCGGCTTCGCGCCGGGGCGTGAATGACTTGCAATACATTCTCGCCGACCTTGCCACCAAGGCGAACACTGACGATTCTGCGGTGTTGGCTGATCGCGTGCAGCGGTCAATGGTGCGCACCTTGAAAGCGAAGCACGCGGGAGTGCGCGATCTCGGCACCAAAGAGGCGCTCTTTCATGTGCTCTTGGGCGCGAAGATGCCAGCGATTCTGGTTGAGACGTCGTTTCTGTCGAACCCGGCCGAAGAGAAGCTGCTCGCGAGCAAGGCGTACCAAGACGACGCCGCCGGTGCGATTGCCGAAGCGGTGAAAGACTTTCTCGACGGGCGCGGCACCATGGCGCGGGTTGATCGCTGAACCGCACCTGCGTTTCTTGGAAAAGATCATTCCCTCCCCGCACACTTTGGGAAAGGGTACTTCACAAAAAGAACGTCTGATCTTTTTGTGACGGTGGCCTTCCAGGGGTACCCGGCACCCTGGAGCGCAGTTTTCGGTAGATCCACGAAAGACTCACCCCACTTCAGAATTCTGTGAAGTGTGGGCGTGCCCTTTAGAAATTCCTCACCTGCATCGCGCGGAACCACGCTGTTTCCCTCGAAACATTTGTGGCATCCAATGTGCAATGTGCACAGCATGATCAAAAAGCTCATTTTCGGTGTCGCCTTCGGCTTTTGCTTGAGCCACTGCGGTTCTGCAAAAGAAGCGGCGTTAAGGCAGCTCAGTGAGCGGGTAAACAGCGCAAAGGCGTGCAGTGGCGAAAATCAATGCGTGCTCGCAGGAGCAAGTCACTGCTCTTGCGACGTTGCCGTCAACGTCAGCGCCACCAACGACATTGCCGCGCTGGTGGCCGAGGTCAACCGCCACTGTTCTCCGAGCGAATTTCTCGGCGAATGCATCGCTTACAAGAACCCGCGTTGCGACGTCGACGCTGGGCAGTGCGTTGCAGACGTACGGTGAGTTCCCCGCTCGCAAACCCTCTGTCTACTACCCACTATCCGTATCGGCCGCTATGCCGCGGCACGGCGAGCGCCGGGCCCACTATCCGCATCCAATGGGCAAAGAGTCGATGGCTCAAACGAGACCCAGGGCGGGTTGAATGTCTCGTCAGCGTCTGGGTGCCGACGTGCTCTCATGTCCGAAAGGGGCGTGGAAGCCTTCGTTCAGCTGTCGTACTGACGTAGAACGGCAGCGAACAAGAACTGGGTGCTGAATGGTGAAAAAATTTCACCGTTTGGCTCACAGTTCAGTCGCTTGACCGTGAGGCGGCCGCACAGTCACCCGAGCAAAAAATCTAAATGGCAATCAAGCGCCGCACTTCGACCCAGCACCTCTCATTGGAGCCGACGCTTGAAGCGAGGCACGGGAGGACTTGAGCCCAAAAACTCACTGGAGCCGCATCCAGTGGACAAAGAGCTGTACCAAGCAAGGCCGGATGATGTCGCCGCCGATGAATTCGAGGTTGACGGTCGTGCCGTCTGTGGCCGCGTTCCAGGCGAGGAGCTGAGCAAGCGTTTTGCGGCGATGTTGGCGGTCAGCGGCGAGCCTGGCGATGTGAGGAGCTGCAAGTTTCAGGGCCGGCTGAGCTGCATCGACATGAATCGCCACGCGCACCTGACAGCACCACGAAGGCCGTCAATGAGCGAATACCTGTCGCGTCGGGCCACATGAAAGCCCTCGAGTGCCTTCACCACTGGGGCCACCACAAGCCCCAACCCAGACGGGCAATTCGCTTCGTGGCGCTTCGGCGCTGATGACAACCTTCGACTCGCATGACATCGAGGGGCCTCTGCTCGTCACGTCACCCTCGAGCCGAGCCGTATCGCGCGGGTACTACGGAGGCGCCACACCCTTGAGCAGCCCGCCGGCCTCGGTACCAATCCACACGTCGGTATTGCTCGAGCCGTTAATCGCCTTCACCGTGTGCTGACTGCCCGAGTCGACCAGCTGCCACTGAGCGCCATCGAAGCGCACCACGAAGCCGCTCTCGGCGGGCACCGTGTAGAACCCCGCGGCATATAAATTGTCGATGCTCGAGCCCCACAAGGCGTTGACTTGATCAGGCGAGATGCCGCCCGGCGTGTCCATCAGCATCAAGTCGACGGTATTCCAGTACACACCGTAACGTGCCACGCCGAACGCGAAAGCCTCGCCCGCAGCTGGCGACCACACCGCGCGGTAATCAGCATGCCTGAGCGTCATTGAATTGCGCGCCGACCATGCCCCCGCTGACGAACGCATAAATAAACTGCCGTCGCCCGCGGCCCAGCTCTGCGAATCGTCTTTGCAATAAAGCGCATAGAGATTGCCCGCGCCCGAAATGTTGCCGCTCACCAATTGTGACGGGTTGCCGCGCGCATACACCGCGCCAGGGCCCACGGCGGTGGTGGTGACTCCGCATTGGCGAATGGCGTTGAGCCGGGTTGCGCCGCCTGTGTTCACCATGGTCCACCCGAAGCCGTCCCAGTGGCGGGCGCCCACCACGGTGGTGACGGTGAGGTCGTTGCTCGCTCCGGCAATGATGCCGGTAATCTCGGCGCCGCCGCCGGCTGACGTGCCGACTGCTTCCCACGTGCCGGGGCCGGTGCGCTTCATTACTTCACCCGCGCGCAGCGTGCACGCCATGTCGGCGCATTCATTGACCGCGGCAAAAACGTCGGCGCCACTCAACGCAATGCCCGCCACGTCGCCATAAAAGCCGCGTGACAGCTCAGTGAAAGTACCTTGCCCGTAGCTCCACACCGCGCCGAAGTCGCCCACCGCGTAACCCTGCGTGCCGTCGCCGAAGAACCCGCGTGGAATTTGCCGATCGCGCCAGGGCACCCACACCCACTGCGCAGTCGCCATGCCTCCATCAGATGAACTGACCACTGTTGGCGAGTAGACGAGCAGCGCTCCCGTCTTGTTGGTGCGCACACCCACCACCACCCGACCATCGACGGTGCCCAAGCTGGTGGCTTCTGAATAGGCGTACTGACTGGGAATGTTGATGCTCGCCCATGCGCCACCGCTGAAGTGCCAGAGCTTGTTGCCGCCCACCGCCCAGGCTTCGGTGCCGGTGGGGTTCACCAACTGCGCCGCGGTGAGCAACACCGAGAGCTGCGTTTGATACAGCGAGTCCCACACTTTTTTCGCAGGGTCCCACCGGTAGAGCGAGCCCCGGCTGCCCACGGTGACGAAAACGCCGGTGCCGTCTCCCACCACTGAAAGCAAGGTCTCAATTGACGGGCTGTACTCTTTCTTCCACGTGCCCGAAGCCGCATCGCGCAGCAGCACGTCGTTGCCATAACCCACGGCCATGCCGTGCGTGCCGTCGAACCACATTGCGCGCGGTTCGAGGGTGGTGAAAGGCGTTACCACCGGAGCGGCGCTCGCTGCTTTGAGCTCCACCAACACGCCGGTGTTGCCCGCGGTGCCCACGGCGGCGGCGTTGGTGGGCGAGCTGCCTCCAATCGCCCGCAAGGTGATGCCCGGGTTCGAGAACAAGCGCGACCAATTGCCCAGCGCGTCGCGCGAGAGCACGGTCGAGTTGGCGCCAACGAATAGCGCACCCACGCCAGGCACCACGGCCCCGCCGTACAAGTCATTGCCGGTGGGAAAGGGGTTTTCATGCACGAATGACACCGGGCCTACCGCCGAGCCTTGCACCCGTACCGTTGCGGTCTTGCTCTGGCTCGCCGCGCGCACGGTAATCGTCGCCCACCCGGGGGCATTGGCGGTGAAGTCGCCCTGCGGGGTGATGGTGCCTACGCGCGGAGGAGCCACTGCCCATGTCAGAGGTACGTCGACCGTGTCACCCGTCGGTGATTTCACCGCCGCGTCGAATTTTTGCGTCTCGCCCACCCGCATGAATTTTTCGTCAGGCGTCAACTCGAGCACGGCGATGTTCGGCTCAGCGGGGCTGGTGAGCCAAAACAGGCCCAAGCCATCGGTCTGTGCTTCGACCGCTTTGAATTCGGTGAGTGTCTTGGTGCCGGCGAGCGCGAGGTAGGGGTCGCTGCCGGTTTGGCGGCGGCTGTCAAAAGTGCCGGGGTCGACGCCGGCGGGCACGCGGTCTTCGAGGTACGGCAGCGTGATTTTCGAAGGCGAGCTGAACTTGAGGCCCGCGGGAGCAAAGCGATAACCGAAGCTGATGCGCTTGCGCCCCGGCACTTCGGGTACTCCGGTGTCGATGACCGTGACCGAGATCTGCGACTCGGTGGCGAGCGCGTTTTTCGGTATGTCGATGACCGCGCCCTGGCGAACAAAGATGCCACCGTTCGGGCCGGCGGTAATGAAGCCTCCGCCGTCATCTCCGGTATCGATGTTGATGCACGCTCCGCAGAGCGAAAATAACAAGACGGCCGACAAGCGACGCATAGTGCTTCAAACCCTTACCACGGCCCGTGAGTGCGCACGTACTCTATGGGAATTTCACCAGAGAGTGGAACGTTGCGTGATGAACGGTTAAGGAAAACAGCATGGTAACCCGAATGATTCGAAGCAGCGTGTGGGCTGTGTTGTTGGTTTCGTCAGCGGTTTTTGCGCAAGGCAAAGACGCGCTGCTGCCCTCGCTCGCGCCTCTGGTCGAGCAAATGAAAGCGGCGGTGGTGAACGTCGACGTGCAAGCCAAAGCAAGCGGCGAAGAAGAGCAGATGGAGCGCTTCATGGGGCGCAGCCGCGGCCAAAGCGTGAAGCAAGGCGCGGGGTCGGGGTTCATTTTCGATTCAGCCAAGGGCCTGGTGCTCACCAACAACCACGTGGTCGAGGGCGCCATCACCATTCGCGTGCGGCTCGACGACGGGCGCACGTTCGACGCCGAGACGCTGGGGCGCGACCCGTTGACCGACGTGGCGGTGGTGAAGCTGAAAGGCAAAATCGAGAACCTGCCCGCGGCGCGTTTGGGCGACTCGTCGAGCATGCGCGTGGGCGACTGGGTGATTGCCATTGGCAACCCGTTTGGGCTCGCGTCGAGCGTGTCGCTGGGCATCATTTCGGCGTTAGACCGCAACATTCACAACAGCCAGTATGATCAGTTTTTGCAAACCGACGCGGCGATCAACCCCGGCAATTCGGGTGGGCCGCTCTTCAACATGAAGGGCGAAGTGATCGGCATCAACACCGCGATTGTGGGGGGCGGCACGGGTATCGGCTTCGCGATTCCTTCCAATTTGGCGAAGGCGTTGGTGCCGCAGCTGCAAGCGGGGGGAGCCGTGGTGCGTGGTTGGCTGGGCGTCGGTTACCAAGATTTATCGGCCGGCTTGTCTCGTGCGTTGGGCATGCCTGCCACAGAGACGGGTGGAGCGATTGTCACGTCGGTGAACGACGGCTCTCCTGCGAAGAAAGCCGGTGTGCAGCTTGATGACGTGGTGGTTGAGCTCGATGGCGAAAAGGTGTCGTCAGGCGGCGTGTTTGCCCGCGCGATCGCGTTGAAGAAGCCTGAATCGACCGTGGCATTGAAGGTGTACCGCAACGGCAAGCCAATCGATTTGAAGGTGAAGCTGGGCACGCGGCCTGATCTTCCCGGTGAGCGCACGCCGAAAGCTGACCCCGGTGAGCAAAAGCAACAGCAACGCATCGGCTTGGCGTTCCAAGAGATTGACCCCCGGGTGGCGCAAAGCAACGGGTTGCCCGCTCAATCGGTGTGGGTCGTCGACGTGGTGCCCGGCTCACCGGCCGACCGGGCAGGGTTTCGCCGCGGCATGGTGGTGACCGAGTTCAACCGCAAGCCGGTGCGAGGGCGCGATGATCTGGTCAAAGCGCTGAGCGACATGAAGCCTGGCCAGTCGGCCTTGATTCGTGTGATGCAGCCCGAAGGCGGCCGCACGTTGCTCGCGCTCGAGCTGTCGTAAAGCTCTGTAAGAAAACCCCTTTTCCGATCTCTATACCCATGTGGCTGCGGCGCAAGGCCTGGTCTGTTGATCAGCCTTTCGCCGTCACATATGGTCACGCCACGTAGCGTCATGCTTGCTCGCGGCCAAAAGCCTGTGATACTCGGCAAAACAAGCATTTAAGGCCGGTAAATCGGCTCCGGCGCAGTTTCCTCGCTGCACGAAAGCGATCCTTTTCAAGCCCATGCGGATCAAGCGCCTCGACATCACTGGCTTCAAATCGTTCATGGATCGGTCGGTTTTTTCCTTCGATGCCGGCATTACCGGCGTGGTGGGGCCCAACGGTTGTGGCAAGTCGAACGTGGTCGACGCCATTCGCTGGGTGATGGGCGAACAAAGCGCCAAGAACCTACGTGGCCGCGGCATGGAAGACGTCATTTTCAACGGCTCCGAATCGGCGCCGCCGTTGTCGATGGCCGAAGTCACCTTGACGTTCTCGGTGGGTGAGGGTGATGTGCTGCCCCCGCAGTACGCTGGGTTGCCCGAAGTTGGCGTCACCCGCCGGCTCTTTCGCAACGGCGATTCTGAGTATCAAATCAACCGCACCAGCTGCCGCTTGCTCGACATCACCGAGCTTTTCCTCGGCACCGGCGTCGGTACCCGCGCGTATTCGATTATCGAGCAGGGCCGGGTCGGCCAAATTGTCTCTTCACGCCCAGAAGATCGCCGCTCGTTCATCGAAGAGGCCGCCGGCGTTACCAAGTACAAGGCGCGCCGCAAAGCTGCTGAACGCAAGATGGAATACACCCAGACGAACCTGCAACGGGTGAACGACATCGTCGCCGAGCTCGAGCGCCGCGTCGAAAGCCTCGAGCGCCAGGTGAAGAAGGCCGAGAAGTACAAGAAGCTGAAGGCCGACATGCGCAGCGTCGAGCTGCACACGTCGAGCCACCGTTACCTCGAGCTGCTCGCGCAGAAGAAAGTGCTCGAGACCCAGCTGGCCAACCTGTCGAACGACGAGCGCGAGCACTTTGAGCAAGTGCGCCGGTTAGAAGATGACATCGGCGCCCGCCGCGCCACCCTCGACGCCGAAGCCGCGCAGCTCGAAGCGCAGGCCGCCGAAGTGCACACCTTGCAGAGCCAAGTGCAGCTCGACGCGCAGAACGTCAACCACTGGTCAGCAGATCTGCAGTCGACGCAGAAGCGCCGCGCCGAAGTCGAACAAGACCGGGCAGACCTGCTCGAAAAGCGCGCTGCCATTGAAGAAGCGCTCGCCCAGCGCGCTGAAGAATTGGCCGCGCTCGCGGGCAGTGAAAAAGACGACGACGTCGCTTCGCAGGTGGCTGATGAAGAGCTGCGCCGTGTCACCGCCCTGCACCTCGAAGTGCAAGCCCGGCTCGATCGCGAGCGGCAAGCGCTGGTGACGCTCGCCACACAAGTTGCCAACCAAGAGAGCACCTTGCTCCACTTGAAAGAGCGCAAAGCTGAAACCGAAGCCCGCGCTGCGCGAATCAAAGGCGAGTGGGATCAGCTCAAGAGCGAAGAAGACGTGCTCGAGCGTCTGCGCGCCGAGGTGCAAGACCGCGTCGGTCACAGCTTGAAGGCCTCAGAGACCTTCATGAGCCGCAAAGGCGAAGAAGAGGCTTCGCTCGAGCGCACCCGCGAAGCGTTCGCCGAGAGCGAAGTGCGCGTCATTCGCCTGCGCGAGAACCTGGCCGACTTGCGCAGTCGGCTCACCACGCTGAAAGAAATTCACCAGAATTACGAAGGGTATGATCGCGGCGTGCGCGCGGTGATGATGAAGGCGGGAGACCAGCCCCGTGACGTGGGCATTTGGGGCGTTATCGCCGACCTCGTGAGCGCCACGCCGCAGTACGAAAAAGCGGTCGAAGCCGCACTCGGCGAGCGCATGCAGCACATCGTGGTCGACGGCGCCCAGACCGGCGTCGACTGGGTGACGCAGCTCAAGGTGCAGGGTGAGGGGCGTTCGACGTTTGTTCCCGTACCCTCGCAGAGCACGCTCGCTTTACCTGCGCTGCAACGTGAAGGCGTGTTGGCAATGGCGTCGGCCGAGGTCACCTGCCGCGACGAAGGTTTGAGGCCGCTCGTCGAGCAGCTGCTCTCGGGGGTGGTGGTGGTGTCTGACATGCCCTCGGCGCAAGTGCTGGCCTCGGAGCACAAAGACTACACCTTCGTCACGCTCGACGGCGACGTGCTTCGACCCGGCTCGATTGTCACCGGCGGCACGCTCGAAGGCCCCGCCGTGGGTGCGCTGCAGAAGAAGCGCGAGATCGCCGAGCTCGAAGCCGAAGTGAGCAAGGCTGAAGCGCACTACAACGAAGTCGTCACCGCGCACTATTCGCTGCAGAAGCAAATGGGCCACAGCGAAGGCGTGCTCAAGGGCCTCTCGCGCAACCTGCACGCTGAAGAGTTGCTGTTAAAGAGCCACGAGAAAGATCTGCATCAAGCCGGCGCTGATTTGGGCAAGTTGCGCGAGCGTATGATTCAGCTCACTGCTGAAAGTCAAAAGCTCGAGGGTGAGTTGCTCAAGCTCTCGCTCGATGAAGAAGCAGCGCGCGGTGAAGTGGCGCATGGCCAGAATGACCGCCAAGCCCGCGAAGAACAGGTGCGGCAGTTGAACCATGAGCTCGAGGCGTTGAAGTCACGTGCCGAACGCCACCAAGAAGAGCTCACGGTGCTCAAAGTGAGGGTAGCAAGCGCGCACGAAAAGCGAGAGGCCGCGACCACCGCTCAAGCCGAGCTGACGCAGCAGAAAGACGAGGTCGAGCAGCGTTCGGCCAAAGCTGAAGAGACGTTGACGCAGTTGATTGGCCACGGCGCCGATGTCGAAGCGCGCCTCGAGAAGAAGCGCGAAGAGCACGCCACCGGCACCGAGCTGCTCGCGCTCGCCAATAAGGAACTAGAAGAGAAGCGCGTCGCGCACAACGAAAACGCGGCGTCGGTGCGCGCGGCTGATCAGCAGCTCAAGACAGTGCGTGACACGCTTGACTCGCTGACCCAGGGGTTGTCGCAAATCGCGATGCGCGACCGCGAGCAGTCGATTGAGTTGGAGCACTTGGTGGCTCAGTTGCAAGAGCGCCACCAGGTGACGATGGCCGAGGCGGTGCACGAGTTTCACTGGAAGAAACCGCTTGGCCCCGACGCGCAAGCGCGGCTCAAAGACTTGCGGCTGCAAGTCGAGCGCATGGGCGAAGTGAATGTCATGGCGATCGACGAGCACAAAGAAGTCAAAGAGCGGTACGACTTCTTGTCGAAGCAGAAGCACGATCTCGAGGAGTCACTCAAGCAACTCGACGACGCAATCACCAAGATCGATCGCACCAGCCGCGAGCGTTTTCAGCAGACGTTCGACGTGGTGAACGAGAAGTTCCAGCAGATCTTCCCCCGGTTGTTTGGTGGTGGCCGCGCCGGCTTGGTGCTCACCAATGAAGGGCCGGGCATGGAGCCGGGCGTAGAAATCGTCGCCCAGCCTCCGGGCAAGAAGCTGCAGAACGTGGGGTTGCTGTCGGGCGGTGAAAAAGCGCTCACCGCAGTGGGCATGATCTTCGCGATCTTCCTCATCAAGCCGACGCCGTTCTGCTTGCTCGACGAAGTCGATGCGCCGCTCGATGAAGCCAACGTTGGCCGTTACAACCAAATGGTGAAAGAGATGAGCCAGCAGTCGCAGTTCATTCTCATCACCCACAACAAGCGCACCATGGAAGTGGTCGACACGCTTTATGGCGTGACGATGGAAGAGCCGGGCATTTCCAAGCTTGTCTCGGTGCGCATGCACGACGCCGCGGCCGCCAACAGTGATCAGCAGGTGGCGTAAAAGAGCAGTCGTTACCGCGGGTTGCCTTTGGTGCGCGGTGCACAGATCGCGCGCGGGCGTCACCCGTTTCATTGGGCCAGTACACCTTTTCTCTTTCAAGGGAGCTGCCCATGTTGAAGCACATCGTCATGTCGCTGTTATTGCTTACGGCATTTGCCGCCGCGCCGGCCTTCGCCAAGGCCGACGAAGACCCCCGCATTCAAATTGCCATCTTGCTCGACACCTCGAGCAGCATGGACGGGTTGATCGCCCAGACGAAGGAGCAGCTGTGGCAAATCGTCAATACCTTTGCCACCGCCAAGCGCGACGGCAAGAAGCCCAGGCTCGAGATTGCGCTTTACCAATATGGTAACGACTCGCTTTCGAGCGAGGCGGGTTTCATTCAGCAGCTTTCACCGCTCACCACCAATTTAGATTTGATCTCTGAGAAGCTTTTTGCCCTGCGCACCAACGGCGGCAATGAATACTGCGGGCAGGTGATTCAGAAGGCGATTGATCAGCTCAGCTGGAGCGACAGCAAGAAAGACTTGAAGCTCATTTACATCGCCGGCAATGAGCCCTTTAACCAAGGCCCGGTTGATTTTCGCAAGGCGGTATCGAAGGCGATTGCCAAAGGCGTGGTGGTGAACACGCTGCATTGCGGTGACGAAGCCACTGGCGCGTCGACGGGCTGGAAAGAAGCGGCGATGTTGGCTGATGGCAACTTCATCACCATTGACCAAAACCGCGCGGTGGTGCGCATTGATGCGCCGCAAGACCAAGAGCTGGTGCGTTTGAACGCGGCGTTGAACAAGACGTACATCGGTTATGGCCGTGGCGGCGCTGAAGGTATGGAGCGGCAGAGGGCGCAAGACGGCAACGCCGCGGCGATGGCCCCGAGCGCCATGGCGACACGTGCGGTGTCGAAGTCGACGGGTTTCTACGACAATTCTGGGTGGGACTTGGTCGATGCGAAGAAGAAGGGCGCCGTGAAGCTTGAAGCAATGGCGAAAGACGACTTGCCCGCCGAGATGCGCGAGCTGAAGCCCGAGGAGCGCAAGGCCTTCGTCGATGGCAAAGAGAAAGAGCGCGCTAAAATTGTCGAGCAGATCAAGGCGCTGAGCCAAGAGCGCGATGCCTTCGTCACCACCGAAACCAAGAAGCGCGCGGCGGCCGGCGCGGCGACCAGCGGTGGCGCGTTGATTCAGTCGGCCAAGACTCAGGCCGAAAAGAACGCGTTTACTTTTTAAGGCGAAGCCGTGGACTCACCGCGGAGCTCTTCGTTGGCAGAACTGGCGCTACTGCTCGAGGTTGAGATGGCGGGCTTGCTCTTACTCATGGCTCACGAGTCGAGCTTCATGAGGCGACGAAATTCCGCCAGTGCCGAGCTGTCAAGTACGGCATCGATTTCGACGAGTGCGTTCTCTACTTGGCCACGGTCGAAGGGGACCCCCGTCGCAAGCAGCGCCTTCACGTCATCGAAGTCTTTGGGGCGGCCCGCCACCATCTTGTAAATGAGCAACGTCTCTAAGGGGCAAACCGGAACGCGAATGCCTGCCACGTTCCTCATTTCGCGGCGGCGCATCGCGTTGGCCTCAAAGGGTTGCATGGCGAGGCTCACGTCTACGGGCACCGCCGAAACGGTGTCCTCCAACAACAACACCAGATTCTCTTGTGCAAAGCGAAGTGCATCTTTGACACGTGGCCGTAGGCCGCTGCTGGCCGCAATCTTGAGCGTGTTGGGTAAGGCCGCTGCATCGGCAAGAAGTGCCACGTCGATGTCCGCGGTGGCTCTGGCGAAACCGTGAGCGATAACAGCTACACCCCCGATGATCGTTGCCGGGTATTCGCTCTTTTCGACGAAGTCCGCGACCGCCCTGAGGGCTTTCGTGAAGGGGTCTTGCCTCTTGCCGCCGCGAGCCTTACCCACTTGGCCCGTACGGGCAGGGCGGCGTCTTCGTGGAGCCTGCGGTTGAGCTCGCTTTGGGCGACGGGCCATGTTGCCTCGATGAGAGAGAGCGCGAGTCGAACCGACTGTTCGGGTGCAAAGACAGGCGGTGCGACAGCCGCACCCGCGGCCATGCTGCGCTTCCATTTGAGGAGCTGCTGCTTCGAAGTCATCTCTTTAAAAAGGTTACCTGAAAACCATCGAGACGGTCGATGACGTGTTCGCCTACCTGCGAAAAGATCATGTCGGCGAGAAAATTCCGGTGCGGTTTTTTCGCCTTTGAAACTTTGCTTCGAGCGATTTTGGGCTGGCTCACGGCCAAGTGTCGCAAGTGTGAGAGGTGCCCGAACGCTGCTCTCCCGGCAGAAAAGCTGTCGAATTCCTGCAACGGGTCCAAGGGTCTGCCGTCAAGTTGGCGAGTCGCCACCGCTTTTCGTGGGGCCGTCGAAGGGTTAGAGACAGAACAAACATGACAAAGTTAGATTTCAGACAGGCGCTGATGTCGGTGAGTATGTTTTTGGCGTTGGGCTGCGTGGCTCCTCCGGCGATTCCACTGCAAGACGGTGGCGAAGAAGATGCTGGCCACGATGCGGGCAAACCCGTCGAAATGTTTTCCTGCAGCCCATGGCAACCCGCATTCAGCGAAGTACTCGACGGCGGTTTGATTCACTTGGAAACCGGCGGTGGTGTGAGCACCTTCGCGGTGTCTGACAACCGAGATCAAATCGCCTACCAAGTGCAAGACGGCACCGTGGTGGTGCGCGATTTCGATGCTGGCACCGAGCTGAAGGTGACGACGAAGCGCTCCTTGGCGGCGATCTTCGGTACCCGCCTCAGTGCCTCGTGGGTGATGCTCTCGGGCAGAGACGCGAAATACCAGCGCTTCAATTTTGAGACGTGTGCCCTCGATGGGCCGGCGATCAACGATTCGTCTGGAGGGCCGAACCCCTCAGACGACGTGACGCGAGATTCTCCGGCGATGTCGGGGCCGTACTGGTCGTGGACCTCGAATTCGGTACTCGGCAGAGACCTTTCGATTGTCATTCCTGGTGCTGCGAGCGTCACCGTACCAGACACCGAAGTTCGCGTTTACAACGCGAGCCTCGCAGGCAGCCTGGCGCTCTGGCAGGCGACCAACAGCGTGGTGGGCCACCCCTTTTTCTTCCGCTTTAGAGATCTCAGCTCGGGTTGGAACACCGAGCGCGAAATCGTCAGCCATGGAGCCTTAAGCGACCCCCATCTGCGTGTGTCAGCAGGTTGGACAGTGTGGGTCGACTCGCCGGCGACTGGCACGTACGCCGTGCACGCGCTGGAAACCGCCCAAGCCCATGACGCGGGAATTATCGACCTGGCGAGCGGTTCAATTCGGCCGATGACACTCGCGCTCAAAAATGGCGTGGTGGCTTGGGCCGAAACCATGCCTACGCCGGTGCTGGCGTGGAGCGATCTCAATATCGACGGAGGTGTTCAACGCCAGCCCACGCCAATGGGTTTTGCCGGCATGGAGCTCCATTCTGCGGGCCTGGTGTACAGCGTCGACGGCGAGCTCTACATCGACCCTTCGTTCAAACGCTGAAGCGGCAGGCCGCGCTCACAATTGTCCGCGTGTTTTTATTTCTAAATACGCGTTCACCGTAGCGGTGCCCAATTCTGCGGCGGGCGTACGCACCACCCGCGCGCCCGACTCTCGCAAGTTCGCTGCTGTCTTACGAAAAGCCCCTTCGAGCCGCTGGGCAACACGGCGTGCATACGCTTCATCAACACTGCGGGGAGCCGCTTGGCTGATCTGCTCTACCCGGGTGTCTTTGAACGAAACCACCAAGGGAAGATGCCGTGGAGACAACCGCCGCGCATGACGCCACAACATTTCTGCGCTTTCTGGGTCTGACAGCTCGGTCAGCAGCACCACCAGCATGCGCCGCGGGGTCTGCGTGAGTGTTCGATCAATCGCCAGCGCATAGTCGCTCTCTTCGAGCGATGCGTCGACGCGGTACAACAGCTCGCTGAGCGCCTTCAACGCCGCGGTGCCTTTGCGCACGGGCATGGCCGCCTTCACTGTCGTGGCGAAGGCCAGCATGCCGACGTGATCTCCCTGCGCGACGCACGCGCGCGCCAACCGCAACGTCGCGTCTACTGCCAAGTCTACCTTGCGCCGGCCGTCGAGCTCGCCCGCCATGTGCCGGCCGCAGTCGAGCAGAATCATCACCGCCTGGTTCTGCTCGGGCCGATATACCCGCACCATTGCTTTGGCGCGGCGCGCAGTGGCTTTCCAATCGAAATGCCGGCGGTCGTCGCCCACGCGGTATTCGCGCAGCGACTCGAACTCGCGGCCGTCGGCGAGCTTCTGCATCACCCTTTGCGACACGTCGAGTTGTGCCGAAGCGAGCGCTATCGCGTCACGGCCCAGCACCGACAAGTCAGGGTACACCTTGGCCTGCTCTGTGAGACCAACGCGAAACTGCCGGCCCGCCAACCCCAACGGCCCCCAGGTGCGCACGGTGAGTGGCCCCACCTGCACGTCGCCCCGCCGCCGCGGGGTCAATGCCCATTCTGTGTGCACCACGGCTTGCTCATTCAACGAAAAGGGTTGGCGTCGCCCTTCGGTGAGTGGCCCCGCCGTCACGCTGTCTTCCCACTCGCCGCGCAGGTTGCCTTTCGCACCGGGAGGCAGCTCGAGCGT
Organism: Myxococcaceae bacterium; assembly: GCA_019694575.1. GTDB lineage: Bacteria > Myxococcota > Myxococcia > Myxococcales > Myxococcaceae > JAIBBR01. The sequence goes on from JAIBBR010000018.1 coordinate 23,052, forward strand.
GATGCCCACCCGCTGTGAAACACCACACGAAAGAATCGGCGGCAAACGGCGAGAGGCGATGATGCGCTCGGCGGTTGGGGCTTTCCAAATGTCGATGCCGCACAGCACGCACACCGCCGCGTCGAATGCCAGCGCCAACAACAGCCAGTCAGAAGAGAGCACCGAGAGCGCGGCTGGTAGCAACCCCAGGGCCAGCCCCGCCGCCGCGCGCGCCGTGAGCACCGGCACCCATGCGCGCTGAACCAAAGCGCTCAGCGTGGTACCTCGGTGCGATCAAGCAAGGCGCTCACGGTTTGCTCCGCGCTCAAGCCCTCGATTTCGGCCTCGGCTTTGAGCAACACGCGGTGATTCAACACGCTCGCCGCTACTGCTTTCACTTCGTCGGGCGTGACGAAGGTTTTGTGCACCAGCGCCGCGCGCGCTTTGGCTGCCGCGAGCAGTGCCTGGGCCGCGCGGGGAGAAGCTCCCAGCCGAATGCGTGCATCTTCACGCGTTGCTCGCACCAGCCGCACCACGTAATCAATCACGCTCGCATCGACCCGAACCGATGCCGCGTTGTGCTGGAGCTCGGCAATTTCGGCCGCGTTGAGCACCGTGCTGGCCTGAGGTTGCGCGCCGCCCCGGGCATGAAAGCGTGAGAGCATGTCTCGTTCAGCGGCGGCGTCGGGGTAGCCCACCCGAATGCGCATCAAGAAGCGGTCGAGCTGCGCCTCGGGCAGCGGGTAGGTGCCCTCGAGCTCAAGAGGGTTTTGCGTCGCCACCACGAAAAAATGCGCAGGCAATGAATGGGTCTGCCCTTCGAGTGTCACCTGCCGCTCTTCCATCGCTTCGAGCAGCGCGGCCTGTGTTTTGGGCGGCGTGCGGTTGATCTCGTCAGCCACCAGCACTTCGGTGAACACCGGGCCTTTCACCCAGGTGAATGAGCCATCGCTGGGCCGAAACACGCTGGTGCCCACCACGTCGCTCGGCATCAAATCAGGCGTGAATTGAATGCGGGCAAAGCGCAGCCCCAACGCCTGCGCCAGTGAGCGGGCGATGAGTGTCTTCGCCACACCGGGCACTCCCTCGAGCAGCACGTGGCCTTGGGCCAGAAACGCGGTGGTCAGGTCGGTGAGCACCCGTGGTTGTCCGCGCACCACTTCTGAGAGGGCGGCGTTGAGCCGATCGAGAGCCGCTGTCATTACGCTCTTCCTTTCAGGCCCACCAACGTGCCGAGCAGGGCCAGCACGGAGCAAGGCACGGCGATGATCGCCCCCAAGCCGGGCTTCGAGGCCCAAACGTCTGACGTGCCCACCGTCGCGCGCACCAGCACTGGGTTCCACGCGAGCTTGATGCAGACCAATGTCCACAGAGGTATCAACACTGCGCAAGCGAACTGCAGGTACCAAGTGTTGGCTCGCTTGGCGCGCGCTACCCAGTCGCGTTCGCGGGCCCAAATTGAGCCGCACAACGCGATTGAGAGCAGCAACACCCCAGCACCCAGGCCCATGAACCCCAGCGTGTCGCCTTCGAGCGCGGTCTGCCTCCACGGGAAGAAACAAGAAATCGCGACCAGGGCGCTGCCCCAGAAAGCGGCTTTGTCGCTGCCGCTCAGTTCTTGCAGAAAGAAGCGTGCTTCTTGCGCCAATTCTTCGGCGGCTCCGTAACCGATGCCGATTTCTTCGCGGGCGCTCGCCTTGGGCGCGGGCCGAGGCGCAGGTGCGAGCACAGCGCGCCTTGTTCGCCCAGCTGCGGCTTCTTCTTCGCCATCGTCGCCGACGTCGGTGTCTTCAGGTGCGGCCCGGCGCGGGGGCTCGGTGATTTCGTCTTCGGCCCACGGCGTGCCCTCGGCGGGGGTGTCTTGCTCCAAATGTTCAATTGGCAATTCGCTTTGAAAGGCAGAGTTGTCGACGACGTAATCACACGCCGGACAAATGGCAGTTTTCGGAGCGAGCTGTGTGCCGCATTGGGGACAGCGCATGGAGCGAAGTCTCTATAGCGCACCTCGCCGTACTTGAGACCCGTGAAGATCTCGAAACAGATGTTCTAAGGCGCCCGAAGTGCGGCAATCGCCTCTTCGATGGCGCGGTCTGCGCCCGTGGCGAAGTCTTCAGCCCGAGGGTGAACCTCGATGTCCGGCACAATGCCGATGCCATGGTATGTGCCGCCATCGACCTGGCGAACGTCCATTCCCGTGAAGCCGCGGTTTTCACCACAGGTGTTTGCAGCGAGCGCCCCACGTTTCGGCTGTGGAAATCGGCGGCCCAAGCGGCGCCAGTGACTTTGTACGGGTCAGAAACAGATTGGCTGGCCCACCCCGTGCCCTCTCCAGATGGAAAGAAACTCGCCCTTGCAGTGAAACAACACCTCACCGATGCGTGGATGTTGGAGCTTCTTCATTAGCGCTGCCCAGATGTTCTGTTGACAAGTTTAGACTTGTCAAGTTATGACTTGTCGAGAATGAATCAGATTGTTCATGCCACCGCGGCACAATTCGTTGGCCGCGAGCGCGAAAGGCGGGTGTTGGAACAGGCATGGGCTTCTTCCGTGGGGGCCTTCGTGCCGGTCTATGGGCGACGGCGTATCGGCAAGAGCACGCTGCTGCTGCACTTTCTCGAAAAGAAGCGCGGGCTCTACCACGTGGGTAAGGTGGCGCCTGCTGAATTGCAGGTGAGGGAACTGTTGCAGACCGCGGCCGCGGTGCTCGAACAACCCTTGCTGGGGCAACTGGCCACGACCACGTGGAAAGAAGCGCTCGAACAGGTAGAGCAGGCCTGGCCAAAGAACGAGCGCATGGTGCTGGTGCTCGACGAGTTTCAGTGGACGTGCGGCGCCAGCCCCGAGTTGCCCTCGGTGTTGCAAGAGCTGTGGGATCGCAAGTGGAAAAAGTCGGGCCGGGTGATGCTGGTGCTGTGTGGCTCGTTCGTTGGCTTCATGGAACGCGAAGTGCTGGGCAAGAAGAGCCCGCTCTATGGTCGCCGCACCGCTCAAATTCACCTGCAGCCACTTGATTGGTACGAGTCGACCTTGCTGCACCCGCATTGGGGGCTGGAGCAGCAGACCGAGGCGTACTTTCTTTGTGGTGGGGTGCCGCAGTACCTGTTGACGTTCGACCCCAAGAGATCGGTGCGCACCAACATCGAAGCTACGCTGCTCGATGAATTCGCGCCGCTCTACCGCGAGCCCGAATTTCTGTTGCGCGAAGAACTGCGTGAAGTCGAGAAGTACCACGCGGTGTTGTACGCGGTCGCCAACGGCCATGGCACGCAGCGGCAAATTGCCCAGGCCACTGGTTTGCCCGAGCGCAGCTTGCATTATTGGCTCGAGCAACTGGTGCAGCTGGGGTACGTGGCACGGCGGTTTCCCTTGAGCTTGGGCCCGAAGAACCGGCGCAAAGTGCGTTTTGTGCTCGAAGACCCGTTGCTCAAATTTTGGTTTCGTTTCGTTTTTCCTTACAAGAGCGCGCTTGCTTACCTGGGGCCTGTGCGGACGTATGCCCAGCACATCAAGCCTGAGCTCGACGCTTATTTCGGCGGCTGCTTCGAGCGGCTGTGCCGTGAAACCCTGCCCACGCTGCTGAGGAGCGAAGACGTGGCGGCCTCGCTCGAAGTGGGCGAGTACTGGAACGACGGCGTACAGATAGACGTGGTGGGCGTGCGTGATGACGGCTGGGTCGAGCTCGGCGAGTGCAAGTGGGGCTCGGTGCATTCGGTGGGAGCGCTGCGGAAAGAGCTCGAGAGGAAAGTCACGGCCTTTCCCAATGCCCCTGGCGCCACTTTGAGAGCGCACTGTTTCGTGCGTCAGCTGGGTCGTGGCTTCAAGCCGAGCCGCGGTGAGCGCTGGCACACGCTCGAGCAAATGTATCGCGTGTGCAAAGCTGAACACCGTTCCCGCTGAGGGCGGCGCGCAATGCTGGCTTTCCACGGTTCGAAAAGCCATACCGCAACCCATGCGATTTTTGACAAGCAGTCGTTGGGCGCTGAGCGTCGTCGTCTTGGGGTGCGCTACGGGTTCGAAGCCTGTGCGGTTCGACGCGGTTACCCCCGGGCCGACCATCGCGTCGTGGGAGCGAGAAATTCTGGCGCTCGAAGAACAGCGCTCTACCGCTGACGGTGTGTTGGCGAAGCTCGCTGCCACCGCGCCGAAAGCCGAAGTGCGCGCCCGGGCAGTGCTCGCATTGGGGCGCATTCAAGATCTCTCAATGATTCCCCCCGTCACCGCGGCGCTCAAAGACGCCGACGCCACGGTTCGCACCCAAGCCGCGTTCGCAGCAGGGCTCTTGGCGTTGGCCTGGCAGGGCACTGACGAGGCGCAGAAAACAGAATTGAGCCGCGCGCTGCTCAACGCCGAAGCCAACGAAAAGTTGCCCGACGTACGCACCGCGATGCTCGAAGCGTTGGGCAAGGTGGCAGACCTGCCCTCGGTAGAGCGGCTCGCGGCGCGGCTCGAGAGTGACGTGCCCACCCAGACGCAGGCGTTTTTCTCGCTGGGCGTCGCCGCGAAGCGGGGGGCGAAGTTGCCCGCGCCGGTGTTGAATGCGGCCACGCGGGCCCTGAGCAGCTCCAAGGGCTCGACGCATTTGGCGGCGGCCTACGTGTTGATGCAGTCGAAGTTGCCCGAAGCGCGCGAAGGGTTGCTCAAAGGCCTTGCCGATGCCGATGCCGAAACGCGCGGGCTGTGTGCGAAAGGCCTGGGAGACGTGGGGCAGCAAGCCGATGTGACTGCGCTCGGCGCGCTGCTGGCCGACGCTGATGCTCGTGTCTCTGCCGAAGCCACCCGCTCGCTGTCGAAAATGTTGGCGCGCAGCTATGCGGCGAAGGACGGCAAACCCGCTGCGCCGCCCATCGAAGCGGCATTGCGAGCGCTCGCGCTCCGGCCGCCGGTGGCGACGCCGCAAGCGCTCACCGCCGCGGTGATGCCGCGCTTGGTGCTCGCCCAGGCGGGGCTGCCTGCTCCAGCTGTACCGGTTCTCAACGCCGTGCGTGCCTCACTGGCTCAAGAAGAAAGCGCGAAGCTTTCTTCCAATGCACGCTCTGCGTTGGCCAACCTCGACTGCCGGTTCGCCGCGGCAATCGATCGCGCGCAAGGTTTTTTGCACCAAGTGTTCAATTGTGGAAACGGCCGGGTTCCCGAGGCGCATTGGTTGGCCCTCGGTCTTTCGGAATTGTCGCAAGCTCCACCCTTGAAAGGCAAAGAAGCCGCGCGTGTCGAAGAAGCGTTGCCGTACCTCACACACGCCGAAGCCAAAGTGCGCAGCGCCGCGGTGTCGGCAATCGCCAGCGGGAAGGGCGCCAAAGCCGTCGACGCCTTGAAGGCACTGCTCAAGAGTGAAGACGTGGTGCTCGTCGGTAGCGCCGCCGCCGGGCTCGCCACGCTGAAAGACAAAGCAGGCACCCGCGCGGTGCTCGAGCTGGCGAAGGCTGTGCCTGTGCCAGAGTTGGCGCCAGCGCTCGCCGATGCGCTGACCGAAATTGGCTCGAAAGAGGCCATTCCACTTCTCGAAGCCTGGCTCGCTTCACCCCACGCCGTGGTGCGCCACGGTGCGGCCGCTGCACTGAGCACACTTGGTGGCCAGCCGGTCTCCGCGCCGCATGTCGCTCACGCTCCGTACCCTGCACTAAGCGAAGAATGGCGCCAGCCCGCGGTAGAAGTGAAGACCGAAAAAGGCAGCTTCGTGATTCGTCTTTATGGCCACGACGCGCCGCGCACCGTGGCCAACTTCGTCGAGCTGGCGAAGAAGGGCTTCTACAAAAACCTCACCTTTCACCGCGTGGTGCCGAACTTCGTGGTGCAAGGAGGAGACCCGCGCGGAGACGGCGAAGGCGGCCCGGGCTATTTGATTCCCTGTGAAATCACCGCGCACCCTTACCGCCGCGGCACCGTGGGCATGGCGCTCTCAGGCAAAGACACCGGAGGGAGCCAATTCTTCGTCACGACTTCGGCGCAACCACACTTAGACGGCCGCTACACCAGCTTCGGAGACGTGGTGAGCGGTATAAACGTCGTCGACGGGCTGCTCGAGGGCGACGCGATCATCGACGTCAGCCCGTTACGAGAGAGAGAAAAATAACTACGGCGCCGCGGCTTTCGGTGGCGCTTTGAAGGGAACCATCAGAGGGCGGCCTTCCCATTTCTTTTTGTCTTCTTCTTCTAGGCGCTCGACATGCGCGCGAACGCCATGCCACACCGAGTCAGGCTGGGCCAAGAAGGCGGCCACCAGCTCGGGGTCGAACTGCGTGCCCACGCAACGTGCAATTTCTGACCGGGCAATTTCGACCGTTTGACCGCGGCGATAGGGGCGATCGCTGGTGATGGCATCGAGCGCGTCGACAATGCTGAACACCCGAGCGCCAATCACAATGTCGGTGCCCTTCAACCCGAGCGGGTAGCCCTTGCCGTCCCACCGCTCTTGGTGCTGGTGCACAATCTTCGATGCTTCTGACAAATAGGGAATGTTCGCCAACATGCGAAAGCCAATGTCGGGGTGCAGTCGCATTTCGACCCATTCTTCAGGCGTCAGCGGGCCCGGCTTGAGCAAAATCGAATCGCGCACGCCAATTTTGCCGATGTCATGGAGCAACGCCCCCTGCTCGATGATGTCGAGCATCGCGCCTTTGACGCCCACCGCTTCGGCCAGCCGCCGCGCGAACAACGCCACCCGCCGTGAATGCCATTGCGTTTCGGTATCTCGGTAGTCGAGCGCACGCACCATGCCGTCGAGCAAGCCGTTGGTGCGTTCAACCACCAAGCCCTCGAGGTTGTGGTTCAGTTGGGTCAGCAACGCATTGGTTTCACCCAACTCGCTCTGCAGCCGGCGGTTTTCTGCCAGCAAGTCATGGTGCGACACCGCCTGGCGAATGCACTGGGTGACGTCGGCCAAGGTCCACGGCTTGGCGAGCAGGCGAAAAACCTCTCCACGGTTCACCGCCTCCATCGCCACTGAAAAGTCGTTGGCGGCCGTGAGCATCACGCGAATGGCGTGGGGGTTGGTCTGCTTCAAAATCGACAGCAGCTCGGTGCCGCTTAAGCCCGGCATCATGAAGTCGGTCACCACGACCGAAAAGTCTCGTTCTTCCGCGGCGTTAAGAGGGTCAAGATGGGTAATGGCTTCGTGCCCATCGGCTTCGATGATTTTGGTCAGTGCCTGCACCAACAGTTTGTCGTCGTCGACAACCAGAATTCTGGCCATAGACCCGGTAACAACCCCCTTCTCGCTTACGGGCGAGCCACGAAGCCTGACATGTTCTTTTCTTTCTGAACAGCGCCAACATTTCTGGCAGCAGAAGCGTCGCTCGTCTAACCTCGCCGCGCACATGGGGAAAGGCTTGAGTCAGGGCCCAGAAGGTCGAGTGCCGGTGGTGGTCATGGGGTTGGGCTACATCGGCCAAGAGATTTGCAGAGCGGCTCTTCAATCTGAAGAGGTCGAGCTCATTGGTGCCGTCGATAAGAGCCCCCAACTCAAGGGCAAGAAGCTCTCTGACCTGTTGGGCCCGAGCGCCGGCACGGTGCGGGTGGTGGGCGATTTGAAAGCGGCGGTAAATAAACGGCGCGGCGTGGTGTTGTTGCACGCTACCGGTTCACGTTTGCCCCAAGTGATGGACCAGCTGCTCGAAGCGATTGAGCTGGGCATGCCCATTTCTTCTACGTGCGAAGAGCTGGCTTTCCCGTATTTGAAACACCCGGCGCTGGCCGAGCAGCTCGAGCGGGCCGCGACCAAGGGCAATGTGGCAGTGTTAGGCACCGGCGTGAACCCGGGCTTCGTGCTTGATCGCTTCGTGGCGATGGCCGGGCAAGTGTGTGGGCCGGTGCGAGGTGTCGTCGCCAAGCGGGTGGTCGACGCGCGCACGCGGCGTGAAGCGCTGCAGCGAAAAATCGGCGCCGGTCTCGACGAAGCCGAATTCATGCGGTTGGTCGACAAGGAGCAGCTCGGCCACGTGGGGTTGATGGAGTCGGCTGCTTTGTGCGCGCTCGGTCTGGGCATGGACTGCGACGATTTCGAAGAAGAGATTGCACCGGTCATTGCTGAAGAAGACATCAAAGGCGGTGCTTTTTTGGTACGCGCGGGCCGTGTGGCAGGTATTTCGCAGACCGCGGTGGGGTTACAAGAAGGGCAAGAACGGGTTCGGCTCGAGCTCACCATTGCAGTGGGGGCAACTGTCGCGATGGACACGATAGAGATCGACGCCGAGCCGAAGGTGAGGGTCGAAGTTCCAGGCGGCATGGCCGGTGACAAAGCCACCGCTCATTTGGTTGTGAACGCTGCACCGCGTCTAACGGCTGCGCAGCCTGGGTTGCTGACCGGGTTGGAGCTGCCAGCCGGACGCTAATGGGTCTGTAGGGGAGGGAACGGATGCTCGACAAGAATGCACTGGGAAGAATGACTCCACCGACGATGAACGAAATCGAACGGGGAGCCATTCGGCGTTTTGCCGAGAGCATGGGTGATTACAACCCTGTCTATTACAATGAAGAATATGCCAAGGCGTCGGGCTACCCGACGATCATCGCGCCGCCCACGTTCCCCTATTCATTCTATTTGGGTACCGACCTGCGCGAGTTGCTGGGTGTGCCGTTGCGTGCCCTGCTCAACGCCGAGGTGACGTTCGATTACGAGCGCCCGTTGTACGCGGGTGACAAAGTATTGGTGACTTCACGGGTGGCCGAAGTCGGTGAACGCCCCAGCGCCACCGGCCGAATGGAGGTCGCCGTGATTGAAGACGAAGGCCGCGATGAAGAAGGGCGGCTCGTCTATCGGGCGCGCCGCACGTTGTTGGTGCGCGGCTCGAAGGAGAACAGCTGATGGGAGCGCGGAAGCTTTTTTTCGAAAACATTCACGTGGGAGACGAGATACCGGCGATGGCCAAGGCGCCGGTCGATCGCGTGCAGCTCGCGCGCTATGCGGGCGCCACTGGCGACTTCAACCCCATTCACGTCGACGAAGTGCATGCGCGCGGGTTGGGCATGCCGTCGGTATATGCCCCCAGCCCTTTGGGCATGGGTTTTTTGGGCCAGTTGATCAGCGACTGGGCGCGTGGGGCGTTGCTGCGCAAGTTCGGCGTGAAGTTCATCAAGATTATTTGGCCGGGTGACACGCTGGTCTGCAAAGGCCGCGTTAGCGATCGCTTCGGTCAAGACGGCAAGTACTTCATCGATCTCGACGTGTGGGCCGAGAACCAGAAGGGCGAGCTGGTGCTGAAAGGCCTGGCCACGCTGCAAGTCTTTTACTCGAGCGAAGACGAAACGCGCTTCAAGACCGGTCAACCGCCGATAGTTGTCAACGTACCGCGCGAGAGCATTGTGGCCGCCGCTGCCGCCGCCGAAGAGCAGAAAAAGGTGGCTGCTACGGCTGCTGCGTCGGTGAAGGGGGCCAAGCCAGGCAAGGCCGCTCCCACCGCCAAGAAACCTGACGTTGCGAAAGCCAAGCCCAAGGCGAAAGAGGGCACGCGCAAGCGCTGACGCCTCGATGGGCCGCACCACCCAGCCGCTCACCAGCAAGGAACTGATACGGGTTGACCGTGCTACCGGTGCGCTGGTGGTGCGCAAATACCGGCTGGCGGTGGTGGCGGGGCCGTCGCAAGGCAAAGAGGCGCCGCTGCTCAAGCCGACCACGCTCGGCAGCGGCCATGACGTAGCCTTCAAGCTCGAAGACCCCACGGTTTCTCGCAACCACGTTCAGCTCTCGCCGCGCGCCGACGGCGTGTGGGTGAAAGACTTGGGTTCGATGAACGGCACCAAGGTCTCGGGAGCGCGCATCGATGAGGCGCTGATCGAAAGTGAAGCCACCTTGGCGGTGGGCAATTCGTTGGTGCGAATTTCGATTGTCGAAGACGCGGTCGACGCTCCGCTCGGGCCACCCCGTTTGGGCGACGCGGTGGCAGCCAGCGCGGCGATGCGGCGCGTGTTGGGCGTTCTCGAGCGGGTGGCGCGCAGTGATGCGCCAATCATTCTTCTGGGTGAAACAGGCACCGGTAAAGACGTGCTGGCGCGGGCGGCGCATGCGTCGTCGGCACGCGCGCACATGCCGCTTACCGTGTTCGACTGCAGCGCAGTGACGCCGACGCTGATTGAAAGCGAGCTGTTTGGCCACGAGAAGGGCGCCTTCACCGGAGCGGCCGGAGAACGTCGGGGCGTGTTTCAGCAAGCCCATGGCGGCACGTTGTTTATCGATGAAATCGGCGAACTGCCGCTCGACTTGCAACCGCGGTTGTTGCGCGCTGTTGAGTCAGGCCAGGTAAAGGCACTGGGCAAAGAGCGCGCGGCGCAGGTCGACGTTCGCATCATTGCCGCCACGCACCGCGATCTCGAAGCCGCGGTGAAGGCCGGCAAGTTCAGACAAGACCTTTTTTACCGACTGGCCGTGGCGACGGTGAAGGTGCCTGCGTTGCGCGAGCGGCGCGACGACATTCCCCTGTTGGCTGAACGCTTCGTGCGCGAGCTGCAGAAAGAAGACTTCGCGATTCCCCCCGGGCTCATGGAGCGCATGGTGGCGTACGACTGGCCCGGCAACGTGCGCGAATTGCGCAACGTGGTTGCGCGCGCCATTTTGGGTGAAACCAATGCGTTGGTGGGCCAAGGCAAAACCCAAGCACCGCCCAGTGCCGAGCCGTTTCACGGGCTGCCGTTCAAAGAAGCGAAGGAGCGGCTCGTCGACAACTTTACCCGCGACTATGTCGAAACCCTGTTGCACCGTCACGGGGGCAACGTCAGCCGGGCGGCGCGGGCGGCTGGCTTGGCGCGCCCGTACTTGCACAAGCTGGCCGTTAAATACGGTCTCAAAGAAGAGGGGACCGACGACGACGGTTAGCACCGCGCATGGGTTAACCGATTTCAGGTGGAGGCGTACCGCCGTCGGCTGAATTTTCAGACGTACCCCCGCCGGCACCACCACCCGCACCGCTTCCCGCGCCACCCGTCATGCCACCGCCCTCTTGGGGGCTGTTGTCATCGGAGCTGCAAACGTCGACCACACCCTCTGCCGGCACCAGTTCATCGTCGCGATCACACGATGAGCGTTCGGCCGAGCAGCCTTCGATGTCGACGTGCTCACATTCGATCTCGTCGGCCTCGCGCACTTCTTCGCTGTCATCGTCGTCGTCGACGGGCAGCACGCCGCTGCCCCCGCTGCTCCTGCCGCCGTCGCAGTAACGCAAGTCGAGATGATCAGTCTCGGTCGAACCATCGGTGTTTTTCCACGTCACGAAGACGCGATCGCGACCCTGGTCACGGTTGCCTTGGTGCGAACAATCAGCCTGGGTAACGGTGAAGACCGTATTCGTTTTCAACGCTTCAAGGTGCCACGGCGTGCCTTCCATGGTGACGTTCACGATGGCAGCGGGTTGGCTGCCTTTTTCAGCGAAGGCGTCGCCCAGTTTCCACGTTTGGCCCACTGACAACTTGGCGTCGTAAGGCAGATCAGCGCGGCCTTGGTGTGCGCTGTCGCTGGGGCACGAATGAACGGCTGTCCCCGCAGCGGTCGACTGCGAGACCGTCTCATTCAACGCGCGAACCACGCCCAGGTCCAAGGTGGCACCCCGTCGCAACGTGAACCAGCGGGGGCCGATCAGCCGGCGAATTTCAAAAGTGCCCGTGGCGCTGCGCTCGGCGACCACCAGCTGCACCGGCTCGTCGGTAGGCACCTGCAACCGAAAGAGGCCGTCTCGAGAAACGTCGGTGACGCTTTGGCGGCCGGTTCGCGTGGTGCTGGCGACGATGGCTTGCGTGTTGGCGCTCGCCAAACGCCCTTGCACCGCGCGAGACGATTCAGATGACACGCCGCAGCCCGAGAGAATGATCAACGAAGCGACAAGTTTATTGCGCATGCAGTGTTTCCTTTCGTGGGTGAGAAGGCTGACTGCAAGCGGTACGCCCACGCTTCGGCTCGAGGTTGCGAGGAGTTGGCGACGAAAGTGTCATCTTTCGCAGACACTTTTGTTGTTTCGACATGACAAGGGGCTTGAAACCTTGGCCTTGAGAACGGCTTTGTTACATTCGACGGCCCATGGCGCGGGTCGCTGCAACCAATGTCGTTCAGGTGGCCTGCCTCTTCGTCGCGGTGAGCGGTGCTTGGGCCAATGACAACGTGATCTTGAGCGGCTCGGCGAACCTCGACTATCGGTATGTGTCGGGCAGCAACCCACCCGGTAACCCGTCGGCGTTGGGCTTGACGGGTTTGGGTTTAGAAGTCGCGATGAAGGGCGTCATCGACTTCGGGCACGGCTTATCGTTCACGGCCAAAGTGTGTGGTGGGTGCCATGGCGTCGAGATTGATCAGGGCTACGGCGAGCTCATGCTGCGCGACGCCCTCAATGTTCGCCTGGGCCGGTTGAACGTGCCTTTCGGTGAGTTCAATTTGCGCCATGATCCGGTCAACTTCACGCTGCCGAGCAAGCCGCTGCCTTACGCGATGGGTGATTTGCTCTATTACGGCCCCCAAGACTTCAACCTGGGCATCGTGCCTGCGCCGTACGTCGACAACGGCGCCGAGCTTTACGGCACGGTGGCGCTCAGCTCGCCGGTACAGCTCGACTATTCCGTCTATGTGGTGAAAGGCCTGGCGGGGAGCAACGATCTCGACTTTGCGGCATCGCGCCGTTACCTCGACAACAATCGAATTCCTGCGGTGGGTACGAGGTGGGTGCTTGCCAGCGGCGACTGGGCACTCGGCGCATCTCTCTCGGGGGGAACTTACGATGACGCCGACACGCTGACTTACGTGATGGGTGGCGCCGATTTTTATTTGCGTTTGGGCAAGGTGACGCTGCGCGCCGAAGGGTTGTTTCGCAGAACGCAGCTCGACGCCACCGCCCCGGGTTACCGCTACCAGCTCATCGATTCGTTTTTTCTCAAAGCGGGGTACTACGCCCAGCTCGATTGTGACCTCACCCAGGCGCTCACGCTGTCGGTGCGCGCCGACGGCCTGTTTCGCTGGGGAGCGCCCTTGCCCGCAAGTCACCTCGAGGGTCCCTTCGCCAGCATCACACGCTATGGCGGCGGGCTTTTGTACCGGCTGTCGCCGAGCTTGGCGGTGAAAGCAGGGTACGAGTGGTGGAATTTCGTGGCCATCGCGTCTTTGCCACGGCACGTCGCCCGCGCGGCGCTGGTGTTTGGGTATTGACAATGCTCGCGCCTCTTCTGCTCATGGTGTCGATGTCGGCCGCGCCTTCAGCCCGGGTGCTCTATGAAACGAAATGTCTTTATTGCCATTCGGCGGTGGTGACCGAAGCGGCCGTACGCACCCCTGCCCAGTGGAAAAAGGTGGTCGCCAGCATGCGCCGAAAAGCGCCGCTGCTGATCGCGCGAGGAGAAGCGCGTCAGCTGGTGAGCTACTTGGTGACGACCTTGAAGCTCGTGCCGCCGCCCTCAAGTAAGCCCCGCGCCGCCACGGTGGTTTTGAATTCACCCGCGGTGCGTGAAACAGCGCCGCCTGTTGAGCCCCCCGCCGACAGCGAAGGTTTACCGGGAGCCGCCGACGACGCGACGAGCACCGAGCCATCAGACGAGAACGATCGTTTCGAAGGGCATGCCACCGAGCTCATTGAACGGCGCTGCTCGAAGTGCCACACGCTCTCGCGCGTCTACACCAAGCTCGACACGCTCGATCGCTCGCTGGTGACGTTGCGCCGCATGCGGTTGAAGCCCGGCTCGGGTATCAGCGCCACTGACGCCGCGACGATTGAACGGTTTTTGCGAACGCAGTTCGACACGCGCTGACCGCGACATGTCACAGGCAGCAACGAAAGCCGATGTGAGCGGCGCCCCCGAGCCCAGGCATGAAGTAGTCGCGCAGCGAGCAGGTGTTGGCTTGAGGGGGTTGCTTGAACGAGCCCCCGCGCAGCACCCGTTGGGGTTCTCCCGAACGAAAGGGGGTGGCGGTCCACTCCGCGACGTTGCCGCTCAAGTCGAACACCCCTTCGGGTGTACGACAGAGGGCAGCCGACCCGCTGGGCCGAACGCTGGCCACCGCGCGCTTCGAGCACCGGTGTGCTTCAAAAGTGTCACCGTAAGGAAAAGCAGCGCCCTTCGTGCCGGCGCATGCCCGTTGCCACTCGTCTTCGCTGCACAAGCGCTTACGGGCGCGCTGGCACAAAGTCTGTGCCTCGGCCCAATCGACGGCGGTGGCGGGCAGTGCTTGGGCGCGGTTGGGGTACTCGTAGCGATCGATGGCAAAACTGCCAAGCCAAGCCATGCCGTTGCGCTGTGCGAACTGGGCGCGCTCCAAAGTGGCCAGCGGTTCGTCTGTGCCGCCATCGCTCAAGGCATGGCCGAGCGCGCGGTAGGCCACTGCCACGCGCTCTGCTTCGTCGAGGTGGTTCTCGGCCAACGCTTGGCGCAGCTGGGCTGAGAGCAGGGTGCTCAGCCGGCTTTGCAATGCCGACCATTCGGGCCTCGAGGGAAAAGCCGCTTCGGCAGAACGCAGGTAATCAATTGCACTGTTGGGCGGGTCGCCAAACAGCTGGCCTTTGTCAATGCGCGCGGCAATGGTTGACGTCATGTTCGCCACTTGTCGCTCGAGCGCGTCAATGCCGGTTGGCTTCACCGGGGGCGATGTGCGTGGCCCGAAGGCGATGACCACGGCCAAAGCGGTGAGCGCCGCCGCTGCTGCGAGCAACCACCATCGCCTGGAACTGCGAGAAACAGGCAGCGCCGCCGCCAACGCGGTGCGCGCAAGGGCACTTGAAGCGGGTCGCCCCGCGGGGTCGATGCTCAAGAGCGAGGTGATCAGCGCCTCGAAGGCGAGTGGTGCGTCTGCGCGCAACGCACGTACCTTGGGGCGGGGAGCGTTGGCATGCAGCGCCAGCACCGAAGGCACGTTGGGCGCGTCAAAAGGCACTTGCCCGGTGGCCATTTCGTAAAGCACGCAACCGACCGCGTAGAGATCGCCCGCGAACGTCGCCGGCTCACCGGTGACCAATTCGGGGGGCGCATAGTGCGGCGTGCCCATGGCCAGCGTGGCTTCTGACGCCGAACGTTCGGCCAGCCCGAAATCGAGCAGCTTCGCCACGTGCGGCTCTGCCGGCGCGCCATTGACGAAAATGTTGCCAGGCTTGATGTCGCGGTGAATGAAACCCGCTTGATGCGCCGCCGTGAGTGAAGTGAGTACCGACTCACCCACCGACCGAATCAAGCTCCACGGCAAGGGCTGGTGATAGGCGAGCAGTGTTTCGAGGCTTTGTCCCTCGAGCAGTTCCATCACCAAGTAAGGTTGACCGTTCGGCAGCTTGCCCCAGCCGTGAATGTCGACGATGCCTTTGTCGCCGATGGCGTTGACGGCCCGTGCTTCGGCCAGCAGCGAAGGCAATTCGGGGTTCTCGGTCAAATGGGGGTGAACGACCTTGATGGCCACCTTCTTGCCAATGGTGGTCTCGACGGCCGCATACACCGCGCCCATGCCGCCCAGACCTAAGCGCCGCTCGACGCGGTAGCCGCCGATTGTCGACCCCAGCAGTGGGTCATTTTCGCCAGAGCCTCCGGCGCCACTTCGGTACTGACAATGGGGTGCGTGCTGCGCGGGAGCTTCGCCGCACACCGGGCACAAGCTGATGAAAATCGTTCCGCTCAGCGAACCACCTCGATCGCCCCGGCCATACCACTGCCCGCCGCCGAACCGTGCGCTGAACAGTAGTAGCCGTAGGTGCCCAACGCCTGGGCAAAGGTGAAGGTGCGCGCGTTGCCCTCGCGAATCGAAGTGATGGCCGGCGCCGGGCCACACCCCTGCTGAATCGGGTGTGAGTCGAAACGCCCGCCTGAAAAAGTCACCGTTTGGCCAAGGCGAATGCGTAGACACGGCGGAGTGTATTGGTTGCCGTTTTGCCCGAAGTTCACTTCGCGCAACGACGGGTTGGCAGTGGCGTCAATGAAGGTGACGCACCCGGCGTACCCCGTGCAAGGGTCAACGCAGGCGCCGCCATCGCAAGGTGGTGAAAGTCCCGCGTCGGTTGACGCGTCGGCCAACAGCGGCCCCACTTCAGGCAAACAACTGCTCCACAGTGTGATCAACGAGAGCCTCAAAATCACCGATGGCATCGATGAGGGTTCATAACACCGTCGCGTGTGGGTGTATGGCGCACCGCGTTAGAAATGTATTGACGGCGAAATGACCTGCCCGCGAGTATCTCTTTTGGGTAACGCAAAGCGTTACCAAAACTTTGGGGACATCACTGGGGAGACGTTTCGTATGTCGGTCGGCATTAATCGATACAAGTGTGATCTGCGTGAGCTTCAATTCGTTCTGCTCGAGCAGTTTTCGTATGCGGGCCTTGCCGGTAAGGCGCCGTACGAAAATTGGGGCGAAGACGAGCTGAAGGCCGTGCTGTCCGAGACGTACCGTTTCGCGCGTGAAGTGTTGGGGCCGCTCAATTCGGTGGGCGACCGCGAAGGCGTCAAAATGGTGAACGGGGCGGCGGTGACCCCCAAGGGTTTTCGCGAAGCGTGGAAAGGGCTTTACGAGGGTGGCTTCAAGCAGCTCGCGGTGCCGAGCAAATTTGGCGGGCAAGCGGCGCCTGAAATGTTGCATGTGGCCGTCGAAGAGATTCTTTCGGGCGCGAACATCGCTTTCAACATTTACCCCGGTCTGGCCTGGGGCGTGGGCGAGCTGCTCGCTGAATGCGGCACGCCGGCGCAAATCGATGCGTACGTCGAGAAAGTTTTCAATGGCAAGTGGGGCGGCACCATGTGCCTCACCGAACCGCACGCCGGTTCTGACGTAGGCGCGGTGAAGACCCGGGCGGTGAAGCAAGCCGACGGCCGCTACAAGATTCAGGGTACGAAGATTTTCATCTCGGGTGGCGATCACGACATGACCGAGAACATCATTCACTTGGTGTTGGCGCGTGTCGAAGGCGCTCCGGCGGGCACCAAGGGCATTTCGCTCTTCATCGTGCCCAAGCTCAAAGTGAACGCCGACGGCAGCTCGGGTGAATCGAACGACGTCGCGCTCGCGGCGATCGAGCACAAGATGGGGCTGAATGGCTCGGCCACCTGCACCTTGAGCTTCGGCGAGAACAACAACTGCTACGGCGAGTTGGTGGGCACAGCCGAGAACATTGGCATGAGCCAAATGTTTCGCATGATGAACGGCGCCCGCATTGCGGTGGGGTTGCAGGGCTTGTCGCTGGCGTCGAGCGCGTACCTGAATGCGCTCGAGTACGCGCGTGATCGCAAGCAAGGGCCGCATTTCTCTAAATTCAAAGACCCCAATGCTCCTCGCGTAGCGATTATCGAGCACCCCGACGTGCGCCGCATGCTGTTGGAGCTGAAGTCGACCACCGAAGGCATTCGCGCGCTGGTGGTGAAGCTGGCGATGCACCGTGACTATGCGATTGCCACCAAGGGCAAAGACGACGAGAAGGCCGCGTATCACCAAGGCCAAGTCGACTTGCTGACTCCGCTGGTGAAGTCGTACGCCGGCGATGAAGCGTACCGGCTGTGCGGCCAGGCGATTCAGGTCTACGGCGGCGCCGGCTATTTGAAAGATTGGCCGGTTGAACAGTACGCCCGCGACGCGAAAATTTTCTCTATTTACGAAGGCACCAGCCACATTCAGGCGATGGACTTGGTGGGCCGCAAGTTGGGCCAGCACGGCGGGGCCAACTTTCAAGCGTTCATGAATGACATCAACGTTTTCGTCGAAGCGCAGCGGGCGCACCCGGCGTTCGGCAAAGAGGCCGAGATGTTGGGCCGGGCCGCCGAAGCGGTGACGCAGCTGGCGATGGCGATGCTGGGCTGGTCGCAGGCCGAAAAAATGGACCTGCTGGTGCTCAACGCCAACCGTTTCTTGACGATGATGTCGCAACTTTCGGTGGGGTGGTTGTTGCTCGATGCCGGCGTCAAAGCGCAAGCCGCGTCGATTCGACTCACCAAAGGCAACCAAGAGTCGAGCTTCTACGAAGGCAAAGTGGCGTCGGCGCTTTGGTATGCACGCAATGTGGTGGCGGGCATCAGGGCGCAAGCCGACATGGCGGCGCTTGAAGACGACAGCGCCGAGAAGATCTCAGACGCGGCATTCGGCGGCAGCTGACGCTACTTGACGTGCAGGCTTAAGCCCGTTTCAAAGGCGGGCCACGGCAACAGAGTGTGGCGGCGGTGAATCGCCACTGGGGAAAGGGGGTTACTTTTTCCCTGCTGCACATTGATTGACGCCAGAAAAAGTAGGCCCGTCCCCTTTTTCTCTATGAGGGTGCGTGCGTGGTCCAATCGCTGAAGAGCTGCTCTTCTTTGTCGTCGGGGTGGGAACCGCCCGCTTTTGACAGAAGAGCCGCGATCGAGCTCGCCGAGAGAAGCTGTTCACCTGAAAGTGGCGTGCGACGAGCCTCGCGAAGCTCGCCGTCTGCAGCGTGGGCGTAACCGGCGGCAAGCACCCATTCCGCGAGGAAATGGGCACGCGTCGCGCCGAACGCTTCGAACAACACCGTCTGCGATTGCTGCGTTGAGGGTTTCTTCCAAAGGCTCAACATCTCGAGCCAGTCGGCCATGATGTCGTCCTCGTAACCTTGAGCGCGATGACGCTTGATCGTCTCAACAAGTACTTTCTCCACGCCAGGCTGTCCGTCAGTAATCCAAGCCACCACCATGCTCTCGTGAAGTATCTGGCTCGAGGGTGCATCGAGCTCGCGCAACCGGTTTACGTTCTGCTCTCGATAGCGAACGACCTCCGGTGGCACGACGCGGGGAAGTGTGAAGAACTCGACATTCACTTGGACGAGCACGTCTTTGTTTGACGCAATAGAAGGGTGCCCGAATCGCGCGGTAACTTCTCCGCCAAGAACAGCCGTGTCGTCGTCAGGGGCGAATTCGCAACGAAAGCCGGCCGATCGAATTGCAGCGAGCCAGGCCTCGGGAGCGACGAAAATACCGCGATGGACAGTGATCGGGTTTGACATGGCCGTTCGTCACACTCCAATGAACACGAAACGCGCCGGCCTGAGCATGAAGCCCGCGCCAATTCGACACGCACACACGCGAAAACGAGCGCCAGGCCGCTCGCGCGCGCTGTATTACGGGCTGACCGAAATCGTCAGTGACGACGACTGCGGCGACTGCTGATCTTTGTCGTCCCACACCAAGAGCGTGACGCGGTAGGTGCCGGTGGCGAGTGGATCTAGCGTGAGCTTGGCGGTGTTGCTGGTGCCCGTCATGCCGTTGTTCTCGAGCGACGCATTCATCGCGTTGGTGGGTTTCGTCACCAAACGAAACTGAAACTTCTTCACGCGCGTGGTGCTGTTGTCGGGCGGGTCGTAACTGCCTTTGCCCTGCAGCGTGAGCTCCTTGGTCGTCAAGTCTTGCAGCCGCACCGACATGCTGTTGGTCGGCGTGTCGGTGGTGCTGGCGATGCACGCTGCATCGGTGATGTTGCAGCCCTTGAGCACGGCGACTGGCACTTGGTCGAGCTCAGAGCGCGAATAGAGACGAACCGTCTTCCACTCAGTGGCGGGCGCGAGCGGGTCATTGGTCTGAATGTGCACGACGCCGGTTTGTTGACCGCCCGAGACCGGCTTTTTGTACTGAACGGTGGCTTCGGCGAAGGCACCGGGCGCCACTTGTTCGCCGGCCATCAAAAGCGGGTCGGCCACCGAGAAGAACGGGTTGGTGTCGACTTCTACCTTGTTGATTACCAAAGTGCCGCAGTTGGCTCCGTTCATGATGCGAATCGTTTTTTTGGTCAGCTCGTCGGTGGGGTCTTCGAAGTTGAGCTGTTCTGCAGGGTCAGTCGTCATACAGGGCACTTTGCCGCCACCGAGCGACATTGAAACGCGCTGGGGAACAGTGCTCGAAGCACCGACGACGCTCGCTTCCACCGTGACGATGTCGGTCACATAAAGCGGCATGTCGTTGTGGTGAATATCGAGGTTGAGAAAGCCCAACCCGGCAATGGTTTGCCCCACCAAGTTGCTGGTCAGGGTGAACCGGCCCGACGCGCTGGTCTCAGTGCCTGAGCTCTTGAAAGTCACCTTATCGATGCGCAGGTTGTTGGTACCGCCGTTTTTGATCTGAAAACGCGCTTCGTTGGCCATTTTCGGCGTGTAGCCGCAGGGCACGTTGGGGTCAGAGAACTCGCAATAGGTGGGGTACGAGTAAATGTCGGGAGCCACGCCCGCGCCGTACAGCGTCAAATCAAAGACGCCTTTGGTCTGCTCACCGTTCTCGATGTTGGGGTCATTGGTGTGAATGCGCAGCAAGGCGAAGTGGCTGGTGTTGCCGCCGCCTTCGGCTTCGGGAGCGAAGCGAATGGTGATCGGCTGCTCTGACGCGCCATCGGCAGTGGTGAGTAATTGGGGGCTGGTGGCCGACGGGAGCACTGAAGGCGAATCAATGAAGAAGCCGGTGACCGACGCTCCACTTTGCACCGGGAGCAGCTCAATGCCGGTCACCTTCAGCGCGGGGCAACCGGTGTTGCGAATCTTCACCGTTAGCGTGCTCGACTCTTTGTGCAGCGTATCGGGGAACGTTTGCTGGCAGAGCAGACCTTCGACGCAGGTCTCGAATGAACCCGGCATGTCTTTGTTCTCATACGCCACTTCGAGCGTGGGCTGGGCGGGCAGGTTGCGGCCATTGCCAATCAACGCTACGTGCAACAGCTCGGTGCTCTCAGCGCCGTCGTCGATCACCAGCTCGGCTTTCGACTCACCTTTGCGCGAAGGCGAAAACTGCACCGGCAGCTCTGCTTCTCCGAGCGACGCGACCAAGTCAGGGGTGCGTGCCGGGTCGAGCTTGAAAGCAGCAGCGTCGGTGCCCGAAAGCTTCACTGTCAACGTGGCTGATGCACGTGCCCGGTTGCGAATGATGAGCTTTTTCTCTTCGGGAAAAACGTCGGCCACCGCGGCGCCGTTTTCGTCTTTGGTCGGGCAGGCATCGAACGAGAGCGCGGTGGGCTCGCCTACCAGATCTGGCGTCAGCGACGGCGGCGTGCCGTCTTTGCACTTGCAACCGATGACAGAAAAAACAGCGAGGGCGATTAAAAGGTGTCGGTTCAAAGGCTTGAACTCCGGTTTTTGGGCGGCCTTAAAAATAAAACAGGGGTATACCCCCGCGCCCTATGGTGACCAAGAGCCAGAAGCAATTGCGTAGCGGTTATGAGAAAGCCCGCAAAGTCAGCCCCAAGCCGATTACCGGCAAAGAATCAGCGGTTGATCTGTTGACCCACGCCTTTGGTGCTTACGTCGGCCGGCAAGAACGCACCGCCTTCGAATTGATGCGCCGCTCGCTCGACGAAAACGCTTCAATCTTTCTCACCCTTTCGGGAGCAATGACCCCGGCTGGCCTGCACCAAAGCTGCCTGATTCCGCTCATCGAGGCGGGAATCATTACGTGCCTCACCACCACCGGCGCGAATTTGTACCACGACGCGCACCGCATCATTGGCCACGGCATTCGCGAGGTGAACCCCAACGCCGGCGACTTGCAGTACCGCTTGGCGCGGGTAATTCGCATTTACGACTTGGGCTTCTGGGAAGAGGCGCTGCTCGACACCGACCGGCTCTTTTCGGCGCTGATTCAGGGCCCGCAGTTTCAGAAGAAGATGACCACGGTTGAATTTCACTGGCTGCTCGGCAAGGCCATTTACGAAATCGAGCAAGAGTTGGGCGTGAAGCAACCCTCGCTCCTTTCCACTTGCTACAAATACGGCGTGCCGATTTTCGTGGGCGCGATTCAAGACGGTTCAATCTTCTTGAACGTGGTGAAGCTGCGCCGGCTGCTGGGTGACAAGTTCAAGCTCGAAATCGACATCAATGAAGACGTGTACGCCATGGCGGCGATGCAGCATTACTGCCGGCACAATTACTCGAAGCGTTTGGCGATTTGGATTTTGGGCGGAGGCGTGCCGAAAAATTACACGCTCCAAGGCGAACCACTGCTCGATCAAATTCTTTTCGTGCCTACCCAAGGCTTCGATATCGACGTGCAGTTCTGTGTTGACCCGGTCGACAACGGCGCGCTCTCGAGCTGCCCCGCGGGAGAAGGGCATACCTGGGGCAAGGTGTCGGTAGAGGCGGTAGAGACAGGCTCTGTTTACGTACACACCGACGTGACGGCCGTGTTTCCTTGGCTCACCCATGCGTTGCTTTCGCTCAAGCAGTCGAAGCGCAAGCCGTTTCGCCTGATGGACCACGCCTCAGACGCGACCCAGCTGCTCGACGCGGCGGTGGCGAAGCAAAAGAAGACGCTGATGCAGACCTTGAGCTGGAGCACCAAAGAAGTCACGGCCACATAGCGACGCGCTACGACACCAGCGACGTGATGACTTCGTCGATTGTCGTGCTGCCTTGCACCAACCGATCGCCCCTGGGCTGAATTTTACCGCTGGCGAACCCCGCGTACATTTCGGCATAGGCCTCGGCGAGCTGCTGAGGAAGACCGGCCTTGGTCAGGGTTTCCACATGGGCTGGTGGAGCAATGTCGACGATCTGCAGCTTCTTGCCGAGCGCCGCGCCTAATTTTTCAGCCACCTGGCGTATCGAATAGGCGGGCCCATGCAGGTCAATCACCTCGTTTTTGGGCGGCTTGGCGAGCAACGAAGCCGCGGCCAGTGCCCCGATGTCGCGGGTGGCGAGCATCGGCATTGGGTAATCGGCCGAAGGACTAAAGTTGGCGTAGATGCCGGCGGTACGCGCCACCTCGATAGCTGTCGCCACGTTCTCTTGAAAATACCCGGCGCGAATCGCCGTGAGCGTGGTGCCGGTCGCCCGCAGCGCGTTTTCGAAATGAAACAAGCCTTTGATGGGGCCATTGCCCGCATCGAGATCGGCTCCCACCGATGAGAGCAGCACCACGTGCGGTACTCCGCTTGCTTTCACCGCAGAGGCAATGGTCATCGCCGTCGATCGCTGCCAACCGTAGAAATCAGTGGCGGCGAAATGAGGAGGTAACAACGTGAAGAAGCCCGCTGCACCGCGCAGCGCCGACGTTAAGAAAGCCCCATCTTCCAAGGAGCCGATGGCCACTTCAGCTCCCTTGCTCGACCAGGCGGTGGCCTTTTGGGCGTCGCGTACGATGACTTTGACTTTTTTACCCTGGGCCAGCAGGTCGCGCGCGACGATTCCGCCCACATGACCTGTCACTCCGGCGATGACGAACATGGTGTGCTCCCTTTGTTGGTTTGCACGAGCGAGTAACGTGCTTGACCTGCCGGGGTCAAGCGCTGGCTGGTTCGTCTTTACTCAAACGACAACGCGCGCTCGAAGTCACTGGGGTTGGTCGCGGCTTCTCGCGCCACTTCCATCGTGATCTGCTTTTGGCGCATCAGCTGCGCCAAATGGTAGTCGAAGCTCTGCGTGCCCAAGATGTCGTGGTTCTTGTCGAGATAGTCTTTCAGCTCGTGAGTGCGGTCGGCGTCTTTGATGAATTCGACCACCGACATCGTGCTCACCATTACTTCAGCCGCCACCACGCGGCCCTTGCCCGACGCATGGGGCAACAGGCGCTGTGAAATCGTCGCCTTGAGATTTTCGGCCAACCGCATGCGCACGTTGTTCTGTGCCTCGGGGGGAAACACGCTGATGATGCGGCCAATCGTCCGGTAGCAGTCGGTGGTGTGCACCGTCGAGAGCACCAAGTGGCCCGTCTCTGCCGAACGCATCGCCACTTCAATGGTCTCGGGGTCGCGCATTTCGCCGACCAAAATCACATCGGGGTCTTGCCGCAACGCCGCGCGCAAACCTTGATGAAACGTCGGTGTGTCGGGCCCAATTTCACGCTGCGTCACGCGCGAGAATTTGTCTTCGTGCAAAAATTCAATCGGGTCTTCAATGGTCAGCACGTGCTTGCGGTAGTGGTGGTTGATGTAATTGACGATCGCCGCCAGCGTGGAGCTCTTGCCGGAGCCGGTTACTCCTGTCACCAACACCAAGCCGCGCTCTTCTTGCGAAATCTTCTCGAGCACCTTGGGCATGCCGAGCTTCTGAAAGTCGGGCACCGAGAAGGGAATCGAGCGCATCACCGCTCCCACGGTGCCTTTGGCCCGATGCAGGTTGGCGCGAAAGCGGCCCACGCCCTCGAGCGCATAGCTGGTGTCGATGTCTTGCAGGTCCTCCAGCGAGCCTTGGTGGCGGTTCGACGACAAAATATGCTTCGCGATGCGCAGCGTATCTTCAGGCGCCAACGCGGGCACTTTCACCGGCAACAGCTGCCCATTGACGCGCAGAGCGGGCGAGGAGCCGACCTTGAAGTGCACGTCGGAAGCGCCGTTTTTCACCGCCGCCGCCAAGAATTGGTTGAAGGTATTCAGCTCCATGTGCGGTTTCCCCTAGCGCAGCGAAACTGACAACGCCTGCGTCTTCACGAGCAGGGTGGTGGTGGTACGCAACCGTTCAGACAACGTGCGGCAAAAGCTGCGGTACACCTTCAGCGCCAGCTTGTCGTTCGCGCTGAGCAGCTTCTCGAATTTGTCGCGTTGAAGTTTGAGTACCCGCATCGGCGTCGCGGCGCTCACCCGGGCGCTGGTGAGCAAGTCGTCAATCAACGACATTTCACCAAACAATTCGCCGGCATGTAATCGACCGATTTCTTCGTGGCGCACATGTTGGCCGTGTTCGCCGCCCCCCGCTTCGCGCGTCACCACTGCTTCGCCCTTGACGATGACGTACAGCGCGTCGCCGAGCGCGTTTTGATCAATGATCATCGCCTGGGGGTCGATGTCGGCGTGCGAGACGATTGACCCCAGCAGGCTGGTCTCTTCAAAGCTGAGCCGTTGAAAGAGTGGCAGCTTCTGCAACAACTCGACGCCTTCGACCTCGCCGAAACCTTCGAGTGCCATCAGCCGTGACCCTCCTTCAAAAGCGCTTTTTTTAAGGTTGAACGCACACACCCGCGTCGCTGTACCCCGTCAGGCGGGCACAGGTACCGGTGGTGCAAGCGGGCGTTCCACTCGGAAACGCGCACAACTTCTGGCACTGGGTGCCGATGCAGGCCGTACCTTTCACGCAGTCATTCGAGAAGCTGCACGACGCGCCATCGGCCCCTGGCCCCGCGCTGAAGCAACCGGGCCCGCTCGAGGTGGGGTAGCAGGCTTCGCCCACCTTGGGGCAGTCTTGCGTGAGCAGGTTGCACACCAACGGAGGCTCGGCACAGATGCGCGGCCGCTCGGCGATACCGGGCAAATTCAGCGTCACGTAGCATTGCTGCGGAGCCATGCAGTCGCTGTTGGTGTGGCAATAGCGCGTGCATTCAGACGCCTGGCCTCCGTCTTCAGCCGGTACCACCACGCACGCCAGCCCCCGCTTACAGTTACTCGCTGTGCACGGCTCTCCTTCGTTCACCGTGCCATCGGGAACGCACGCCCGCCCACCGTCGGCAAAGCCGCACTTCATGCCGCCGTCGCAATTTTGCTGTACCACGTCGCACGCGCCGGCCACGCATTCGGTACCCAACCCGCCATCAGAGCGGCCAATGTAGGTGCAGGTAAAGTGAGCGCCCGCGTCGCACGCCTGGCCAATGTCACAGAGAAAGCCGATCGGCCGGCCCGCGTCAGCTTCGCCGGCGTCGAGAGGCCCTGCGTCAGGTACACCGGCGTCAATGCCAGCGTCGAAAAGCTGCGGAGGCGGGTTGCTGCTGCATGCCGCCAACGCCCACAGTGCGAGCCACAGCGTCTTTTTCATAGCGAGCGTGAAAAGACCACGCGGGCGGGGGCGATGCAATGAATCAGCGCGGGCTGAAAACGAAGGGGTGGGGGCTTTTCTCTTGCGAAGTCAATGGTATGTCCCTAGCCCTTCACGGTGACGTGCGCAGGGCCGTCGAAGAGAGCTACACTTCTCGCGGCAGTTCAAGGGCCGCCCCGGTGACAGGGGTTACGTTTGTTTCACGTTCGGTTCGTTCTGCTTCTTTCTTTGGCCGGCCTGGCTTGCTCTGGCAATGGCGGTGAGAATTTAGTGCCTGTTCCGAGGGAGCAGCCCGATGCCGGCGACTGCACGTCGCATGCGCAATGCAGCGGCACCACCCCGCGGTGCAATGTCGCGACAGGTCAATGCGTGGGGTGTTTGTCGGCGAAAGACTGCAGCATCGGTTACTGCGACACCACGACGATGACCTGCGCGCACGTGCCTGACTCGTGCGCCAGCGCGGCGGCGCTCGATTTGTCGTTCGGTATGGCCGAAGTGCAGGGCGACACCACCTATGCCGATGACGACACCACGCTGAGCTGTGCGCTCCCCGGTTCAGAGGGGCGTGACGTGGTGTACGTGGTGAGCCTGGCGACGCGTTCGAGCTTCGAAGCGATTGCAGTGCCCAAACCAGGCAGTGCGCTAAAGCCGGTGTTGCAACTGCGACGGGTTTGCAACAACGCCGACAATGCTTTGAGCTTGGCGTGTGCCTACGCGACGACCAACACCTCGACGACGCGCCTGTCGATCGACTCGGTTGACCCGGGCACTTACTTTCTTTGGCTCGACAGCGAAGGGAGCGAAGCCGGCGCCTACACGCTAACGGTGAAGTTAGACCCCGCGGCGATTGGTGAGAGCTGCGCCACGCCGCGCACGGTGCTGGTGGCCGACAACCCTGTCGAGCTGACCGGCGACACGGGGCCACTGACCGATGATGCTTTTGGCACCTGTGGTGGGCAGGGCGCAGGCGACGCGGTCTTTCGTTTAGAAAACGTGGCGGCGCGGCGCGTACGCTTCGAAGTGAGCGCCGTCGAAGGAGGCTGGGCGCCGGTGGTTTACCTGCGCAGCGGCGCCTGTGATGACGCCACCCGGGCCAACCAATTGGGCTGTGCGCTGGGTACTTCAGGCCCCGCGGTGCTCGACATACCCCGGCTCGAAGCCGGCCGTTCTTTTGTCGTCGTCGACGGCGCAGCGCACATGAGCGCAGGCGCCAAGGCTGGCAAATTTAGACTGCGCGTCGTACCGCTGGAAGCGATTGGGCCTCCCACCAATGATGGTTGTTCGGCGGCGGCGGCATTGACGCTGCCTCTGACCGGCCAGGTGACGGCGCAGGGTGACACGTCGAACGCGCTCAACGACGCATTGGGGTGCAACGGCTCGGGCAACGACTTGGTGTACAGCTTCGACTTACCGCAAGCCCGTCAGGTGGTGGTTCGAGCGGTGGCGTTGTCGGGCAGCTCTTTTCGGCCATCTTTGTACCTGCGCCGTTCAGGCAAGTGCGACAGCGAAATGTTGGCTGATCAAGTGGGGTGTGCCGTGGGCAATGTGGGCGGCTCGGCGACGTTGTCGTTGCCGAACCTCGCGGCGGGCACTTGGTATTTGTGGGTTGATGGCGCGTCGGCCACCTCTGGGCCGTTCGACTTGGTGGTGGAAACCGCGGCCCCCGTGCCGTCGCCGGCGAACGACACCTGCGTGGGCATGCAGTCAGTCAGCGTGGCGTCGGGCCCCGTCACGGTGAATGGCACCACCCTGGGCGCGGGCGATGACACGTCGAGTTGCCAGTACCCCGAAGGGCTTTTTTCGCCCGATGTGGTTTACAACGTCTCGGTGCCCACGCGCCGTTCTCTGGGTATCGAAGTGAAGGCTTTGGCGGGGTCTTCGCTGCGGCCGGTGGTGACGCTGCGTGCGCCGGGGCAGTGCGATAGCACCTCGATGGGTACCGAGCTGTACTGTGGGTGGAACGATTCGCAATTCGTCGATCGGGTGGCTTTCACGTTGCCTGACGTGCCGGCGGGTGATTACCCGGTGTGGGTCGACGGCGACGTCGGGTCGCAAGGCCCCTTCACTTTGCGGCTCACGCCTGGTCCCGTCATTTCACCCCCCGCCAACGACGACTGCTCGTCGATAGCGATGGCGCCGGCGCTCACTTTGGGCAATGCGGTCATCGGAGACACCCGCGGCGCCGCTCCCACCACGCAAGGCATGTGCGCAATGCCCGCCGGGTCGAATGGCGAGGCCGCTCCCGATGTCGTCTATAAGTTCGTGCTGACCCAGGCGAAATCGGTGGTGGTGACGGTGACGCCCGACGCCAACGACGGCCAACTCTTTCGCCCCGTGGTGTATGTGCGCGGCAACTTCAATGCGAGCTGCGCTGACCCGCAGGCGGTGAAGGGTTGTTCCGCGGCGACGGCATATGGCAGCGCCGCTACCGTGTCGTTGCCCAATTTGCCAGCGGGTACGTACTTTGTGTGGGTCGACGGCGCGGGTTTGTCGAGCGGCAAGTTTTCACTGAAAGTGCAGTGAAGTTTTTTCAAGCCTTGAGCTTGAAGACGAGCACGTCGGCTTGCTCGAAACCGCATGACGAAAAAAACGCCAGCGCGGGGTCTTTCGCCCCGAGCAGGTTCTGAATTTCGAGCCGTTTGGCGCCGAGCACTTTGGCGCGATCGACTGCGCGCTTGAGCAATTCACGGCCCACGCCCTTGCGCCGCCAGTTGCTGGCCACCACCAATTCGTCGATGGTGGCGATGCGGGCCGAGAAGCGAAGTTGCGGCCGGTGTGAAAGTGCGAGCACGCCGATCGCTTTGTCGAGCGAATCAGCGGCGACCAGCAACTCCATTTCAGGGTGGCTGATCAGCCAGGTGACAATCTGCGAATCGATTTGAAAACCGGCTTCGCCGAGCAGCGCGCGAACGGTTTCACCGTCACCCCGCCGGGCTGAGCGAATTTTGAAGAGTGGGCTTCGGTTTTCCGTCACGTTCAAAAGACATTTTAACCCGGCAGGTGCAGAGGCTCCATTTCGTGGGCGGCCGCCAGTGCCAGAGTTCGATAGCAACTGTAGAGCGCCGATCAGGTTACCTGAGCGTCACGAGGGTGCTGAGACCGAAGCGAGGCGGGCGCCCGAGGAAGGAGCTCCGGAGGCGTGCTGTTGGGCACGTCGAGGAGCGGACTGACGAGGCCGCACGCCGCAGCGAGAGGATCGGCAGCCGCAGTAGGTCGGGTAACCTGTTCGGCGCTCTAAACAGCTTCTCGGTGATTGTGGATCATTGAAAGCGGGCGACATGATTGGCGATGAGGCGAGGGGAGCGCTGAAAACGAGTAAAGGTGGCGCGCAGCGCGGAGTCGCGTTCGTCGGTCGTT
>JAIBBR010000152.1 GCA_019694575.1 Myxococcaceae bacterium
AGGTCGCAAAGTGGGGCACCGGCTGAAAGCTCGACGTGCTGGAAACGAAAATGATGCCGCCTGCTCTTCGCGCCACCATGCCGTCGACGAAGGCCTTGGTCAGCGCCATGGGCGCCTTGCAGTTGACGTCGACCATGTCGAGTTGCCGCTCGACGGGCAGCGTCGCCACGTCGCCCAACGCTCCAAAACCGGCGTTGTTGACGAGCAGCCCCACCGTGAAGCCGCTGTCGGCCACCGCCGCTTTGATATTCGTCGCCGCTTCAGGCTGCGCCAAGTCTTGCGCCACCACCAACGTGCGCACTTTGTGCTGCTGCGCCAATTCAACCGCCAAGGCATCGAGCTTCTCTTTGCGCCGGGCCACCAGCACCAGGTCCATGCCTTGGCTGGCCAACTCACGCGCAAACGCTTCGCCAATGCCCGCCGAGGCGCCCGTCACCAACGCCGCGCCCCCGAAACGTTGCTGCAATGAGCTCATGAATTTTGCTCTTGGTGCGTGATGATGACCTTGACGCCTTTGCTGGTGCCTTGGCGGCGGCAGACCAAAAACGCGTCTCTGTACTGCTCGAGGGGAAAGCGGTGGGTGATGAGCGGCGTGGGGTCGATGGTCTTGTCGAGCACCATCTTCATGTAGTGCTCGAAGGCGTGCGCTTTGACGCCGTTCACGTCTTCAATGCCGAACGCATTCGAACCGACGAACTCAGCCTCTTTGAAATAAAGCGGAGTCCACTCGAAGCGCTTGCTCGCCTCAACCCCGGTCATCACGATTGAACCGCGCGCCGCGGCCACCCGCAACGCAGTCTCGATGGTCTTCGGGTAGCCGACCGAGTCGTACGTCACGTCGACGCCGCCGCCGTGAATCCACGGCAGGCCTTGCCAGGGCTGCATCAACTGACCGCCGGTGATTTTGTGCACCTCTTCAATCAACGCCAGCTCAGGCGAATGGGTGAGCAGGTGATCAGCACCGAGCTTGAGCGCCAACTCTTTCTGGTGGGGAAAACGCGCCACCGCCAGCACCTTGGTCTTCGGGTACAGCGTCTTCAGAACGAGAATGGTGAGCAGCCCCAACGTGCCGCAGCCATAAACCAACGCCGTGCTGCCGGGCGCCGGTGGCCGCTTCAGCACCGCATGCAGCGAGACCGCGAACGGGTCAGCGAGCACCGCTTCTTCGTCGGTGACTCCGTCGGGTATGGGAAAGCACATCGACTCGTGCACCGCCATCAACGGGGCGTAGCCGCCGCCCACGTCTTTGTTGTTGCCCAAGTGAATGCCGGCCGACAGCGAGCCCAAATTGAAGTTGGAGCACAGCTGGTACTGGCCGCTCTCGCACGGGTCGCAGTTGGGGCTGATGCCGCGCGGCGCGCAGGACAACCAGGGGTTCACCACCACCCGCTCGCCCACTTTGCGGTTCTTCACCTTGGGGCCGACCTCGGTGATGACGCCGGTGGCCTCATGGCCCAACACGTGGGGAAAAGAGATGACCGCGGTGAGCGGGTTGTCCATCTGGCCGTTCAAGAAGACTTGCTTCACGTCGCTGCCGCACACGCCGGTGACGGTGGTGCGAATTTTCACCCAGTCGTCGCTCATCAACTTCGGGTCGGGCACCTCTTCGAAGGTGAGCGGCGAATAGGGCCGCATGAACAACGAGTCGTGAAAGGTACCTAAAATTCGCGAAGTGACGATTCGCGGCATGTCTTTGCTGAAAACCAGAGCGCGCATGCACCCCTCATTGAATGCGTGTGAAAGTCGAAGTCACCCTGACGGGCTGCCTTAAAAAAGCGCGGCAATGTGTCAAACCACCCCCGCGAAAACAAGCGGGGTGCCGCTCAAATCGAGAGTGAAAGGGCGCGCAGCACGACAGCGGCAACCGAGGCTCCGAAAAAGCCCGCCAAAATGGGCCCT
Source organism: Myxococcaceae bacterium (assembly GCA_019694575.1). GTDB lineage: Bacteria > Myxococcota > Myxococcia > Myxococcales > Myxococcaceae > JAIBBR01. The sequence continues at coordinate 1,900 of JAIBBR010000152.1, forward strand.
TTCTGACGGTGCTCGAAGTGCGCGAAGGCGTAATAAATGATGAAAAAGGGAATCAGCAGCGCCATCACTCCGGTGCCGATGCTCTGGCGAAACGCGTGACGCAACACCAGCAGCGCGCAAATGAGCGCGGCGAACATCAACACCAAGCTGAAGACTGAAAGTGCCATTTTGAAGTAAGGCCCTTGGCCCGCAACGGTTGCCTACTCTATTTCTGCCGTGCAGGCGCTACCCGCTTTCGCAATTTGAAAGCCAAGGCGAGCAACAGCGCTTCTTTTTCGGCCCGCGTCTTGGCTTTGAGCGCTGCCTCTTTCTTCAGCGCGTATGAGCGGTTTCGGGCTTTCTCAAAGTAAATCAACGCCACCGGCAGCCGCGAGCGGGTGTAGCGGGCACCCTTGCCGGCGTTGTGCTGCGCGACCCTGTGCAACAGGTCATTGGTGGCGCCTGAATAGAAGCTGCCGTCGCTGCAGCGAACCATGTACGCCGCCCAGCCCTTGGTGGGTGTTTTGAGGTTGCCGTGCACAGGGCGCAAAAGCGTAATAAATTCTTCAGCACGAATGGCTGACGAGCTCGACGAACGCGCGAAAGAAGTGCTCCGCGCGGTGGTGCAAGACTTCATTACCTCGGGTGAGCCGGTGGGCAGCTCGACACTCACCAAGCGGGGCGACTTCGAAGTTTCGCCCGCCACCATGCGCAACGTGCTCTCGGAGCTTGAAGAGTTGGGCTACCTGGAAAAGCCGCACACCAGCGCCGGCCGGGTGCCGACTGACCAGGGTTACCGCTTTTTCGTCGATTCGCTCTTGCAGCTGAAAGAGCCTGCCCAGCGCGAGCGTGAGTTGATTCAGCAGGGCTTCGCCAGCTCGAGCGGCGTCGACGAGCGGCTGCAAGAGGCGAGCAAGGTGCTGCACCATTTGACGCACCATGCGTCGGTGGTGCTGACCCCGCGGCCCAACGCGGTGCTGCTCTCACGCATCGAGTTTTTGCGGCTGCGCGACGACAAGGTGTTGGCGATTTTGGTGGGGCAAGGTGGCCAGGTGCAGAACAAGTTGCTTTCCATCGATTTCGCGCTCACCGGCGAAGAGCTGGTCGCCGCGTCGAACCACGTCAACGAGCTGCTCACCCAGGGCGTGGCGGTTGACGATTTGCGCGGGCGTATTTTGGCCGAGATGGACAACGAGCGGGCTCAGTACGATGTGCTTTTTTCGAAAGCGCTCAAGCTGGGAGCCGCCGCCACTGACGTCTCGACACAAGAGCGCATGTTGATTGAAGGCACCGGCACCTTTTTAGAATCGCCCGAGCTGGCCGGCGACTTGAACCGCATGCGCGCGCTGTTCAAAGCGCTCGATGACAAGCACAAGCTGCTCCAGTTGTTAGACCGCGTGCAGCGCGAGCGGGCGATGCAAATTTTCATCGGCGCTGAGAGTGAATTTTCGGCGCAGGGTGAAGTGACGGTGATTGCCAGCCCGTATGGCTCGAAAGACACGGTGCTGGGTACGGTGGGTGTCATTGGCCCCACGCGCATGAATTACCAACGCGTGATTCCACTCGTGAATTTCACCGCGACGGTGCTGTCTCGTGCCCTCGACAAAGAGTAAGCAAAACGCGCGCGGCGAAATGTCACAGCGTTTTCCTTTGAGCTTTCGCTAGCGGCACCGGTGCGTGTCGTTACTTAAAAATTGGCGAAAGGAGAATTGCGATGAGGAAAACACTTTTAACGGCGGCGGTCGCCTGTGTGATGGCGGTGGGTGGCAATGGCTGGGCGAATGACCCGCAGAAACATGGCGACAAGTCGGCGATGAATTTGAAGCAGGTTGAACGCGACGACGTGCCCGAGGCAACTTTGACGGCGGTGACCAAGAAGCACCCTGATGCGAAGGTGAAGAGCTTTAGTCAGAGCACGCGGCCAGGCGAGACACTTTCGTACGTGGTGGCGCTCGAAGAAGAAGACGCGTCAGGCAAAACCAAACAATACGAAATGACGGTTGGCAACAATGGGCAAGTCATCAGTGAACGCGAAGTGCTCGCGATGAACGAAATTCCCGACAAGGTGAAGCAAGGCTTCGATAAGTCGCGCTACGGCAATTGGGAAGTGACGCAAATTGAAAAGGCCATCAAGGGCGAGCGCGTAGAAAACCCGCAGTACCAAATCACCGTCTCACAGGAAAAAACGGGCCAGCTGACGCGAACCATTTTCGATAAAGACGGCAAGCTGGTGACGACTGAACGGGTGGCGTCGGCGTCGGAGTCACGCAACGACGTGATGAAGCCGCGCAGCACCAACCCCAACGACAACCGGCCGATAGACCCGGGTATCAACAGCCCGATGAACCAAGACACCAATACCCCTGTAGCGCCTGACCAGACCAATCGACCTTGACGAACAGAGAACGGGTGGCGGGGCTGTTTTGAGCGGCGGGCGAAGGAGCGTGTTAGAGAAAGCGCTCCTATGAGCGGCAAAGCCATTGAACTGACCGATGCGACGTTCGAAGAGACCCTGAAGAAGGGCGGTATTCTTTTCATCGATTTTTGGGCGCAGTGGTGCCCTCCGTGCAGGGCGTTTGCGCCCGTCTTCGAAGCCGCGGCTGAAAAGCACCCCGACATCACCTTTGCCAAGGTGAACTCTGATGAGCAGCGCGGGTTGGCCCAGGCCTTTGAGGTACGCGCCATTCCCACGTTGGCCATTTTTCGCGACGGCATTTTGCTCTCATGCGAAGCCGGTGCGTTGCCCGCCGCCTCGCTGGAAAGTGTCGTCACCCAGGTGCGTGCGCTCGATATGGAGAAAGTGAAGAAAGAAGTCGCCGAGCAGCAGAAAAAATGACGGGGAAAAGCCTTGAGGGAGAGCAGAGTGAGGTGCTTTTTCTGCCATTTTGAAAGGCCTTGGTGGAGGGCTGAAACAGGCCTGCTGCGAGAGACAATTCAGGAACAGTGGCGGTGCTTTAAATGAGCTGTCGCCGAACGTTTCGCCTTAAGGATTCGCGTATCAGACAGATGACCGATGGTCGTTCGTCCGATGGAGGCGTTTCTTGGTGGCTCGATAAAGACCGAGCATATGAAAAAACTCGGTTGGTCATTGGCAGTGAGCTTTGTGTGGTTGGGTTGTGGCGAGGGAATGATTGTCAATCAGCAGCCAGTGTTGACGAGCACTGACTGCCTGCCTCGTTTTCACCCGCAGGGTAAAATTTGTGTGCTCAACGTGCGCTCGTGCACCACTGCCGAAGGCAATGCCGGTCAAGAAGTGTGGGACGGCCAGACCTTCAGCCCATGCCGAGCGCCCGTCATGTGCTCCAGCGACGAGCACCTCGAAGACGCGGTGTGTGTCTCTAATGTGCAGGCGTGCTTGGTGCCCAATGGCTCAGGTGAAGAAACATGGAACGGCACTGCATTCGGCGCCTGCACTGTGACGGGCTGCGATGTCGGGTTTCACCAAGAAAACAACGGCTGTGCGCCAAACGTCGTCGACGTTCCTGATGGCTCGTTCGTCTGCAGTCAGGGGCAGCATGCTGAAGGCTTGACGTGTGTGTCTGATGTTCGCCCGTGCACTGTTGCCAACGGCTCAGGAGACCAAACGTGGAACGGCACCCAATTTGGCCCGTGCACGTTGAAGAGCTGCAATGCGAATTTTCATGCTGAGAGCAACGCTTGCATGCCCAATGTGCGTGGGTGCACGAAAGACGGGCAAGCCGGCGAAGAAAGTTGGGACGGCCAAGCCTATGGACCCTGCGTGTTGACAGGCTGTGAAGCCGGTAAACATCTCGAAGGGCAAACGTGTGTTGCCAACGTGCGCAGCTGCAGCATTGCCAACGGCACGGGTGAAGAAACGTGGAACGGTACGCAGTTCGGCGCCTGCACTGTGAAGAGCTGCGATGCGTCGTTTCATGCAGCGGGCAACGGGTGTGAAGCCAACGTGCGCAGCTGCAGCATTGCCAACGGCACGGGTGAAGAAACGTGGAACGGTACGCAGTTCGGCGCTTGCACCGTGAAGAGCTGCGATGCGTCGTTTCATGCAGCGGGCAACGGGTGTGAAGCCAACGTGCGCAGCTGCAGCATTGCCAACGGCAGCGGCCAAGAAACGTGGAGCGGCCAAGCCTACGGCGCGTGCACGTTGACTGCCTGCAACAGCGGCTTTCAAGTGACAGCAGGTCAGTGTACGGCGAGCTTTGTGGGCCAGTTCAAAGCGCCCTGCAGCAATTCAGGCGGCATCGATATCATTTGGGTAAATCAAACCCCCGATGACTCGAACCACAGCCTCATCGCCAATATCTTCGCCACCAACGATGGCTCGTGCTCCGCTGCTAACGCGTACCGCACCGTGCGGCAATATGGCACTTACACCCGAATCAGACCGTCAGCCGCGGTGGCGGGAGCGCTGGAAATCGACTTCGACCAGCCGCAACTCGAAATCACGCTGCTGTCGGCGCTTGCGGTGAGTGAGCACAACATGCTTGCCGAGTGCGGCAAAACCGACTGGGCCATCAACACGCCGTACACATTCACCCGCGCGCAATGCAACGCGGGTGGCTCGGTGACCAAGACCCTCAACAAGATTGACGGCAACACGCTTTACGTCGGCAATTTCAAGGGAGCGCTCGACGCTGATGGTCGGCCGCTCAGTCTAAACATGAATGCCGACAGTATTTTCACCCGGTTTTAAGGCGCTATGGCGGTGATGTTGATGTCGCTGCCGCTGCTGGTGCGCGAAGACACCAACAAGCAACCGTCGGCGCGCTGGGCAATGGCGTTGGCCTCGACGCCGCGCAGGTGAATGCGCCGCGTAATGCTCATTGAGTCGGCGTCGAGCGTGAGTACCGTGTTGCCATTGGCAGACGTTTGGGTGCCCGCGTCGATGGGCGTGGCACCCGCGAAGTCGCCGCCGGTTTGCAGGTCGCTTATCGCCACGATGATTTGGTTGCCCGCGCGCACCGCGTCGACAGCGCGTATCACCCCGTTCTCGGTGGGCGTTTCAAGGCATTTGAACTTGTCGAAGCCGTTGCCGCTGACATGCGCCACGAAAATACGCGCTGATGACGCGCTGGCCGTTGCGCATTTCACGCCGCCGTCGGTCGAACGGGTTTCTCCCACCACGGTGTTGCCGGGCAGTGCCTGGCTGATGGCTTCGTTGGAATCTCCGCCGATGCGCGTGGCTTCTACCGAGCACATTTTTTCGGTGCACACGTTGCCGTTTGGCCAGCGGGCCAACATCAGGTCGGCGTAGCCCTGTAACGGTTGGCCCATTAAGTCGCCGGTGTCGTCACCGAAAGTGCTGCCTACCAACGAGCCGTCGTCGAGAAACCCGGTGCCGATGTCGGGGCCGTTGGTGCCGAAGCAGGCCACGTGGGTGCCTCCGTCGAGAAAGACGAAGGCGCTCATCATGTCGGGGGCATCAAACCCGCCACCTCCGTGCTTGGGGCCTACGTCGCCGTTTTGGTGCGAGTCGGTCTCGCCGGTCATGTGCACCGCCACGCCGCCGTCGAGCACGACTTCACGAAACGCCCGCATTTCTTCGTCGTCATCACCGCCGATGCAGGTTTTGAAAAGCGCCTCGCCGTCTGACAAACGCACTTTGGCCAGCCACACGTCTTCTCCGCCGTGGTGGTTGGTGCACCCTTGCGAGCCGACGCCCGCATAGCCGCCGAGCCAGAGATTGCCGTCTTGGGCCAAGATGACGTTGGTCGCCGCCGTGCCGCCTCCGTACGCGCGCTTCCACATGACTTCGCCTTGCTTGCTGATGCGGGCCGCGAGCGCGCCGCGTTCTGAGCCGGCGTCTTTCGGGTCTAACCCGGCGCCGACGACGCCCACCACCACCGCCGAACCATCGTTCAGTACCAACAAGTCGTAAGCGAGGTCGGTCAAAAGCGAGCCGAAGCGAACACTCCAATTGCAGTCGCCCGCCGCAACGGTGCCGCCGCCGGTGCCTGTCATGCCGCCGCCCGTGCCGGTGGCGCCTCCGCCGGTACCCGTACCTCCACCCGTGCCAGCGTCATTGCCGGGGCTGCCGCTGCAAGCTGTCAGCGCGAAGAGCGCTGCGGTGCACACCGCGAGAAGTGGCTGTTTCATGGGGCCGGGCACTTTCCCTTCAAGTCTTGGGCGATGGCCGGTGCATCGCCCAACGTGGCACAGGTTTTCTTCATGAAAGCCTTGCTGCCAGGCGCGGCGAGCTTGGCCAATACGGGAGCCTTGAGCTCTGCCCAACACGTACCGACCAACGCTTTCACGTCAGCTGCCCAGGAGCCGTCTTCTAACGTGTCGATGAAAACGGGGTGCAACGCAGTGTCAGCGCACACTTCTTTGCCGCTGCGTTCGCTGGCCAATTTCACGAGGGGAAAAGCGGTCACGGGGATAAGCCGGTTCAACACCACGTCTTTGGCGAGCCGCTCAGCCAATTTCGGCGTGGAGCTGTCGCTGCGGGCAAAGTCGATGACGCGGTCTATCCACGCGTCGCCCGAACGCGAATGGCTGCTCGCGCTGTAAGTGAGCGGAAAAGCCTTCAGCGCCACCTCGGCGCGCTTGGTGAGAAAGGGCTTTGAGCCTTTCAAATGCGGGTAACGCTTCATCAAGTCATCGGCGGCGGCCAACGGCTCTTCAGCACGGTTGGCGTCTTTCAATTCAAATGTATCTAAATAGCCGGCGGCGCCTCGCTCGGTGACCGCTTTCCATTCCTCGTCACGCTCTGACGGGGCCACTTCGCCCATGTGTTGCACCAATTCGACATAAGCGCCTTGCTGCTCGAGCGCCTTCAGCTCTTTCACCGGGTACCCCGCAGACGTCGGGGCGGTGGGAGCGGTGGCGCAGCCTGCACAGACCCATGCCAGAGAGAGGAGTTTTTTCATGGGCGTAACGGGAGCACACCTTCGGCTTCGACTCCACTGTTTGTTTCGAACTTGGGCTAAGCAGCGTCACCCCCATGGACTTTTCTCACTCGCCCCAAGCCCAGACGTACCTGCAGCGCGTGCGCGACTTCATCGAGCAGTCAGTGCTGCCTTTAGAAACGAAACTGCTCAGCGAATGGGCGCACGCTGGCAACCGCGGGCCTGACTGGAAAACGTGGACCGTGTCGCCCCACGTCGAAGCGCTCAAAGCGAAGGCGCGCGCGCAAGGCTTGTGGAACCTTTTTTTGCCTGACGAGAAGTTAGGTGCCGGGCTGTCGACGCTCGACTATGCGCCGCTCGCCGAAGAAATGGGTAAGAGCTTTCTCGCGCCCGAGGTTTTCAACTGCAACGCGCCCGACAGCGGCAACATGGAAGTGCTGTGGAAATACGGCAGCGAAGAGCAGAAGCAAAAGTGGTTGGTGCCGCTGCTCGAAGGCAAAATTCGCTCGGTGTTTTGCATGACCGAGCCTGACGTGGCCTCGTCTGACGCCACGAATATGAAGGCCACTGCGTTGGTGCACGGTGACGAGGTGGTGCTGAATGGCAAGAAATGGTGGTCGACGGGTTTGGGTCACCCCCACTGCCAAATCGCCATCTTCATGGGAGTGACTGACGCGCAAGCCGACCGTCACCACCAACACAGCATGGTGCTGGTACCGCTCGACACGAAAGGCGTGCACATCAAGCGCATGCTGCCGGTTTTCGGCGAGTACGACGCTCCGTACGGGCACGGCGAGGTGTGGTTCGACGAGGTGCGGGTGCCCAAGACGAATGTCATTGCCGGCCCAGGCATGGGGTTCGAAATCGCGCAGGGCCGCTTGGGGCCAGGGCGCATTCACCACTGCATGCGGTGCATTGGAGCGGCCGAACGCGCGTTGGCGTTGTTAATCGAGCGGGGCGTCAGCCGGGTGGCGTTCGGTAAGCCCTTGGTGAACCTGGGCGGCAACCGCGAGCGCATTGCTGATTTTCGCATTGGCATTGAGCAGGCGCGGCTGCTCACGCTTTACGCCGCGTGGAAGTTGGAAGACGTGGGCGCGTTCGGTGCGATGACCGAAATTTCTGCCATCAAAGTGGTGGCGCCCCAGTTGTTGCAGGCCGTGGTCGACGAAGCGATTCAAATGCACGGTGGCGCGGGCTTGAGCCAAGACGTGCCACTGACCGCGCTCTTTGCCTTGGCGCGCGCGCTGCGCATTGCCGACGGGCCCGACGCGGTGCACAAGGGCCTCATTGCACGCTTAGAGCTGGGCAAATACAAAGGCCGTTCTTCAGGCGCATGAGCGCGCGGCCGGCAGAAGCGCTCGATGCCGCGGCAGTCGACGCATGGTTGAAGCCACGCATTGCTGGGCTGCGCGGCGAGCCGGCGGTGACGCAATTTCACGGAGGCGCTTCGAATTGGACCTACCGGCTCCAATACCCTAGCCACGACTTGGTGCTGCGCCGGCCTCCCACGGGCACCAAGGCCAAATCGTCGCACGACATGGGCCGCGAGTACCGGGTGCAGAAGGCGCTTGCTCCGCTCTTTCCTTACGTGCCCGAGATGATGGCGTACTGTGAAGACGCGCGTGTGATTGGCGTTGAATTTTATGTGATGCGCACGTTGGACGGTTTGATTCCGCGTGCGAAGTGGGGCGTGCAGCTCGACAAAACAACCATTCGAAAGCTGTGTCTCAATGTTGTCGATGTATGGGTTAAGCTGCATCAGGTTGATGTGGCAAAGGCCGGTTTGTCTGATTTGTCGAAAGGCGCAGGTTACGCCAGGCGGCAAGTCGAAGGCTGGAGCGACCGCTACACCCAAGCGCGCACTTGGAATGTGCGCAGTTTTGCCCGCGTCATCGATTGGTTGAAAGAGCGCATTCCCGCCGACGTGGCCACCTGCGTAATTCACAATGACTTTCGTTTCGACAACGTGGTGCTCGACGTGAATGAGCCGACGCGGGTCATCGGCGTGCTCGACTGGGAAATGGCCACCCTGGGAGACCCCCTGATGGACTTGGGCGCCGGCCTTGCTTACTGGGTGCAGGCCGACGACGATTTTCTTGGGCGCGCCACGCGAAGGCAGCCGACGCATTTACCAGGCATGCTCACGCGCGACGAAGTGGTGGCGTATTACTGCGACAAGCGCGGCCTGCGGGCAGACCATTGGCCGTTCTACGAGGTGTACGGGTTGTTTCGGCTCGCCGGCATCGCGCAGCAAATTTATTACCGCTATCACCGCCGGCAGACGCGCAACCCGGCCTTCAAGCATTTTTGGGTGATGACGAATTACCTGCACTGGCGCTGCCGTCAGGTCATGCGGCGTGCCCGGTAGATGAACGCCTACCCGCTGAGCCCTCAGAAGAACGGACGCCCCAATCACACCAGCTGCGCAAGAAGAACTTGGGCCGGGCAAACCCGTATTCCTTCGGGAGATTGAAAGTCAGCCGTCGCAGTGTGGAGTTGCCATGCTTCCGCTTTGGGAAAACGCTCTTTCATGTATTTGAGCGACTTGTGCACGCTGGTGTCTGACGGTTTGCATTCGATGAGGTGGGTGGCGGCACCATTTTCGACGACGACGAAGTCCACTTCGCGCCCATCGGTATCGCGAAAATACCGTAGCTCAATGTCTCGACCTTCGACGTCTTGCTTCCAATGCACCCACTTGAGCAGATGCGAGGCGACAAGATTTTCGAAGCGCGGCCCAGGGTCAGTCACCAGCGTCCAATCGAAGTGGTAATGCTTCTGCTCTTTTTTCACCGCCCGAATTTTTGGGGCTCCAAAGGGCGACAGACGAAACAGCCCATAGAGCCGCTCCAAGACATCGAGCCAACTGGCGACGGTCTTGTGGCTCA
>JAIBBR010000153.1 GCA_019694575.1 Myxococcaceae bacterium
GGCCCTTGGTGATTTCGACCCGCTCGATGTCACGCAACGAGAACCGTGAGAGATCAATGGTGCCACCGACGCGGCCGTTGACGCGCTCGCCGTCAACCAGAATCAGCACATATTCAGGGTCTAACCCTTGCAACCGAATGCCGGCGCCCCGAAAGGTGTAGACGATTTCGATGCCGGGGTGCTGCGCGACGAGCTCTCCCAAGTCTTGCGCTCCCACGGCTTCAATCTGGGCGCGGTTGATCACCTCAGTCGGGGTGACGACGTCTTGCAGCTTGCGTTCAGCGCGCGCCGCAGTCACCACCGTCTGCATCAGATCAGTCGCCTCGAGCTCAACGCCCGCGTCGGCCGGCGCCGCAACCCAAGCATTGACACCTGCATCGACACTGTCTTGGGCGAACGTGGGCCCCGCAGCACCGATGACAACGACGACACCACAAAGAAGAATCTGCACGAAGTCGACTTGTGCTCGGTGCTGAGCACCAAGTCAACAACGCCGAAATGAGCGTCTTCGAAAAGCCCGCAGCGTTAACAACATGACGGCCGGCCAAACGGGAGCGCTCTGACAACCACACCCTGACGCACCATTGGCGACAATGGTGATGGTTTGGCTCAACTGGGCCCGTTGATCACACGGCTGGGGAGGCTCACCGCGGGGGTACGTGAGGCACAACCCGTCAGCGGTACCGCGATCGATTACCCGCTTGGCCAGATCGCCCACTTGGGCAGAAGGCTCCATCGTCGAACCGGGAATGTCGACGTGATCAAACCCCAGCATGTGGCCAATTTCGTGGGTCAGCGTGTTCTGCACGTCGGTCGCGACACAGGTCGGCGCTTCAAAGCCGCTTCTGCACTGAGGGCTGTTCACCGTGGTGAAGAGAAACCGTGTGCCATCGACATGGGGCGCGCCATTGAGCTCGATGTCTGCGTCGTAAATGACACCGGTGCGCTTCGAATAGGTGGTGGTAGTCAACGCAATGGTGAGATCTGACTCGTCCCAGCAGCGAAAGAGATTGGGGCAACTGCCGTCAGACCAGCAAGCATGATCTTGCGGCGCCACCTGCCGGCAAGCCGCCTCGCGAAAAACAATGGCATTGCTCGCTTCAGTGCCCTGCCCGACGCGCGGCTGGCTCTGGCGTGGCCCGGCCTGAAACCGAAAGTCTGAGCACGTGTCAGATACTTTTTGCCAGGCAGCAAACGCGGCGTTAATCGCATCGAATTCGGCGTCGCCTTCGACCTGGGTGCTGCCCGCTTCGTCAACGGTGTAAGTAATGGTTCGCTTCGACCACTGCAAGCACACCGGCGCAGTGTCTTGGGTACCGGGCACCAAGGTGCGCAAATGCCCCGGTTCGGCCGCCCCCAGCCATAACCCGGCGACGACGAGCGCCGCGTTCACCCGTGTTTTCTCCGCCCACGCCACCACACCCACACCGCGCCCAGGCCCAACAAACCAGGTAACGCCGCGCTAGAGCAGCCACACCCGTACGCTTTGCCCAGCACATCATTGTACGGCTTGGTCACGCAGTCTTTCGCCACGTCGCCTTTGGGGTACACGTCGCACACGAATTGCGCCGAGCCGTTGTCGATGGTGCGTTTTGAAAGCTCTCCCGAATCAGCCCGGGGCACCATGATTGAACCCGAGGCCAGGGTGTGATCAAGCCCCAACAGATGGCCAACTTCGTGGGTCATGGTGTTCTGAATGTCGGTGCACACGCAGTTGAGCGCGCAGATGATTTTGCCTGAAGGGTCACGCGGGCACACCGGGCTGTCGACCACTGTGAAGACATAGTTCGCCTGATCAAGCTCGATGTCGGCGTCGAGCAACCGACCCGTCTTGGGGTCAAAATTGCTGGTGGTAATCGCCAGCGCTTCGGCCGAGTACTGCCAGCAATCGAACTTGTTGCCGCAATTGTCGTCGACCCAGCAAGTGTCGGTTCGAGGCACCAGGCCCTCGCATTTTGCCGCGCGGTAGAGCACCAAATTTTGGTTGTCATTGCGCCCAGAAACCCACCCGACGCTTCGTGAAGCAGAGCGAGCGCCTTCAACGAGTTTCAGGCTGCCGCACGCGTCGAGCTTGCTTTGCCAACTGGCGAAGGCCTTGTTGGCGGCGGTGAACTCGGCATCGTTGGCTATCTCGTTATTACCAGCGCTGTTCTGGTGGTAGGTGATGGTGCTGTTTTGCAGCCAAAAAGTGCAATGCGCATAGGGGTCACTCGCGTCAGTGCGGCTGCGCGCGTACGGCTCAGAAGAAATGGCCATCGACAGAGCAAGTACCAGGGTCGCGATCATGGGACCTGCGTCGCCGGGCGCGTGGGACCCTCAGGCTGCGTAAGCGGGCCATGGGGGTTGCGGCTCGCGTCGACGAGCGCTTGGCGCACTTGCCGCTTCATTTCCTCGAGCTTGAGTGGGTTGGCCTGGGTGTCGAGGCGCTGACCGGTGTTGGCGTCGAGCAATGCGCCGGCGAGGGCAAGGTCAGGTACCACCCACGCGTCGGCCGCTCCGCCGTGCTGAAGCTGAAATTTTCCCTGCGCCATGCCCACCGTGGCAAAGCGCGCCGAGCCTCGTGGCTCTAGAAAGAGAAAGACGTCTTCGCCGGGCATGAACGAAGGCATACCGTGCACCACTTGGCGCACGTCTTCGACCGTGCCACCTGCCTGCACGAGCAGCACTTTGTCGACAGAGGTGCCCTTCAAGGTTTCGAATACCGCTACTTCGATATCGGTCACCACCCGCGATTTATCGCTTGCCCACCGGCTGGCCACTTTGGTGACGCGCCCAATGACGATCGACTGCGCCTTTTGGCTCAAAGTGGGAATATCGACGGCCACCACGGTGGAGGCCAACGCCGGCCAGGCGAGCAAGATACCGAGCACCGCGACAACTGAAGCTTTCATGAGTGATCACATTACCTGAATCTGCTCCGCGGTGCTCCCGAGAGACAGGGGCGCTGTTTCAAAGGGGTCACCCAGCCCACACTTCATGAGCTATTTGACATTATTTTCATGAATCATTAGGTTCTTTCATCATGTCTCGCCCGTTACAGGTTTACCTCGACGATGCCGAATTCAGCGCCCTAGACACCTGGGCCAACGCCCGCGGCTGGTCGTTGTCACAGGCGGTGCGGGTGGCGCTGAAGGCCCTCATTCGCTCGGGCCAGCAAGAAGACCCTTTGCTCGCCGCCAGCGGAATGATCGAGGGGTTGCCTGAAGACTTGAGCCAACGGTTCGATGCGTACCTGATGAACACGTACGTTGCAGAACCTCCCCGTGCTTACCGCCATGCCAAACCCAAGCGACGCGCCAAGAAAACTGTTCGTCGATAGCGCGGCCTGGTTGGCGTTCTTCAGCGCTCGCGATGGCCGGCACGCCGACGCCGATCGGTTGATGCGTGAGGCGATGGCGCTCAAAATTCCGTTGCTGACGACGAATTTGGTGTTGGCCGAAGTGCATCGGTTGCTTCTGCATCGCGCCGGCATTCAGCCTGCGGCCACGGCGCTTGAGCGCATTGACTTAAGTAAAGCAGTCACCGTGCTCTACCCTGACGCGAAGCTGCACCGAGAAGCGCGAAGTTGGCTGACCAAGCTGAGCGATCAGGTCATCAGCTATGCCGATGCGGTGAGCTTCTCGGCGATGAAGGCACAGCAATGCCGTTACGCGTTGAGCTTTGATCACGACTTTGTGACGGCCGGGTTCTCGCTCTGGCAGGGGCCTTGAGGCCCGTCTCCATTTCCACGAGGGTGCGAAGGCCCCAAAGTGGGCGGCAACTTCGGCCCTTATTTTCAGAGCAATTCTTGCAGACGCTTGCGGGCCGCATGCAACCGTGACCAAACAGTTCCTTCAGGAATCACCAAGATCTCGGCAATGTCTTTCTGTGACAACCCTTCGACGGCAAACAGCGCAAGCACGGCCCGCTGCTCGGCTGACAATTTGGAGATCGCCAGCGAGAGCCGACGCCCCAGTTGCCGACCTTCGGCGCCATGCTCAGGAGACAGCCCCCGGTCTGCGACGTGCGCCGCTTCTTCAATCGGCTCGTCAGCGCGTTGGCGTCGCCGGGTACGCAGGGCCACGTGCACGGCGATTTGAAGTGCCCATGTCGACAGCTTGGCTTCTTCTCGAAAACGGGGCAGCGCCTGGTGAATGGCGATAAACGCTTCTTGCGCCGCGTCTTGAGCTTCAGCTTCACCCCCCGTGATGTGAAGGCACGTCGCGGTTACGCTTTTTCGCAGTGAATCGAACAGTAAGCGAAAGGCGTGCTGCTTCGCGACCGAATCGCCACGCAGCGCAGTCAGCACCTGCTGCTCAACTTCAGGTGTCACTTCTGTTCATCACCCAGCCCGCGCAGCTCGCGGGAAAGTGGCAAGACCCGGTACCAATAGAGCGCCAGAATGCCAACCAAAGAAAATGCAGCCAGAAAGGGGTCATGTCGAAGGCTTGCCAAGAACAGAAACCCGAGCACCCATTGCCAGGCGCGGGTCTCTCGCAAGGTCAGTCGAATCTCACGGCGCGCGGCCGCCAGGGGGCCCCCCGTTGGCGCACGCACGACGCCGAACACGGCACGGGCCGTCAAGAGAAGAAAAGCCAGGGCCGGAAAGGCGAAGAACGCCAAACTCGACAGTTTGTAAGTGTTGAGCCAAGCGTTGACGGCCGCCAGGCTTAAGGCGGTGCCCAGCCCCGCGTAAACAAGCCCTTCGTAGACAAATCGACGCTTCCCCTGCACTGCTTTCTTGTGCACCATGTCCCAGGGAATGGTGGTTTCCAATTGCTGTGTCATTGCATTCATCGTTTGCTCCGTTGTCAGGACCGTTGTTTGAAAACGGCGGCAATCTTCACAGTGAACCAAATGGTCGGTCAGGTTCTGAGACTGGTCAGCCGTCAGGGCGCCGTGGGCTTGCTTCTCAATGGCGATTTCGAAGTCTGGGTGACTCATGTGCGCTCCTTGCCCCTATGGGTGCACCGGCGGCCCAAAATCCTTCGTCGAAAAATATTCGGTCAACCAAGGGCAAGAAATCACAGGCCAAATTGTCCGACGCAGCGTCGACGCTGGCGCCAGAAGAATGAACATGAATGGCTGCTACGCCAGCACGCCCTGAAGAGGGCCCGAGCCAAACTTCGGGTCACCGAACTGATCATCCGGCAAGCCCATCGCATTCATCAAAGTCACCAGCAGCTTGTTGTGCGGTTGGCCGCCCATCGCCAAGTGCTGCCCTGTCTTGAGTGCTCCTTGGCAGCTGCCGATTAAAAAGGCGCGAATGTTATTCAAATTGTGATCGAAGCCATACGCACACTCGCCGCACCAATAGATAACGGCATTGTCGAGCATCGAAGTACCGCCCTCATCAACCGCGGCCATGGCGGTAGCGAGGTAAGCCAACTGCTTGGCGTACCAGTTGTTAATGCGCGAGAGTTCGGCACTCGCCGAGCCATGGGACATACCGTGGTGGCTGTCTGGGGCTTGCGCCCAGGGGTGAGTGAGCTCTGAGCGTGCCCATGACCACTGCAATGTCGCCACACGGGTGAAATCACATTTCAATGCCAGGGTAAGCAGGTCCATCTGTTGTTTACCGACCTCGCCGAAGCGCGACTTCGAAAGCGCATCGCCCGAGGTGTCGATGGAGCCTGTCTCACAGACCTTGCCCACGTCGATGCGGCTCAGCCGGTCTTCCAAGTTGCGCACCGCGGTGAAGTGGGCGTCGAGTTTGCGCCGATCATTGGCGCCCATGCGTGGCTTCAAGCGCGCAAAGTCGTCTTTGACGAAATCAAGCACGCTACGCCGTTGCGCAATACTTCGCGCCAGCGCCGCGTTGGTGGCGTTGCTGCCGTCACCAAACAACCGCTGGTACATGTCGGCTGGGCTATCGACCGCGGGAATGGGGTCGTTGCTACCGCGATAGTTCATGCGACTAAAAGGGTGCACGCCATAGTCGCTGACGCTTTGCACGCCGAACTCCAAAGAAGCGAACGGCGTCGTCTTTGCCGCGCGAAAACCCTCTGCGATCTTTTGATCGACCGAAATGCCGCCGCCGAAACCGACGGTGTAGCTGTCTCCACCCGGCTTGGCGTAACCGGTCGCCGGCACCCAATGCGTACCGGTCAGCATGTGCGACATACCAATCGAATGGGCGTCGCCCGAGTCTTCTTTTGCCGACTCCATGTTGATGCCCGAAAGAATCAACAGCCGTTGGCGCAGCGGCTCGAGCGGTGCCACTTCACTGCCCAGCACAAACTGTGAACCGGTCTGCGCGGGGTAAAATTGCGAAGGTTCATTGGTGCCATTGGGCGTGAAGAAAAACACCACGCGCTTTGCACCCGTGGCTGTCGCCGCGCGCGCGGGTTGCATCGCATCTAACAGCGGCAGCGCGACGAACACCCCACCCGCTCCACGCAACAGTGCTCGGCGGTCCAAGCGAAACGTCATGGAGGCACCTCTTCGTTGGTGCGGTAGCGAAACATGTCGGTCTGAGTCAAACCGGTGATGAGCTCATTCAGGTTTCCACCCGTATGATTGAGTATGTCGTCGAGCGACTGCAGTGCACAGGCGTCGGCGTTGCCGTCACCTCGGCCGTAGCTGAACCGAAACCAGTTGCGCACCACGCAAGCCTGGGCCTGAGCGCTGGTGGCGAGCTTTTGGCTGAGCTCGATGGCGTTTTTGAATGACCCGTCAATATCTGTGTTGATCAGGGCACCAGATGCGTTGATGGTGATGCCGTTCTCATCAGTTCGCCATACTCCGGCAGCATCATAGTTTTCGAATGCAAAGCCGATAGGGTCCATTTGATAGTGGCAACTGGCGCAGTAATTGTCGGTGCGGTGGCGTTCGAAGCGCTCGCGGGTGCTTAAGGTGGGGTCAAGCTCGGGCACTCGAATTTGCGCACCCTGGGGAGGTGGTTTGGGAGGCATGCAGAGAATCGAATCGAGCACGAAGAAGCCACGCGCCACCGGCGAGGTTTGGTTGGCCTTGGCGTGGGCTGAGAGCAGGCTTCCCTGGGTGAGCAAGCCAGCACGTCGACCTGGCTCGTGGGTGACCCGCTCGAAAGCACTGCCGGTCGGCCCGCTAACGCCATAAAATTTCGCCAGCGGCTGATTGAGAAAGGTGTAATCGGCCGCGAACAAGTCTTTCAGGTTGCCACTTTTCACCACCGAAATGGTGAAGAGCTCGGTTTCTTTCCGCAACAGCCCGCGAATCTCATCGGTGAAAGCGGGAAAAAGCTGAGGTTGTTTTTCGACCACGCCCACACCATCGAGGTGCAGCCACTGACCAAAGAATTCTTTCAATGAACGATCAGAACGTGCGCGTTCGTTCAGCAAGCGCTGGGCTTCTGCAGCGAGCCCTGGTGCCGTATCAAGCTGCCCATTGGCCGCCGCGTCGAGCAGCGCGGTGTCGGGTGCGCTGGACCACAGCAAGTACGAGAGTCGGCTGGCGAGCTCGTAACCTGTGACGCGTGACGTGCCTACAGCGCCGTCTCCGAATTCGACCCGGTACAAAAAGCTCGGCGACTGCAACATCGCTTGCACGGTGAGCCGCACCGCAGTCGGAAAATCGTCGGTCGCTTTGGCAGCGAGATAAAAGCCCTGCAGACGATTTACTTCGTCAGCTGCGAGCGCTCGCCGGTAAACGCGGCGGCCAAACGAGGTGATGAAGTCTTTTACACACCCGTCTTGCTTTTCGGCTGAGAGATCGCAGCCACCCAAAAGACCCGGCAGATCTTGGGTGAAGGCAGCGGCCAGCCGAATGGCTTCTGTTTCGTACCGCTCAATGAGCACGTCAGAGACGGTCTGCACATCAGCGTTGTTGGTGAAACCGAGGCCGATTTCTTCAGCGGGGAAACGCAGCGACGGCTGTGACGTGTCACCCAGCAAGTCAGCGACGGTGTTTTCGTATTCGACTTTGGTGAGACGCCGCAGAGGCGAAGCTCCCGGAACAGGAGGCCCGGGCAGGCATTCGGCACGTGGAATCGTCGGTTCCTTTTTTTCAACCTGGGTAGGTACTGGCGAAAAAATATTGCCATTGCAGTTGAGGAGCAGCATCAGCGTGCTTGCGCCCAATACCGCCCGCCCGAACTTGCACTCCATGGCTTGACCAAAAGCAATGGGCAAGCCAACAGAGAAAAGCTACAAATTACTGAATTTGGGCCGATTTCTTTGAAGTCCGTAGCAACCAGGTCACAACACACAGCGCACTTGCCATGTGAAGTGGGCAGCTGTTCAGCGCGCCATCGCGTCGTTGGCGCACCCTCACCGAGTCTGCTAACTGGCGCCAGCCCATGCAGCCACGCGTACGCTTTGCTCCTTCTCCCACGGGGTACCTTCACATCGGAGGCGCCCGCACCGCCCTGTTCAACTGGCTCTATGCCCGCCGCAACAACGGCGTTTTCGTCTTGCGCATCGAAGACACTGATCAAGAGCGCAGCACGCCTGCGTCGGTGCAGGCGATTCTCGAAGGTCTGAAGTGGATCGGCCTCGACTGGGACGAAGGCCCCGAAGTGGGCGGTAACTTCGGCCCTTATTTTCAGACCGAGCGACTCGCTTCGTACAAGCGCATCGGTGATCAGCTGGTGGCTGAAGGCAAGGCGTACCGCTGCTACTGCACGCGTGAAGAGCTCGACGCGAGGCGCAAGGCGTTTGGTGGCGAGGGCTTCAAATATGAGCGCACCTGCCGCGAGCGAAAAGATCAGCCGACAGACAAGCCGTGGGTGCTGCGTTTTGCGATGCCGTTGACTGAAGGCGTGGTCAGCTTCACCGACGAGGTGCTGGGCAAAATCAGCAAGACGTACGGAGACCTCGACGACTTCGTGTTGATGCGCGGTGACGGCATACCTCTCTACAATTTCGGCTGCGTAATCGACGATCATGACATGGCGATTACGTTGGTCGGCCGCGGGCAAGAGCACGTCAATTCCACCTTTCCGCAGCTGATGCTTTACGCCGCGCTCGGTTGGCAGCCGCCGCAGTTCGCGCACTTCCCGCTCATTTTGGGAGCTGACAAAGAGAAACTCAGCAAGCGCAAACACAAAGAAGCCGACCTGATGTTCCACGCAAAGAACGGCATTCTTCCCGAGGCGCTTTTGAATTTTATTTTGCGCATCGGCTGGGGGCACGGAAACGACGAGGTGGTGCCGCGCGAGAAGATGCTCGAGTGGTTCGACTTTGCGCACGTGGGCAAAACGTCGGGCGTGTGGAACCCCCAAAAGCTCACTTGGCTCAACCAGCAGTACTTCAAGCTCTTGCCCATCGAAGTGATCGCCGAGCGGTTGTTTCCGTTTTTAGATCAGCAGGGCTACAGCATTTCGAAAAGCGACCCGCGTTTGCTCAAGTTGGTGAAGGCGCTGCGCGAGCGTGCCGAGACGCTGGTCGAGCTGGCGCAAAAATCGGCCACGTACTTGCGCAAAGGCGTTGAGATCGACGCCGCGGCGCGCGCCAAGGTGCTGACCGACGACGGTAAGAAAGTGCTCGCGGTAGCTGACGAAATGTTGAAAGCGGTGACCGAGTGGACTCCGCCCGCGCTGGAAGGCGTGGTGAAGGCAGCGTCAGAGAAGACCGGCGTGGGCATGGGCAAAGTCGCGCAGCCCATTCGGGTAGCGGTGACAGGCAACACGGCGAGCCCCGGCATCGGAGACACGCTCGAGCTGCTCGGTAAAGAAGAGTCGCTGGCGCGCATCGCGGCCGCTCTAAAATGATTTCGCGGCTGCGCCCTTACCTTCGCGATTTGGGAGGCGAAGCCACGGTGGTGATCTGTGGTGCCAGCGCAGTGCTGGTGATTTCGCACTACCAAGCGGCGACCGGCTATTTCTATGTCTTGTTTGGAGAACGGTTCAGCAAGCACCCCGCTGTCTCGGCGTTTCCCTACCTCTATTGGTTCGGGGCGAGCTTCGTGCTTTACGCGTTGGTGCCATTGCTGCTCGCGGTCGCCACGCGCGGCTCATTCACCCGCAACTACGGCATGGGGCTGGGAGACTGGCGCGCGGGCTTGAAGCTTACCGGTTTGTTTTTGCTGGTGATGTTGCCCGCGGTTTACGTGGCTTCGAAGATGAGCGCGTTCGCCGGGCAATACCCACTGGCGGGCAAAGGCGCGTACATGCTGCGGCCAGAAGGTGGGCCCGAGCGCGCGTCGTGGGGGCTCTTCATCGCCTACGAAGCGGCGTACTTCGGGTACTTCATCGCTTGGGAATTTCTCTTTCGCGGGTACATGTTGAATGGGCTGTTACCGAAGTTCGGGCGAGCGGGAGCGATTCTGATTCAGGTGGCTCCGTTCGCGATCATGCACTTGGGTAAGGCCGAGCTCGAGGCGCTGGGTTCCATCGCGGCGGGAATCGCGCTTGGCATACTGGCTTTGCGAACGCGCAGTTTCTGGTATGGGGTGCTGATTCATGGCGCAGTGGCGGTGTGGATGGACTGGCTCTCGGCGCGGCAGTTTTTGGTCGGGAGCTGAGCAAGTAACGAGGTCTTCGATGCGTAACGCAGTGGCATTGACGGTGTGCGCGGCCCTGTTGATGGGTGCGACGGCGTTCGCCGGCGAAACGGTGCTCGGCGCGGTGTTGCCCGACAGCGCGCAGAAGGTGGCTGAATTGCGCTACCGCACGCGCACCAACCTCGAAGACACGATGAAGTTTTATAAGAATGTGTACCCGGCGCAGAACTACCCGCGAAAGAACATCGCCAATCAACCGGGTGTGAAGGCAGTGCACATTGTGAACCCCAGTGGAAAAGGCTGGGAAGGTTTGAATATCTACGAGTCGAACGACGAGGTTCGTATCTATGTTGTTCCGGCCGGAGACTCTGGTAAGAAAAAACCGAAGAAAAAGTAGTCGTATTGGGGAATCGTCTAACGGCAGGACAGCAGACTCTGACTCTGCTTATCTAGGTTCGAATCCTAGTTCCCCAGTTTTGTTGCACTCCCCGCAGCGTTGTCGGGTCTCACCCGCGAGGCGATACATCTTGACCACAAGCAGGCAGAGCCCACCCCCAAGGGCATTGGCGATGCTGCTGCTCGTTCTTGGGAGCTGCATCTGTGATCGATCTGCATCTCCCGAATGCCAACGTCTCGTGGACAAGGTGCTGAAATGTGACGCCTCAGCAGCGAACGCACCGCGTTCTGCTCTCGAGGAAACGTGCCGCGCGAGAACGCAATGTGCCAGCGTTGATACCTCGACGCCGGAGGGCTGCGCGCGGTTCATGGGCTGCTTGTACGATGGCTAGCGGCGCTAAGGGTCGGCTGTTGGCGTAGAGCCAGGCCGAAATGTGCGCCGGCGTCAACATCAAGGAGTCGAAAACGCGCCTGCCTAGCAGACGGCGGAACCCCACTCGTCGGCCAGCAAATGTATGGGCCTCCGAAGGGTCCACCTCCCGTCGGTTCGACGGAGCGCGGTGCCGGACTTTCCAAAACTCATGATCCTACACATCTTGAGGATGTCTGAATCGGGCAAAACCCCAAGAAATGGGTGAGGTTAAGCAAAAAGGTGCAATTGGAATGAGAATGTGAGCGAAGGCGA
>JAIBBR010000019.1 GCA_019694575.1 Myxococcaceae bacterium
TAGCCCACCGGGTGAATCGGCGGCAGTTGGTTGGAATTGAACTTGAGGTCGAGTTTGAGCAGTTTGGCGAGGTTAGTCAGTTGGGTCGCTCCGTCAGGGGTGAGCTTGATGGTGCCCATGGCCACTCGCGACTCGGAACGAGCGAAGAGTTCTTTGACAATTTTTCCCTGCGTAGCGACCGTGTAGGTCTTGTTGACCGCGGTCGCCAAAGCCTTCGCTTCAGCTTTCGTCAGCATGTACTGCATACCCACCAATAGCCCCTTGCCTCCAGTAGGACCTGGGCGAAGGTATGCCTTGTAGTCATTGGCCGGTTTGTTGATGGCGGGGTTCTTGAGCAGCTTGGTCACGCGTGCGGTGAATTTCGGTATGGCAGCAACCATGGTTTTAACTCCCTTTCGTGAAACGAAGTGAACGACGCACCGTGCGTCAGCAACCTGTGTGCCGATGTCGGTGTTGATCAGCAAGCCCCCCTTTTCGACCCTTTGCGCTAACCAATAGACAGCAGCTCGCAACATTGACCTGCGCGTGTCTGCTCCAGTTGCTTGGCGCACCACGGAAATTTGAGACCTGCCCCAAAGGCTGCAACACCACCGTAGCGACGGCTTCTCAATGCGGCTAAACACCGCCCCCGATGCCGAAAATTCGCAAGGTTCTCGTCGCCAACCGCGGTGAAATTGCCATTCGCGTCATGCGCACCTGCCATGAACTGGGCATTGGCACCGTGGCCGTCTACTCAGAAGCCGACCGCGACGCGCTGCACGTACGCCAAGCCGACCAAGCGTTTTGCGTAGGCCCTGCGCCGTCGCGCGAAAGCTACTTGGTGCAAGACAACATCATCGCCGCGGCAAAAAAGGCCGGGGCCGACGCCATTCACCCTGGCTACGGGTTTCTCTCAGAAAACCCGAATTTCGTACGCGCGTGCGAGAAAGCGGGGCTGATTTTCATTGGGCCTCCCGCAAGCTCGATGGAATCGATGGGCGAAAAAACCCGCGCCCGCGCCCACATGGTGAAAGCCGGCGTGCCTGTGGTGCCCGGTGCCACCGAGCCCTTTCCCACCGCTGAAGCCGCCAAGGCCTTCGCGGCCAGCGTCGGCTACCCGGTGATGCTCAAAGCGTCAGGCGGAGGCGGCGGCAAGGGCATGCGCAAAGTAGAGTCAGCCGCCGACTTCGATTCAGCCTGGCGCGCGGCGAAGAGCGAAGCGATGAACAGCTTCGGCAACGACGCAGTGTATTTAGAAAAATACTTAGACAAGCCGCACCACGTTGAAGTGCAGGTCTTCGCCGATACGCACGGCCACTGCATTCATTTGAATGAGCGCGAGTGCTCGGCGCAAAGGCGGCACCAAAAGGTGGTGGAAGAAACGCCCTCGCCCATTTTGACTCCACAGTTGCGCGCGCAAATGGGTGAAGTGGCTGTGAAGGCGGCGCAGTCGGTGGGTTACGTGGGCGCCGGCACCATTGAGTTCTTGGTCGACGCTTCGCGCAAGTTCTATTTCTTAGAGATGAACACCCGGCTGCAGGTAGAGCACCCGGTGACAGAATGGGTCACCGGCATTGACCTGGTGGCCTGGCAAATTCACGTCGCCAACGGCGGTGTGCTGCCCTTTTTAGAGCCCATTTCGCCGCGCGGCCACGCCATCGAGGTGCGCATTTACGCCGAAGACCCGCGTACGAATTTCATGCCTTCACCAGGTAAAATTCAGTACCTGCGCGTACCCGGCGGCCCCAACGTGCGCGACGATTCAGGGGTGTACGCCGGGTACACCGTGCCCAATTTTTATGACCCGCTCATTTCGAAACTTTCGGTGTGGGCGCCGACCCGGCCCGAAGCGATTGCCCGCATGCGCCGCGCGCTCGACGAATACGTGGTGAAAGGCATTACCACCAACATTCGTTACCTGCGCGCCATCATGGAAAACGAAGAATTTCTCGGTGGCGATTACGACACCGCGTTCTTGCCGCGGCAGCACCCCAAACTGCTCGGAGAAGACGACCCGGCGCTGACTGAAGTCTCGTTGCTCGCAGCGGCCGTCTACACCCACCAACGCGCGCAGAAGCAAGCCCGTTCGCTGGTAAGCACCACCTCTTCAGGCAAAAGCGGGCCTTCGGCCTGGCGCAGCGGTGGGCGCTTTCACCGCCTGGGAGGCCGCTCATGACCGGCCGTTCTACCCGTTACGTGGCGACGGTGCGCGGGCAGAAAAACAGCACCCCTCACACGCTCGACGTACAGGCCCACCAAGGCGGCCAATATTCTGTCACGCTGAACGGCACCCGGCATGAACTAGAAGCCGTGGTGCTGCCTCACGGCGCAGTGTCGCTGCTCGTCGACGGCCAGTCGTACGGCGTTGAATTCGAAGAAGCGGGTGATGACGTGGCGGTGCTGGTGAAGGGCCACGTGTCGCGCATCGATGTCGCTGACGAGCGCAAGCTGCGACTGCGCGCTGCCACCGCGGCCTTCGCGGTCGAAGGCAGGCAAGTCATCGCGGCGCCCATGCCGGGCAAAATCATCAAGGTTTTTGTCAAAGTGGGCGACACTGTCACCGAAGGCCAAGGCCTGCTGGTGATGGAGGCGATGAAAATGGAAAACGAGCTCAAGGCCACCAAGGCCGGCAAAGTGACGGAGGTCTCGTGCGCCGAAGGAACCACCGTCGAGAACAACACCAAGTTGGTGGTCATCGAGTGACGCCGCGGTGATGACGGGGCCGCTGCTCTCGCTCACTGCCTGGCTTTTGGCTCAAGCGCCCATGGCCGAATCGCGCGCTGCTCCGCCCAAGGGGTTGGCGTGTCTCACCCAGTGGTACCGGGTAACACCCGAGTGGCGCGATGGCCGCTGGTACGGCGTGCTGCCTGATGGCACCGCCCTGGTATGGAACGATGGCCGGGTGAAGACGCCCGACGAGCGCTTCACCAGCCCCGACTTAAAAGACATGTTTTTCGCGCCCTACCTTTCAGGGGCCATTCGCCCTGTGCAAGGCGAAGGCGACATTGACGAGCCGGGCCGCGCCCGTGTGGAGCAGCTCTTCAAAGCCACTTACGGCGCCACCGCCTGGTCGGTTAGCCAACGCATGCGAAAAATTGAATTCTTCGGCAAGCGCTATTCATTTCACCCCCTGGCCCACGAGCCGCTCAAGCGCGTCATTGCCCGGTTAGAAAGAGGCGTGCGGGCCAATCGCCGGCTCGGCATTTTCCTAAGAGACATCGGCGGCACGTGGAATTGGCGCACCATCGCCAAAAGCAAGACGCTCTCGACGCATGCCTGGGGCATCGCCATCGACTTGAGCGTGAAGCATGCGCACTATTGGCAGTGGCAGAGGCCGAAAACGCCGCTTCGATGGGCCAATTCATTTCCACAAGAAATTGTCGATGCCTTCGAAGCCGAGGGCTTCATTTGGGGCGGCCGCTGGCTGCACTACGACACGATGCACTTCGAGTACCGCCCCGAGTTGCTCGATTCGAGCTGCAGGTGACGAGCCGGGAAACAGGTTCTCTTATAGAGGCATCGCGAATGAGCAGAGGTCACCGGTCATCGTACCGACATGCAAGCGTGACCCGGCGACGTCAATGGTGGGCATACCCACCGCGGCGGTCGAAATCGCGTAGCTGCCAGTCTGGGTGCCAGTAGCGAGCGCAATTTTGCGTAAGCTGCCGTCTGACGTGCCGACGTAGAGCGTCTGATTGGCATAGTCGATGGTGACACCCGATGGCCCGGGCACCGAGGCTGACCACACCAGTGACGCGGTGCCCCCCGACACTGACCAGCGCTGCACGCTGCCCGACGAGAGGCTGGCAATGAAACCAGTGCCCGTTGGGTAAAGGTAGCTCGACACGGCTCCGACATTCGCGCTCCACACCTGCGTGCCCGTGCTGAGGTTGTAGCCATAAGCGGTGCCTGAGCTGTTAATCACGAACGCCTGGTTACTGCCGAAGTCTTTCACCACGCCGGTGTCGATATCGCCCAGCGACGCACGTTGAACCTCGGCCCCAGTCAATGAGTTGATGACCCGCAAAGAAGCCTGGGTGTTGCCATTGCTGCGGCCCGCTACCCACACTTGGTTTTTGACGTAGTCGACCAGCACGCCCCCATTGACGACGTCCATATCGCCCGGGGCGTAGGTCCACACGATGCTGCCGTTGGCGCTCGAAAGCGCAACGACACGGTTGCTGGTAGCCAACAAATTGCGCGTGGGTACGAAAATCAAATCGCGGTTGGCGTTGGCTGCTTGAAACGCCGCGTTCGCATACGCATAGAGCTGGGTACCCACGGTGGCAATCAGCGCATCGCCCAATGTCAAACCTCCATTGCCAGAGAGGGCGATGGTCCCCGTTGACAAGTTGACACCGTAAAGCAGCCCGCTCTGGTCACCCATAATGCCATAGCGGCCGCTGCGGTTGACCAGCGGTACCGAGCTCATGCGGCTTCCGATGGCAGCGACCAGCGCCAGCGGGCGAAATCGTTCGGCACCCGTCAGGTCGAGTGAAAGCATGCGGCCCGAATTGCCCGCCGTCATCACGCCTGCGTTGGGGTCGACCACCGGCTGCTGCGTCAGCGAAAGCCCCGTGGCGTAACACCAGTACGGGTTGGGGCTCACCTGGTCGGTCGGCACCACGCTAATGCCGTTAGAAGTCGGTACCTGGCCCGCCGAGTAGACGTTGAAGAGCGCGCGGTTGAACACCCGGTAGTAGTAGCGCGTACCGTTGGTCAAACCGCTGTCGGTGAACGTCGCCGCCGAGCCGACGTAGCGCACGGTGCCGTTACCCAGCGTCGCCCCCACCGAATAGGTCGAGCCATTCGAGGGCGCGGTATTCGGTACCGCGCTCGTCGCCCGCACCACCACGGTGCCGACGGTGTCGATGGGGTTGGTCCACACCAGGGTGGCGCCGGTGGGCTTCGAAGTGGCGGTGAGCTCGCCCACTTCGAGCGCTCCCGTCATCGACACCAACGCGAAGGCTAAAATTGTGCTCATGGCTCAAGCTCGAAAGAAGTCGAGGCCTTCACTTCACCACCGGTGACATTCACCACCCATGGCCCTGACTGTCGCCGTAGCTCTACCTGGGTGCCTGATACCAACAAGTCTTGCCACACCGGCACCTCGGCCGTCGCGTCACCCTCGTACCGCTGAAAAATCACCCCGCCGGGAGCCACCAGCTCCATCACCAAGTGCATCTTCGCGCTGGGCCGAGCGGTCATGCGCACCGCGCTGACCCGCGCGAGTTGCTTTTCTCCCGCGGGAAACCATTGCAGCTCCAGCGCGACTGGGGGCAGCGGAGCAACATTTTCGGCTTCGACACCGCTCGCTTGCGTGCTGGGCGGGCGCCAATCACCGAGAGGTGACGTCTGTGGCGACGACAATTCGGCAGCCGGGGCGGCATTGCCTAAGTGAATCGGAGCGCCAGGTTCAGCGCAACCGGCGCTGAAGACAAGCAGAGGTAACCAGGGTGCATGCATGAAAAATTTGCCCAGCAACCTTCATGCACACATCAAGCCTTTACAATCTCGACTGTTTTACGGCTTGCGTGTGGGTCAAAAGACGCCCAAGAGTTGGTTTTGACCCGGTGGGTTCTGACTCATTGCCCTTCGTTGAGCAGCTGCTCGTACGCCGGCACTGTCAAAAACGGCGCAAACGCTGGTGCTGTCGACAGTTGTCGAAAAAGCGCCATCGCCTCTTTCATGCGGCCGTGCGCAAAGGGCGCCAGCTCTTCTTCCATCACCTGGGTGAGGGCCTGGGCAGACAAGCCGTCTAAGTGCACCGCTTGCCATACTTGTGCGCGCGAAATTTCGGCGGTGGCCGCGTCTTCCATCAAATTGTAGAGCGGCACGCAGCCCTGCCCGCGCAACCACGCTTCAAGGTAACGCGTGCCGACACGAATGTTGTGACGCAGGCCGGCGTCGGTGCGCTCGCCCGCCGGTACGGTGAGCAAATCGTCGACGGTGGTCTTCACGTCATTGCGCAACACGCCGAGTTGGTTGGGCCCCTTCATGTGCGCATCGAAAACATTTTGCGCCACGCTGATTAACCCCGGGTGCGCGACCCACGTGCCGTCATGCCCGTCGAGCACTTCGCGCTGCTTGTCAGTGCGCACTTTTTCGAGCGCCGCCTCGTTCGCCGCCGCGTCATCTTTGATGGGAATGAACGCCGCCATGCCGCCCATGGCGTGCGCCCCCCGGCGGTGGCAAATCTGAATCAGCCGCTGCACGTACGCGCGCAAAAAACCTTTGTCCATGCCGAGCGAAGCGCGGTCAGGCAACAGCACCCGGGGGCGCGACTTGATGAAGCTGAAAATGTAGTCCCACCGGCCGCAGTTCAAACCCGCAGAGTGTTCTTTCAATTCAAACAAAATCTCTTCCATCTCGAAGGCCGCGGGCAGCGTTTCGATGAGCACCGTGGCTTTGATGGTGCCGCGCGGTATGCCCAACGCGTTCTGCGCGAAAATGAAAACGTCGTTCCACAACCGCGCTTCAAGGTGGCTCTCTATTTTCGGCAGGTAAAAGAAGGGGCCTTCACCGCGCAGCAGCTGCTCCTTGGCGTTGTGAAAAAAGAAGAGCCCGAAGTCGAACAGCGACGCCGACATTGGGTGTTCATCGACGAGCAGGTGCGCTTCTTCTAAGTGCCAGCCGCGCGGCCGCACGAAGAGCGTGGCCAGCCTTTCGTTCAACGTGTACTGCTTGCCTGTTTCACTGCTGAAGGTCAGCGTACGCCGCACGGCTTCATAGAGCGCTTCTTGCCCGCTCACAATGTTGCCCCACGTCGGCGTGAGCGAGTCTTCGAAGTCGGCCATGAACACCTTGGCCCTCGAATTGAGCGCGTTGATAACCATCTTCGCTTCGGCGGGGCCCGTAATCTCGACCCGGCGGTCGAGCAGCTGCGGCGGCACGGGCGCGATTTTCCAGTCGCCGGTTTGCGCTGGCGAGGCCGGCAAAAAATTGAAAGCCTCGGGGCGACTGCCGCGCGCTTTCAGGCATTCGCGCCGGAGCTCTTTAAATTGGCGCTGCAACGAAGCCAAAAATTCGAGCGCGGCGTCAGACAACAACTTCGACGAAGCACCCTTGAGGGTTACGCCTTTCAAGCCCATGTCACGTCACCTCGATGAACGCAGTATCAGGTAAAGGCCATTCAACACAGTCGCCGGCGCTTTGGTCTTCCCACACCAGCATCGCGAACTCTCCGTCGCTGCCCAACGACACCATGGGGTGGTGCCAAGTGCCCGGCGCATAATTGACGCCCTGCCCAGCTTCGCCAATGAATGCCTGCAAGGCGCTGACCACCGGCAAGCCGTCGGCTCCCGTCGGGGCCACGCACACCAAGTAGCGCTCACATTTGAGCGGCAAAAACGTCTGCGACGAATGCGGGTGCTGCTCGAGCAGCTTCACGTGAAAGGGCAGCGCCTGCCCGTTGCAGCGAAACACGACCATGTTCGCTTTCGCCGCGGGCCGGGTGCTGGCGAGCTGGGCCACGAAGTCGAGCCGGGTGCCAGTGCCCTGGTTGGCGCTCTTGCCTTGCGACAATCGCGCGGTGCTCACCACGTCACCAAACGGCGCGAACGCGTGCGGAGTCAGCGGCTGCGCCTTCATGCGTCACGAGCCCCGGTACGTCGAATAACCAAAAGGATTCAGCAAAAGCGGCACATGGTAGTGCTCGCCCGCGGCGCGCACGGTGAAGTCGACACTGACCGACGGGTAAAAGCTGTCGATTTTCTGCGCCAGAAAATACGCCGCCACTTCGAAGCGCAGCCGGTAACTGCCTTCGCGCACCGACTCGAGCAACCCCTTCGCGCGCCCGTCGGCGTCAGTGACGCCCTGCCCCACGCGCTGCCACGCCGTACCTTCGAGCTTCTCGAGTGTCACCGCCACACCCGGTGCCGGCCGACCTTTGCTGGTGTCGAGAATATGTGTGCTGATACCCATGTGCGGCTCCTAACCGTTGACCCATTTTTCGATGCGCCGCCGGGTAATTTTTGCCTGCTCACGGGCCGCGTTTTCAATTTCAACCGCGCGCTCGTTCTGCAACCGGCGCTCGAGAATCGCCAGCACCTGCTCGCCTGACTTACCGCTCGCGAAACAAATGAAAATGAAGCCGAACTTCGACAGATATTGCTCGTTGGCTTTGCGCAGCCCCTCGAGAATCGCCTCTTGGCTGTGTTGAATGCTTTGCTGCTCGGCTTTTGACCAATGGCTTGACTGCTCGGTTTGCGCTTTGCCTTTGGCCGCGTCGCCCAGCCGGGGGTGCGCCGCATACGCGGTGAGCCACTCGCCTTCATCGAGCTCCCACCACGTCGATTGCGCCGTGGCGAAGAGCGCGCGCAATGAATCGAATGGCCGCGCCGCCACCAACCGGTCAGCGAACGAAAAAGAGCCACAGAAGCCAAGCAACACCTCACGCGCCGCGTCGGCCGACAGCTGATTCAAGCGAACCAACTTCGCCGCTTCGTCATCGGTGTCGACGGCATGCCCCCACAGACGCAAACGGTTCACGCCTCCATGCGGAAAAATGTGCACCTTCAAATGCGTCGCCGTCACTGGGCGCTCGGGCGTTAGTGCATGCCGGCGGTGCTGCACCAGCGGCGCGTCGATGAGTACGGCCCACCCTTCGTCGGTAGAAAATTTCGCGGTGAGCGCCTTCGGTTTCAGCTTCGACGCGTCGAGCGCGAGAATCGTGGTTGCCTGGGGCGCGTTGCCCTTGAAAAAATGCGTGTCGAGCTCCACCTGGTCAACCACGCCCCGCCGACCGAGCTCAATCACCGCCCAATCAGAACCGGGGGTGCGCCTGCGCTTTGTTTCCCACCCGTCGCCCATATTCACACCGCGCCCCGGGAGCAGCAGGTTCGAAGCAGGCCCAAAAAACGTGTCACTCACCGCCACCACTTTGCCGCCGTTTTCTACCGCGCCCAAGTCGACCGACGCCTCACGCCAGAACGTGCGCGCGAGGGGAACCACCGTGCCGTACACCCGCAGCCGTGCCACGCCGCCGTCGGGAAAAATGTGCAACCGCACGTGGGTGATGCGCGACGAAGGGCCGGTGCGCGTCACCACATTGGGAAAATCAGGTTTCACCGCGGTCTTGGGCAACAGTTCTACCCAGGCTTGCGACGCCAGCAGCGATTCCACCGAAGCGTCGTCGTCAGCTTCGATGCCTTCGAGCGAAATTTCGGTGGGAGCGTTGCCCTTGAAGTGCGTGGTATCGACGAGCGCTCCGTGCACTTGCCCCGGCACGCCCAAGCGCACGACGCAAAAATCATGGCCGGGCGAGCGGCGCCGCTGCGATTCCCACCCGTCCATCCACTTGCCTTTGTCGGTGTACTTGCCCTCGAGCCATTGGGGCGCGCCCGGCTTGAGCAGGTTCTCTTTCTCGGCGAAGTAATCGTCAGTGGCGTAGAGCGCGAAGGCGCCCAACGAATCGGCGCAGAGATCAACCAGCCCGTTGAAAACTTCAGGAACCGCTGACAACCCCATGGTGCGCGTTACCTCCCCGCGTGAAGCCATTGTCCCACGGGAGTGGGAGCCACTCCCGCGTCTTTCGAATAGGCGATGCGACCCATCACCACCGTTTTCTCCACCACGCCTTGCAAAGAAAGCCCAGCGTATGGCGTCAGCTGGTGACGGTGTCGAATTGTTTCGGGTTTCACCGTGACGTGGGCCTTTTCGTCCCAAATCACCAGGTCGGCGTCGTAGCCCGGCCCTATTTTGCCTTTGCGTGTCGACAGACCGGCAAGCTGGGCGGGGGCTTCTGAATTCCAACGAAACAGCGTGGCCACGTCGAGCTTGCGCGCTTGGCACAAGGTCCACAGGGCCGAAAGCCCGAGCTGCAGTGAAGAAATACCGCCCCACGCGCCCATGAAGTCACCTGCTTCGAGACGTTTCAGCGCCGGGGTACACGGAGAATGGTCTGACACCACCATGCTGATGACACCGCGCTCCAAGCCACGCCACAACTGCTCACGGTTTTCACGGTTGCGAATCGGCGGCGCGCATTTGTACTGCGTCGCGCCCTCACCAATGTCTTCGGCGGCGAAGGTCAAATAGTGCAGGCAGGTTTCGGCGGTAATGGGCACGCCGTCGGCTTGCGCGGCTTCGAGGAGCGGCAAAGCGGAAGCGCTAGAGAGGTGCACGATGTGACAGCGGGTGTGGTGTTTGCGCGCAAGCTCAATGACCAGCGCAATCGCTTCGTCTTCGGCCGCATTGGGCCGAGAGCGCAAATACGTGTCGTAGCGGCGGGGGTCAGCCGCTCTGCCGCGCAGCACCGCTTCTGCCGCTTCGAGCGGCCCTGGCACTTCGGCGTGCACCAAGAGCGTCATGTCTAACGCACGCAGCTGCGGCATCGCCTCGTCGAGCTCGGCCCGGCCCACGTGAGGAAATTCGTCGACCCCTGACGGGCACAGAAAACACTTCGCTCCCGAAATGCCGAAGTCGCGCAGGCCTTGGAGCTCACTGGTGTTGCCAGGCACCACGCCGCCCCAGAACGCCACGTTGACGTGCAGTTGCCCACGCAGTGACGCCCGTTTGACTTCGGCCGCGGCGGCGGTGACGGTGGCGGGTATGCAGTTGAGCGGCATGTCCACCACGGTGGTGATGCCGCCGGCCGCCGCGGCTTGGGTGGCGCTCGAGAAGCCTTCCCACTCGGTGCGGCCTGGCTCGTTGATGTGCACGTGCGAATCGACGATGCCGCTTGTCAAAAGCAAGTCGCCCACGTCGAGCACTCCAGCAGTGGGCAACGGCGCGTCGTACGGCCGCACGCTTTCGATGAGGCCGTTTTTCAGCCACACCGTCGCGGCGTCGAGTTGGCCGCGCAGCAGCACCCGGCGGCTGCGAATGACCCTGGGCGCTTCGAAAGGCCCCGTCACGGGCGTTTGAACCCGCGAACGATTTTCACCAGCGCGTCGAGCACCAACGGCTTCTCTTTCAAATCAGGTGAAGGAGGCATGAGGGCGCTTTTTCCCACTGCCGGCCCACCTTCGAGAACGATTTTTCGAATCTCGTCGTCGGTGGTCTTCGCCTGCCACGCGGCGTCGGTGTAGTCGCGCGGCTGGGTGGGCAAGGCAGCAGCTGACGGGCCTTTGCCGTCTCCCGCGGCGCCGTGGCAGGTGACGCACACGTTTTGAAAACGGTTCTTCGCTTCTTCCTCCGGTGTCAGGGCCGCGGCAGGCCCCGCCCCCACCACCGAAGCCCCATGCGCGAACCACGAACCCAACTTCGTGCGCTCGTCGTCGGTGATACCCGTCAAATTGCCGAGCGGCATGGTCTTCGTTTCCACCGTGCGCACAAAAATGCGGTCAGCATGCTTGGCGATGTTGCCGGGTGAATCGAGCAGCACGCCGTTGGGCGCCATCGGAAACATCGGGTGCGTGGGGTGCGCTGAATGGCACGTCACACAGCGCGCCTGAATGATGGTGTGCGCGTCGTCGAAGCTCACCTTTTCTAAATTCGCGTACGCCGCCGAAGCGGGAGCCGCCACCGCTTGAGGCCGCGTCATCACCATTACCCCGAGGAGCGGGCCGAGCAATGTCACGTAAGCAATCGGGTGCGACTTCGAGCGGTAATTCATCACGTACTTCAGGCTCACGCCGACCACCGCCACCAGCCCCAGCACCAGCCAATTGAGCGAATGCCCGTACAAGCTGGGAAAGTGGTTTGACAGCATGGTGAAGAGCACCGGCAGCGTCAGGTAATGGTTGTGAATCGAGCGGCCCTTGGCGCGCAGGCCGTGGCTTACGTCTACCTTTTGACCCGCTTCAGTCGCGGCGAGCATTTTGCGCTGACCGGGAATAATCACGCTAAAGACGCTGAACGCCATCACCGAGCCCAACGTGGCGCCGACCTGCAAAAACGCCGCGCGCCCACTAAAGAGGTGCGTGTACAGGTATGCCAGGCCCAGCACCGCGAAGAAGCCGACCGCGGCGAACGCTTTGGGGTTGCGTGCCAAAGGGGTGCGCCAGAGCGCGGCATAAACGCCGTAAGCCATGGGCAACGAGAGCACGCTCAAAGCGATGGCCAGCGTGGGGCTAATGTCAGCAACTGACGTGTCGACGAGGTAAGCCTGCGCATTCAAGTAGTAGACGATAATCAGCAGCAGCGTGCCGGTTATCCACGTGGTGTAACTTTCCCATTTGAACCAATAGAGCGTCGCCGGCAGCTCATGCTTCGCCAGTGATTTGCGCTTGATGACTTCGTAAAAGCCGCCGCTGTGGGTCATCCACAATTCGCCACCCACGTCGCCTTCACGCGGCTTCGTAGGCGCGGTGAGGTGGCTGTCCAACCACATGAAAAGAAATGAATCGCCAATCCACATGATGGCGGCGACGACATGCACCCAGCGCACCAGCAGGTTGGCCCACTCTTGAATAAAGGGGAGCATCGGCACAGCGCTCATAGAGAAAGGGGGCTGGCTTTACAAATGCTCATCACCCCTTGCCGGTAACCGGTGCGCGTTTGCCAGGAGTTGAGAGCTTAAGGGGCCACGCGGTTGCACCTTCGTCTCTGACAGCCCTAAGCGCGCCTTCAACGGGAGCGACAAGACAATGCGTACAGTGACGGTTTACGTGACAGTGGCGTTGGTTTCGTGGGGCTGTGGGTCGACGGTGAAGCCGGTCGACGGTGGAGTACCCTTGAATGACAAAGTCGCCGCCGGCCAACAGGCTGTCAAAACCCGAGGTTGCGCCCAATGCCATGCGGGCGCCAACGAGGTGCTTTCGGGCAACCGCGGTGCAAGCAACCTCACGCCTGACGCCACAGGGTTGTCTGAGTGGACCGAAGCCGATATCAGCAACGCGCTGCGCAGCGGTGTTTCACGCGAAGGCGAGACCTTGTGCGAACGCATGCCGCGCTACACCGACATGCCCGACGCCGAAGCCTCGGCCATCGCCGCTTTTTTGAAGTCACTCGCTCCGGTGAAAAACACCGTCGAGCCAGACGCCATGTGCAAGCCGTCAGACAACAACCGCATTGCGCACGGTGCCTTTTTGGTGAAGCAGCTGGGCTGCGGCAACTGCCACTCGGCCGACTTGGGCGGCCAAACAAAGCCCTTGCCCGATACGCAGGTCTACGCCTCGAACTTGACGCCTGACATGGCGACGGGCTTGGGCAGTTGGACACCTGAGCAAATCATCGGCGCGGTTCGCGACGGCATCGACGACGAAGGTGAAATGTTGTGCGACCGCATGCCTCGTTTCGAACTGACCGACGACGGCGCGAAGGGCCTGGCGGCGTTCTTGAAGAGCCTGCCGCCCATTGCCCGCGAAATTCCTGAATCGACCTGCGGCAATGATTCAAACAACGCGGCCCAGGTTGCAGCGGGCAAACAACTGGCGACTGACTTGAATTGCACGCGCTGCCACGGCGCCGACTTGTCAGGCAACGCCATGGGCCTGCGCAACAAGCCGATTTACCCGTCGAACCTCACTCCTGACAAAGGCACCGGCCTTGGCGAGTGGACCGATGAGCAAATCATCACCGCGATTCGCACCGGCGTCGACGACGAAGCCGAAATGCTGTGCAGCACCATGCCCCGCTTTACGTCGCTGACCGACGACAACGTGAAGGCCATTGTCGCGTTTTTGAAGAGCGTACCGGCGGTCTCGAAAGAAATTCCCGCCAGCACCTGCGAAGCGGTGGACGACGGGGGCATGGTGACACCTCCTTTCGATGCCGGCATGACTGAAGACGCGGGCACTGTCGACGCGGGCGTTTTTGACGCGGGTGTCTTTGATGCAGGCGTTGTCGACGGAGGCACGGTGACACCTCCCCTCGACGGTGGCTTCTCGATGTGTACCGGTGACAACGTGGTCATCAGCCAAATTTACGGAGCGGGTGGGAACACCGGCGCGGTCTTTTCTGCCGACTATGTCGAGTTGCACAACCGCTCGATGCAGGCGGTCGACGTGAGCGGCTGGGCGCTGCAATACGCGTCGAGCGGTGGCTCGGGATGGAGCAACAACGTCGGCCAGCTTTCGGTGATGGTGATTCAGCCCGGTGCGTACGTGTTGGTGGCGGTGGGAGGCCACGGCGCCAACGGAGGCCCATTGCCCATGGGGGCGGTGACGTTGTCACGGTCTATCGACATCGCCTCGTCATCGGGAAAAATCGCGCTCACCCGCGACGCCACGCCGCTGACGGGCACCTGCCCACAGAACACCGCCATCGTCGACTTCGTCGGCTACGGCTCGGCCAATTGCAGCATGGGCTCAGCGCCGGCTCCCCAATTGTCGACGAAGCTGGCCGCGGTGCGCATGGGTAGCGGGGCGAACACGGCGTGCGTGCAAACCCAGGTCAATGGCAACGACTTCGAAGCGCAACTGCCGCAGCCGCACATGGGCGCGCCGAATATTTGTCTGTGTCCGTAACACTGCGCTTTCGGAGCGTCGTCAGCTGACAGGTCGGTCAACCCTTGCCAAAGAAACGCTTGATGGCGTCGGCCTTGGCGAGCGCGTCTTTCTTACCCAGCGCAATCAGCTTCGCAGCGAACGTACCGTCAAAGAGCAGGTACGAAGCCAAGTCTGCTTCCCACGTGGCGTGGGCGTCGGCGGCGCGCGCCAGCAGCCATTCATAGAAACGGCCCATTTTCCAAAAACCGGCGTGGGCCCGCAGGTAATCACCCGCCAGCACGCCAATGTTCTCTGACGGCTCGAAAACCAGCGTGTCGATTTTTCGGTACGGCATACCCCGCGATTCGACGAGCACCTGCTCGATGCGCCGCAACTCTTCGGGGCTGACCGCGTTTTCGAGCACCGCCATCAAGCGGTTGAACCGCTCTAAAATCTGCAAGTCGTAAGTCACGGGGTCTAACAGCAGCGCGTTGAAAAGTTTGCCGAGCAGAAAAACCAAGTTCGGGTAGGCGTCGAAGGCATAGCCTTGGTCTTCAACCGTCGTCGCCCGCACCGGCAAATCGTGCCGCAGCGTAATCACCACCAAGCGCTCAGCACCGGCCCGAATGGCCGCGGCGATGGGAGTGTTGAAGCGCAAGCCACCGTCGACGTAGTACGTGTGGCCTACGCGGCGCGCGGGGAAGAGCAGCGGTATCGCCGCCGAAGCGAGCACGTGCTCCATTTCAATGCGCTCGGCGCGCGCTTGCCGTCGCGGGTGGTTGGTCGCTTTGAAAATGTGCCCCGGCGCCATTTCGGCAAAGAGCGTGGTCACTCCTGTACCAATGTGCAGCGCGGCGATGACGTAGCCCAGCACCAAACCGTCGTCGATGTTCTGGTGCAAGCGGCCCCAGTCAATGGCATGCCGAACCACGTCTTCCAGCCCGCGCACGTCGAGCAAAGAACGGCCAAAGTGTTCAGCCAAGTCTTGGCTGCCTTTTCGCCGGCGCAAAAAAGTAAACGCACCTTGCCAACCCATCAAACTTTTCAAATCGACCCGCAAATGCTTGCTCAACTCAAATTGGGTCCACACGTCGACCAGACGCTGCGCAGACATGTCGCCTCGGTGGGCATTGGCCACCAGAAATGCGCCGTTAATCGCCCCCACCGACGTGCCCGACACCACGCTGAACAAAGCCGGCTCATCTGCCTGTGCGCCGAGCACTTCGGTGATACCGGCGACGACACCCGCTTCATAAGCGCCCCGCGCGCCGCCACCGGACAAAACAATGCCAATAGGTGGACGCAAGCTCATCAGAAAGACAACATACGCGTGGGGCTCCAACCGGCAACAAAGACTTCTGTCTGACAATTCTGTACGCGTTCATCGTTCACAGTCCTACCTGCCCCTCCTTGTCAGCGTTTGGTGAGCTGTTAAATCAGGGGGCCTCGTGACGAATCTTGCGAAGGGCCAAAGCTGGGGCCGAAAGATTTCGATCTGCATCAGCATCGTCGTGCTGTCGGGCTGTGAGGCCTTTCTTTTCGGGCCCGGCAACGGTGCACTCGACGGTTGCCCGACCGGCTCGTCGACCCGCGTGCGCCGCGTCACTCGCGTCGAATTCGACAACAGCACCAGCGCGTTGCTCGGGCGCCCGGTGACGTTCGGAGCTGATCTCGCCATCGAAGACCGGGTGTTGGGCTACGACAACCATGATCAACTCGCCGTGGGCCAACTGGTGGCCAGCCAGCTACAAACCGCTGGGCAAAAGCTCGCCGACGCGGCGTTGAGCAGCCCGGCCATCGCCACCTGCTCGAGCACCAACGATTTAGATTGTGCGCGCAGCTTCATTGACACCTTCACCCCGCGCGCGTTTCGCCGGCCAGTCACCCAAGCAGAGAAAGATGATCTGCTCGCGCTCTACAAAGCAGGCAAAGACGGCAGCGACTTCAACGGTGGCATCAACCTGGTACTGCAGGGCATTTTTCAGTCGGGCAGCTTTCTTTACAAAACCGAGCTCGGCGCCGACGACGGCCGCAAAGGCACCATCGAGCTGACACAGCATGAAATCGCCACCGCGCTTTCGTACTTGGTCACTGCTTCTACTCCCGACGCGTTGCTCACCGCCGCGGCTGACCGGGGCGAGCTCACCGACCCAGACGTGCGTGTACAGCACGTGACACGGCTGCTCAAAGACGACCGCGCCCGGCTCAACACCCGTTCATTCGTGATGCAGTGGTTCGGGCTCAACAACTTGGGCTCGCTGCAGAAAGACAACCAAATTTTTCCCGACTTCAACCCCGCCTTGCGCAGCGCGCTCAAGTCTGAAACCGAAACCTTCATCGACGCGGTGATGTTCTCGGGCGACGCCAAATTGAAGACGCTGCTCACCGCCAATTTCACTTATGCCGACAACACCGTGGCCACGTTCTATGGGCTCACCGCGCGACCGGGCACCAGCTTCGCCCGGGTCTCTTTGCCCAATGAGCGCACCGGCATTTTGAACCAGGCGGCGCTGCTTGCGACCTACGCGCACAACGACGCCACCGCCCCGGTACTGCGCGGCAAAATGGTGCGCACCCAGGTGCTGTGTCGCGAAATGCCGCCCCCGCCGCCCAACGTGGTGAACACCCCCCCGCCGCCCGATGGCGTGAAGACCACGCGCCAACGTTTGGCCGACCACGTGGGCAACGGCAGCTGCCAAGACTGCCACCGCCTCATCGACCCCATTGGCTTGGGCTTCGAAGACTTCGACGGGTTGGGCAAATTTCGCACGATAGAAAATAACGCGCCGGTCAACGCCTCGGGGTCACTGCCCGCCACCGGCGACACGGCGCATGAAGGTTCGTTCACCGGAGGCGCTGCGCTGGCTCGCCTGGTCGCCGAAAATACCAGCGCCGCGTCGTGTGCTCCGCTGCAGCTCTTTCGCTATTCGGTGGGGCGTGTCGAAAACGACAATGACCAATGCGCGCTCGATGAAATGCGCGCTGCCTTCGACGGCAACGCTCAAGACTTTCGCGCGGCGCTGGCGGGCCTGGTGCATTCTCAGGCCTTCATTCGCAGGGAGGTGAAATGACCTCGCTCAAACAAGCGCTGTTTAACCGCCGCCGCCGCGCCTTCTTGAAGACAGTGGGCATGTTGGGTGCCGGCCTGCCCATCGCCAACCTGCTGCAGCCTGAAATCGCCGAGGCCGCGAGCGCACCACCGTTGCGCTTCATTTCGATTTTCACGCCGCACGGCATGGTGCCTGAATTTTGGAGACCGCAAGGCACCGAGAGCGCGTTCGACATCAATTACGCCGACGCCATGCTGGCGCCATTCAACAAATACAAAGACAAAATTCTGGTGCTCGACGGCCTCGATTTTCGCGTGCTCTACGAGTACGGCACCAGCGGCCACGAGGGCGGGCCCTGCACATTTTTGACCGGTAGCCGCATGAATAAGGCGACCGGCACCGAGCTGCCTGACAGCCTTTCGATTGACCAAGCCATCGCCGCCAAAATTGGAGGCACCACCAAGTTGCGTTCGCTCGAGCTGCTCGGTTGGGCCGAGTTTGCCGGGCAGAGCGTTTACAACACCATTTCGTTCAACACCGGAGGCACGCGGCGCCCGACGCGTCGCAACCCGGCCGACACCTTTAAAGAGCTGTTTCCACCCGTCAACACGGGTGATCCACAAGCCGCCCAGCGCGACCTGGCGCGCAAGAAGAGCCTGCTCGATTATTTGGTGAAAGACGTGACCCGGCTGCAAAAACGGCTCAGCGGCACCGAAAAACAAAAGCTCGAGCAGCATTTGCAGGCCCTGCGCGACCTTGAGCAAGGCCTCGTCAATGCGTCACTGGTGACGTGCGACGCGCCGCTGGCTCCCGCGCCGCTCAATGCGTCAGCGTTGGGCAACATCACCCGCGCGCCCGAAATCATCAAACTGCAGATGGACGTCATCGCGCAGGCAATTGCGTGCGACTTGACGCGTGTCGTCACCATGCCGCTGGCGGTGCCGCGCATGCCGTGGGCCAACTTGAACGTCAGCTTGCACGATGACATCGCGCATCAAATTGGCGCGGTGGGAAACCCCGTGCGCAAGCAGCTGGTGACGGTGCAGCGCTGGTTCGGCGAGCAAGTCGTCTATCTGATGGACCGGCTGGCCTCGATTACCGAAGGCAGCGGCACCGCGCTCGACAACACGATGATTCTCTGGGGCAACGAGCTGGGCAACCCGGCCGAGCACGCCAGCCACGGCGTGCCCACGCTGATTTGCGGTGGCACGCAGGGCAAGTTTCGCATGGGCCGCTACCTGCAATTGCGCCCGGGGAAAAACCCGTTGCAGGGTTGGTCGGGCTTTGGGCAAAAGGCACCCAACGCAGTGGCGCACAACAAGCTCTTGGTGTCGATTGCGCACGCCTTCGGAGTAGAAGGCGAGACTTTCGGGCACCCTGACTACGCGGGTGAATTGCCGGGGCTGGTTTAAGGGCTACGGCGTCTTACGACAACACGTTGCCAATGCGGCGAAGCAACAGCGGGTGGGTCAGACCCTTTTCAGCCTTGCGCGTAATCTTCTGCCCGCACACATCGAGAGCCTGGCGAATGAGCGCTTCTTCATTGACGTAAGGCAACAGCTGCGGCCCCACCGTGAGCACCGTTAAACCAGACACCGCCAGCCGCTCATCGCCCACCAATTCGGTGGCCACGTTGTCAGCGCTGAATTCATCGGCGCGCGCGAGCGGGCGAAATGCCTGCCGCAAGAAAGAGCGAAAGCGGCCGGTGTGCCCGAGCGCGATGTGCGCCAGCTCGTGGGCAATGACGAAGCCGACCGCGCGGGGGTCTTTCGCGCGCAACGCCCCCCACACCACGTCGTCGGTGAGAAGAATGGCGTTGCGCTTGCCCAGTTTGATGGCAAAGCCGTTGGCGATGGCGTCTTCGACGATGAACGTCTCGGGCACTTCAGCCAGCCCTAAGCGCTTCGAGAACTGCTCGACGATGGTGTGAAGTTGAGGGAGTTGATCAACGGACAGTTGAATGCCCGAGCCGCGAATCCGCGCTCGTGTTTTACGCGCTTGGAAGTATGCGACAATCGGCCCAACCAAGAGCGCAATCAGCCCAATGCCCATGGTGCTCGCGGTAATCGCCACGACGCCGACGATGGCGGCGAAGTAACCCAGAAAAACGAAGAATGAAGTGCCCTGCGCCACGTGGCCCTTGGCGTTCACCGGTTCATGCGAAAAGGTCATCTCCGGCATTACCTGTGTGGCCGAGGCCTGGCTCAAGCCGACCGCGCTCGGGTGAACCATCGACATGGGAGGCGAGAGCAGTTGCTCAGTCAATTGCTTTTGGGTCTGCATCGTAAAAGTTCCTGTTTTGGGGGGCTTTTCCACGAAGACGGCACGAGAACCCGCCAGTTGCAGATCAGGTGCAAGAAATCGACAAGGTGTGGTGCCGTGGCCAACGTTAGAGATGAGTACCGGAAAGCCTGGCCCGAACAACCCGCTCGAGTTCTAGAACCACCCGCAAATCTTTCGGCCGACCGAGCGTTCTCTTGCACGTGATGAGGTCATCAATACCGATGACGCGACACTGAAAGCCTCCCAGGTCAAGCCGTGTCGAATGAACCGCGGTCGCTTCGAAATCTCCAACCCCTACAATCGAGCCGAGTAGATCGAGCACACCGTCTTGCGTTTCGAGGTACAGGTTTTTGTACCCAACAAACTGCGAAGCATCTGCCCCAAGCGGAGGTTTGTTAGGACTCATGCGCTGCTTCGGTTGGACAGGAGCCAGCGCACGTATCACCCCCGTCATCGTTTCAAGGTCAAACCGAACGAGCACATCGACGTCTTCGGTCACTACCGATGAGCCGTGCGCAACCGCGGCCATGCCTCCAACCAAAATGTAATCAACGCGTTCGTTCGTCAGGCGTCGCAGCAAGTCGAGGGTCGAAGCCATAAAGTTTTGTACCTGCACGGCGGAGCACCCGAACCAACTCGAGCGCTTGCTCATGCCGGCACATTCGCTCTGCCGGAGTCAATCGCGCCAAGTCATCGAGTAACGAGAGGTCGAAATCTTCTGCCGCGTCGCGCGCCGCGGAATCGTCAGGTGCGGTAACCAGCGAAGACATACGGGCACCTTAAAAGACGGAGCAGGCGGGTGTCGAGCCGGCACAAAGAAGCCTTGGGCGGCTGACACGAGGCGAAAAATACCCTTGGCTTCTCGCCTGGGTTTTCACGTAGAGCGCACAGTTCCCCTTTCTTCTCTTAAGGAGCTCTTCTCGTGAAACCTTTCAACTTCGCCGCCCTCTTCATTGCCTTCATGGCACTCGCTTCGGCCTGCGCTTCACAAAGCGCCGCCACCCAAGCCAAGTCAGACGACGAGACCGTGGTCGGTCCTCCACAGGTGAGCTGGAAGAACATGACCAAGAAGCAAAAGGGCAAGTTCATGGAAAAAGTGGTGGTTCCGAAAATGGAGCCGCTCTTTCAAGCCTTCAAGCCTGACGACTACAAAACCTTCGACTGCAAGACCTGCCATGGCAAAGGCGCCGACGACGAGACCTTCAAAATGCCGAACCCCGACATCGAGGCGTTGCCCAAGAGCCAAGAGGGCTGGGCCAAGTTGAAAGAACACCACCCCGACTGGCTCAAGTTCATGGGCGAAGAAGTGAAACCGAAAATGGCTGCCTTGCTCGGCTTGCCTGAGTTCAACCCGAAAGACCCTCAACCGGGCACCTTGGGCTGCTCCGCCTGTCACACCACCGAGAAGTAAGCAGCGTAACGCCCCAATGGGGTTTACAGGTGGTGCAACGCGGCGGCTTCAACATGCGCCAGCACCGGAATTTTGAGTGCCTGCTCCACCTGCCACGGCTCAATCAGGCGGCGGCGCCACACGTCGTAAGCCACCGCGATGAACACTGCCATGCCGAAGGCGCCGATGAAACCGCCCACCAAAATCATCAGCACGTTGGGTGAGGTGGGCTTGCGCGGCGTCTGCGCGGGTTGCACCAGGTTGAAGCGATATTTGAAGGCGGCCCGGGCCGTGTCGAGCTCGATGCGCGCCGCTTCGACCCGCATCAACAGCTCTTGGTAACG
Source organism: Myxococcaceae bacterium (assembly GCA_019694575.1). Taxonomy (GTDB): domain Bacteria; phylum Myxococcota; class Myxococcia; order Myxococcales; family Myxococcaceae; genus JAIBBR01. The sequence goes on from JAIBBR010000019.1 coordinate 21,359, forward strand.
GGCCAACGAGAAGCGCAGCTGGTCTTGCGCCACCTGCACGCTGGGGTCATTCACCAAGTCAGGCCCCATTGACGAGAGCACGCTGTCGAGCGTCGACGGGCTGGTGCGCACCGGCGGCACCGGAGCACCTTCAGCGCTCGAATCTTTCACGCCGGCTTTGCGCTCGTATTCCTTGCGCAGCTCTTCTTCGTCGGCCTTGAGCGACACCAAGGTGGGTGAATCTTTTTCGAGCGCTTCGATGCGTTGGTCAAGCTCGACCACCACCGGGTGGTTCATCGAATAAATCGCCTTCTCTTGGTCGAGCTTGGTGCGCAAATCAGCCAACTGGCGCTTGCGGTTTTCTTCTAAGTCGGCAATCGCGCGCTGCTTGGTGCGCATCACGAACTTGAGCTGGGCCAGTTCGGCGCCGGGCACTTCAGGAGCGGGGCTCTTCGCCGACCTCGGCGCGCGCGGCACCACCGGGGTGGGCGCCTTGCCGGGCTTCTTCTCTTCAATCACCTTCTGCAAATTGGCCAACGCGTCATCGATTGACGTTTGAGTCTGCGAAATGTGCATCTCTAAAATGCCAATCGTCTCTTCGATGGCGCTGGTCTCGGTGACATGCCGCGCTTCGAGAAAATTTTGCTGCGCCGTTTCAACCAACCGCCGCGCCATTTGCGGCTCGGGCCACACCACGCTCAACGCCACCGTGCCGTCGCCGGTGCTCACCATGAGCCGCTTTTCGAGCGTGCCAACCATGATGTCCATCCAGTCTTCTTCGGGAATTTTCCCGAAGGCCATCTCAAAAATTTGGTCTTTCAACTTCTGCAGACCGTTGCGGCCGTTCTTCCAATGCTCAATCAACTTGGTCTGCTTAATCATCTTCTGCAGATTCTCGCGCGACATCACCGTCTCGTAAGCGGCGCGGGTCGGCGAATCAGCGTCATGTTGCGCACGGTACGGGTTACCCAACGTCGACATAATAGAGCTGCGGTTGGTAAGCAGCTTCGCCGTCGACTCGTACTTACGGGGTATGAACACCGCCGCCGAAATCGCCGCCAACATCACCAAGGCGAAAGCGCTCGACGCGAGCACCGGGTGCCGCTTCGGAGCGCGGGCGATGAAGCCCAGCCATTGGCGAATCAGTTGGTAGTCAAAAAGGTCGGCGTCGAGATCGTCAGCCTGCGGTGTCGCGCCCGGTTTTTCGTCAGTCATCTGACACCTAGCGTCTCCGGCTTGGGGCCATGGGTCAAGCCTGTGGCCAAAGGCGCTTCACCGAAGCAGAAAACCCCTCCCTCTGAAGCAACCAGAGACAGGGGTCTTCGCCAATGAAACTGTTACGGCTTGCTACAACCTTACTTACAAAGGGTGGCAGTGAGCGTGCCGTTCACTTCGTTGTCTGCACCAGACTTTACCGACAAGCCCAACGTCGCGCTGGTGTCAGTCAATTCAGTCAAATTGAGCAAACCTTCCGTGGCGATGTTGTTATTCGACGGAGGCGTGAAGAACGTCACCGTCTGGTTCGCGGGGTCGCTGAAATTGAGCGAGAACTTGAGCGCCCGCTTACCCACCGTCGCGGGCATGCTGAACATGATGTAGCCCTTGTCTGAAGTGCTGGCGCAGTCGGCCACGTCATCTCCGAAGAGCTTCACGTCAATCGAGCTGCCGTCACGTTTAATGGTTGCCTTCTTCAGCGACCACGCTGCGCCACCCAACTTACCTGTGGGGTTGGTGGTGGCGATGGTGGGCTCTCCAGGGCCACAACCCACGAATGCAAACGACAGGGCCACGGCCGCCAAACTGACTGCGAAAATCTTCTGCATGGTGATGCTCCTTGACTGCGAGGTGCGCGCCTAGACCAGGCGCCTCAAAAAAAATTCACTCCGCGTCTTCACTTTTTTAAAATCACTGCTGCTGTGGCTTGTCGCCTTGCGCTTCGCGCTGTGTTCGCACCCATTCTTTGGGAGGCGCCGTTTGCCCCTTGATTTTGAGCAGCACCTTCCAGCCGACGTACACCGGTGCGAGCGCTAAAGTTCCCAGGCCTTTCATGCCCGTACCTGACACGGCCCAACCGCGAAACACATGCAACGCGAGGCCCATGCACATTGCCTGCCCCAAGTGCAGCGACATTGCGCGACCGTCGACAAAAAAAAGAATCGCGCCGACCAACGTAGTGACTACGGCCCACAGCGCCAGCGTCGACAACGGCGGCGTCCACACGTCCATGCCCAAATCGAAGAGCACCGTGTCTTTACGCTCTACCGCTTGAAGAAAAAGCGACAACCCATGCTGCTGGCGAATCGCTTTGCGGCCCCCTTCCCACCGGGTGCGCTGCGAGCGACTCGCTTTTTCGCCGCTCACCATTTCGCCCAACACTTCAGCTTCGGCCGCGTAGTGCACGCGGTGGCCGGCGAGGCCGAGCCGAATGCCGTATTCCAAATCTTCCACCACGCTGAAGGCGTCGTGCGGCACTTCAGAGAGCAGCCGGTGGTGAAAACACATGCCGTTGCCACGCAGACCGCACGAAAGGCCCAGCCGCTCACGCCCGGTGCTGCGCACCTTGTGAAACATGCCCAGCGCAATCGCCATTAACCGGGTGCGCCACGACGCCTCGGGGTTGGCGACGCCGTAATGCGCTTGTGCGGCGAGGGCTCCGTTTTCTAACCGTGAGGCGAACGCCTGCAGCAAGTTTGAAGAGACCACGGTGTCAGCATCAACCACCACCACCGCCTGCGCCTTGCCGTCGGCGTTGCTGGCATCGAACGCGCGCGCCAACGCATAACCTTTGCCGCGCAATTTTTCGTCGAAGCGCTCGATGACGGTGGCTCCGGCATCACGCGCTTTGTCAGCCGTTTGGTCTGAGCAGTTGTCGGCAATCACCAACACCCGAAATTTGTCAGCCGGCCAATTGAGCGCAAGCAGGTTTTTCACCGTGCGGCCAATGCCTTCTTCTTCATTGTGCGACGGCACCACGATGTCGAAGAACGGCTGCGGGCCTTTCAGCGCCAACGGCCGTGAAATACGCGCTGAAAAGAGCGTGAGCCACGTGAGGTAAGCGATACCCGCCGCGGCAGGCAGCGCTCCCAGCCACAGCAGCCAATCAGCGAGAGAAAAGATGAGGTCGGTCATCGTCAGGCAGGCACCGGAGCGCTCTCTCCTTTACCGCGGGCCAACTTGAGCACAGCTTTCACTTCTTCAATGCGCACTGCCCGCACCAGCAGCACGCCTACCATGTACAAGAGCCCGTCGAGCACCACCCGCAGCGGCGCAAACAAGCCAGTCATCAAACGGTCGGCGACGATGACGCCACCACACACCAACAGAGTCTTGAAGAACGCCGCCAACAGCCGCCCATCAATCGCCAACTTGCCGATGCGCGCCATCATCATCGACACCACGATGAGCTCGTTCACCACCACTGCGGTGGCACTGGCCGTGGCGCCTCCCGACGGGCCAATGGCATTCATACCAATGGGTATGAAAATCCAGTTCAGTACGGGGCTTAAGACCAAGGTCAGCAGCGAGGTCACCGTCACGTCCCAGCCGCGGTTCATCGCGGTGAGGCACAGACTGGCGAAGATATTCACATAGGTAAGGCCAAACGTCACTGAAAGCACGCGCAGCGCGGTGGTGGCGGGCAGGTACTTGTCGCCTCCCAAAATGTGAATCCACAAGTCGGCGCCCACGAAAATGCCGAGCGAAAGGGGTATCGACACGGCCAAGCACGCTTCTAACCCGCGACGCATGATGAGCGACAACTCAGCCTGCGAGCGCGTGGCGGCGCGCGAAAGCATGGGCGTAATCACCCAGCCTACAATGGGCGTCATCAACATGGTGATGGTGGCCATGCTCCAGGCCGAGCCGTACCAGCCGACTTCGGTGTCGTTGGTCAAATCGCCCAGCACCATGACGTCGAGCTTGCCAATGCCCGCCAGCGCGATGGCATTCATGAAAAACGGCGTGGCGTCTTTGAGCACCTTCTTCGTCTTGGCAAAGTCGACTTTGAAGACAAACCCCGCGTGCTTGCGCGACAGCCGGTAGGCCCACAGTGCTTTCCACAATTCAGAGGCCACCAACGCCAGGGCAAAAAACACCAGCGGCGCGTTGAGCCAGGCAGCGGCCACCAGCGTGGCCCCCCACAACACGCGCGCCACGAAGTTCACCACCGCAATGCCGTCGACTTTTCCGCACGCGTGCAAAATAGCGGTGAAGGTGTTGTTGAAATTGGTGCACAGCTGCGCCGCGCCGAAGACGATGGCCACCCACACCACTTCCACCGGGCGGTCGCGCGAAATGAGCCACGCGGTCATCGCCGCGACGAGCAACACAGTCAGGCCCGCGCGCAGCAAAATAACGGTACCCACGAAGTCGTTGGCGTGCTCGGGCCGCACCGCCACTTCTTTGTAGATGTACATCTCGATGCCCAAACTCAAGACGACGAAGAACGCACCCGCGACAGCATCGGCATAATTGAGCGAGCCGAACGCTTCAGGGCCCAGGTGCCGCTGCATCAACGCCCGGCCACCAATGCCAATGATGACCGTGCCAATCAGCGACATCGCCAGCTTGGCAGCATTGCGCAAGGCCCGCCCCGTCTCGTGCGCGGCTTGTGCGGTATCGACAGCGCTGGCTGAGTCGGGCGACGAAGAGTCCACGGCGGGAAAGAGACTCTACCTGCTTATGCGCCTGAACGCGGCGTTACCGTACCGTCGTCGGCGATGGCCGGCCCCGTTTCGGGAAAATCGAGCGCGGTCAGTTTCTTCACCATGCCCACCGCTTTGCCTGACGGGTCTTTCTTGGGCACGCCCTCACCTTCTTGCTGGGTGGGTAGAATTTTACCCCGGGTAAACGTACCGTCATTCGCCAGCTCAACTTCCATCACCATGCCCACGCCGAGTGGGCCCGACAGATTGAAGCGGCCATAGGTGGCGAAATTGCCCATCGAATAGACAATGAGCCGGCCGCGGTACACCTCGAGCGCGCGCAGCACGTGCGGGCCATGGCCGAGCACCAAGTCGGCACCAGCGTCGATGACCGCATGCGTGAATGTCACCAGGTCACCACGGTTCTCGCCCAAATACATTTCTTTGCCCTTCACCACCCGGGTGGCTTGCGTGCCTTCTGCGCCTCCGTGGAACGAGACGATGACCCAGTCGTGCTTGGCCTTGGCTTGTTTCACCAACGCCACCGCGGAGTCGAGCTGGTTCACGTCATTGCAACCAGCTGACGTGTGAAACGCCACCAACCCAATGCGCCGGCCGTTTTTTTCTAAGGTGCCGATGGAGCCCGGAGGCCCCGACCAAACGATGCCCAAAGCGTCGAGCGTGGCTTCGGTTTCGCGGCGGCAGACTTCTCCGAAATCACCGCTGTGGTTGTTGGCGGTGGACACCAAGTCAACCCCGGCTTCCTTCACGTACTTGCCGTACCGGGTGGGGCTGCGAAACGCGTAGCAATTCGTGGGCGACTTGCACTTGCTCGTCGTGCCGTTGTCGCACAGCGGCCCTTCCATGTTGGCGAAGGTGACGTCGGCGTCTTGCAGTAAAGAAGCGACGTCGTCGAGCAGATGCGCGCCGTCATCGGGAGGCAAATGACCTTCAGGAACGGTGGTGCCCAGCATCACGTCGCCTACCGCGCGAATGCGCAGGGTGTCGGCGGCGAATGAAGGTGTCACAGCCACGACAGCGAGCAGAAAGAGAAGGCGCATGTCGCCTTCTTAGCTGCGCATATTCAGAGCGCAACAAGCACGCATGCTCGTCACGCCAAGCCGCTACGGCGTGCCGTAATGCGCCTGGTAGTCTTCGATGCTCAAGCGAATCACTTCGAGCGCTTCATCGCGCGCGTAGACTTCGGCAATCTCAGTGGTAGGGCTCTTCGCGTCGGGCGACATTTTGTAAGTGAGAAAATAGTGCCGCAGCCGGTCGACCAGCGCCTGGGGACAGTCGGCAATGTCTTTCAAGTTGCCATAAACGGAGTCACCCTTTAGCACCGCGATGATTTTGTCGTCGGCTTCGTTCTTATCAATCATGCGCAGCCCGCCAATCGGCGTCGCGCGCACCAAAATATTGCCGTGGGTAATCGGCTTTTCAGTCAGCACGCAGATATCGAGCGGGTCTCCGTCACCAATGATTCCCGACTTGCCGGTGCGCTGCTCACACCGCTTACCCACCCGCTCAGCGCAGTACGTGCGCGGCACGAAGCCATAGAGCGACGGCGGCACGTTCGAAAATTTCTGCGGCCGGTCGACACACAACAACCCCGTCGTCTTGTCGACTTCGTACTTCACCGCGTCAGTGGGAACGATTTCGATGTAGCAAGTGACGACTTCGGGAACATTGTCGCCTGCGCTAACACCATGCCAGGGGTGCGCCACGTGAGGAGGGCTCGGCTTTTTCATGAGCGCCCAAGCATGGCGCAAAGCCCGCTTGGGTAACAGCCTGCTGTGGTGTGCGCGCGGCGGCGCTGTTATCTCCCCTTCACTTCAAACCATGTCTTCCCCCTATCGCGTGACAACTGTCGCCTCGGTGCGCAACGTGCCGAAAGAAGCGTGGAACGCGCTGGTGTCAGGCGCGCCTTGCGTCAACCGGTGGGAGTGGCTCGACGCACTCGAGCGCTCAGGCAGCGCCGTGCCACAGCGGGGCTGGCAAGGCTGTCACTTCATCGCTTGGCGTGGCGAGAAGCGGGTGGGCATTGCTCCGGCTTGGCTCAAAGGCCACAGCATGGGCGAGTACATTTACGACTTCGGCTGGGCCAACGCGGCGAGCAGCTTTGGCGTCGAGTACTACCCCAAATTGCTCGTCGGCGTGCCCTTGTCGCCGCTCACCTCGCCCCGCTTTCACGTGGCGACAGGCGAAAACGCGGGCGAAGTACGCGCGGCAATGGTGAAGGCGATGCAGACCTTCGCGCAAGAGCGCGGGCTGTCGTCGATGCATGTGATTTTCCCGCCCGAAGCTGAAGCCCACGCGCTGCAAGACTTGGGTTTCTTTCACCGCGTCACGCTGCAGTACCACTGGCGAAACCGCGGCTACCGTTTTTACGACGACTATTTGGCGCGCTTCGACGCCAAGCGCCGACATCAGCTCAAGCGAGAGCGCGCGGCGGCCGCGGCACAAGGCATCGTCTTGCGCACCGTGCGTGGCACGCAATTAACGCCAGAGCATGCGCAGCTCGCCTACCGGTTCTATGAAAGCACCGTCGAGAAGAATGGCTGGGGCCAGGTGCAACTCACTCCCGCGTTCTTCGAGCGGGTATTCGCCACGCTGCCCGAGCATGTCGAATTGGTGGTCGCCAGCCGCAATGGCAAGCCGATTGCCGGCGCGTTCAACCTAAGCTCACCCACGCATCTCTACGGCCGTTACTGGGGCTGTTTCGAAGAGCACCCTTTTCTCCACTTTCACGTCTGCCTGTACCATTCTATCGACGACTGCATTGCGCGCGGGCTGCAAACCTTCGAGCCCGGCGCGGGCGGAGAGCACAAAATTTCACGCGGCTTCGAGCCCACCGCGGTGCACAGCGCGCACCGCATTTTCGATGCTCCATTCGAGCGGGCAGTGAAAGACGCGGTGAGAAGAGAGACGCAGCATTTGGCTCCCGTTATCGCCGACGCCCAAACCATCGCCGGCTTGAAGCCACTGAAGGGCTCTGGTGGGTAGCCCGCTGTAGGTGCGCATGCGAGCGCACTGCTTGGTAGCTCTTTCGCCTGACTGCGACCTCAGCTAGGAATCAGTACTTAATGCCGTTGAAGTCTTCTCTCGCGGGCCGCGCCTTTCGGTGGTGGCCGTTTTTTTTCCTCAGCGGGAGCTTGGGCTGTGGCGGGCTACCAGCGCTGGCTTCGAGCAACTTCGACCGCTTTGCTGAAAATTGGAAAATCAGCGGCGACGCCAACCCCGTGCCAGAACTGGTGGCCGAAGGCGGCAACCCTGACGGGCACATCTGCGCCACCGACCAAGAAGAAGGCACCGTTTGGTATTTCGTCGCTCCGTACAAGGGAGACTTCTCGCGCGCGTACGGCCGCCGGCTCATCTACGACTTGAAGCAATCGCAGAGCTTCGGCTTGCTCAAAGGCGATGACGTGGTGCTGTACGGAGGCGGTTACGAGCTGAGCTTCAATGTGCGTGAAAACCCCGGCACCAAGTGGACTCCCTATTCGGTCACCCTTTCGGCTGATGCAGGTTGGCAGCACCGTTACTCGAAAGTACCCGCCACCGAAGACGAGCTGAAAGCCGTGCTGAGCAACGTCACGTCGCTGAGCATTCGGGGCGAGTATTCTGATGGGCCCGACCGCGGCTGCCTCGACAACGTGTATTTCGGTACACCTTGAACCGGCGCTTCTTAGCGAAATGTCGTGCCCTTCAAAAACGCCTGCGCCATTGCCCGCGTCTCTTTCGCTACCGACGGGTCGCACGAAAAAGTGAAGGTGTACATTTCGCCTTTCGAGAGACAATAAAACTGAAACTGCGTCACCAGCCGTTGCTCGAGCGAAAGCGTGTGTTCGCGCCAATAACCCAGCAACGCGCCGAACGTGGCAGCGGTTTGCAGCTCCACTTTCAAGAACCCCACCGCGTTTTGAATCGCCGGTAACCGGGTGGCGGCGTACGTTTCAGCGGTTTCGCCCCGTTTTACTGCCTCATGCACGATGACCACGTTGGTGCGAAAACCCTTCACCACGGGGCCAAGCAAAGTCACCTGCGAGGCGTCACTGAACCCTTCTGGGTGGGGCACCGACAAATTAAAATAATTAAATGATTTCATGTGCTTTCAGAAATTATCGCCTCGAAGCGGCTTGATTTGTTGCTCCCACGCAACGCGGTTTCACGCCCGCCGATAACCCTATGACGACTTAACCAGGAGCCGTTTTCAACCATGGCCGATGCCGTAAGTGCCCCAAAAAGTGCGCCCATCGCGGCTTCTCGTTTTGCACAGCCGGTGCGTTTGCTCAAAGTAGACCCTTCGAAGCTCGAGCTGAACCTGGTGCCTTCGTCGAAAAATTGGCTCACCACCAACTGGCTGTTGGAAGTGAAGGTCGACGGCCGGCGGCATGGGCTCATTCCTTACGTGCACGACGACGGCAGCGGCGGCATGTTTGCGCGAATCGCCGAAAACCTGCTCAAGCCCCACCGACAAGTCATCGAAGACGCGAAGCAGAGCGGGCAGTTAGTGACGGTCAACTTAGACTTGCTCAAGCAATACAGTCAGAGCGGCTTGTCTTTCAGCGACCAGTTTCACGGCCAGTATGGCCTGATTGACCGGGTGCGCCCCAACGGCGCGACGGTGTTGCCCCCGCCCACGGCCACGTACCTCGACAGCCGCGGCACCCTCACCGCCAACGCCAAAGATGTGAAGCTCGAGCTGGTGCACTTCATCTACGACATGGGCATCGCGGTGTACGTGAAGGGCGAATTAAAGGGCCATGTCGACTTGGGTGACTTGAAAGAGCCCGAAGCCCGCGCTTACCGTATGAATCGCCTCGAGACACTGCTCGAAAAAGCCCAGAGCGAAAACAAAACGGTTCGCTTCAACTTCGACATCAATGACAGCACTAAAGAGGGTCGCCTCGCAGGCCTCAGGGGGCATTATCCCGAAGCGTTCATGCAATACGACGGCATGGCCCTGCCGAATGGCGTGAAAGCAATGGGTGCCGAAACGGCTGACCACGCGCATTCGTCAGAAGCGAGTGCCAGCAAAAAATTGGTCGGCGGCGGGTTGGGCGCGGCCGGCGGTTGCGCAGCGGGAGCGGCTTTGGGCATGGGTCTTTTTTCGCCCGTGGCCTGCGCCTTGGGTGCCATTTTCGGTGGCGCTTCAACCTCCGTCGCCGTGGGCAACGACTAAAGCGGGCCTCACCCGCATGTCGTTTACAGCCGGCGGAGGCGTTACGCCGCTTCGAACAACGCCGCCGCGCCCATGCCGCCGCCGATGCACATGGTGACGACGCCGCGCTTGGCACCGCGACGCTTCAATTCACGCAGCAACGTGCCGGCCATGCGGGTGCCGCTCACTCCCAAGGGGTGGCCCAACGCAATCGCGCCGCCGTTGGGGTTGACTTTCTTGGGGTCAATGCCCAATTCGCGCACGCAGTAAACCGCTTGGGCGCCAAAGGCTTCGTTGAGCTCGAAGACGTCGATGTCATTCACCGTGAGCTTGTTTTTTTCGAGCAGCTTGCGCACCGCCGGCACTGGGCCAATGCCCATGATGTCGGGAGGCACGCCCGCCACCGCGAAATCGACGAAGTAGCCAAGCGGTTTCACGCCCAACGCTTTCGCTTTCGACTCGCTCATCATCACCGTGGCCGCCGCGCCATCGGTGAGCGGAGAAGCATTGCCCGCGGTCACCGTGCCCTTGCTGTCGAACGCGGGCTTCAACTGGGTGAGCCCTTCCAACGTCGTCTCGGGCCGCAGAATGGTGTCTTCACTCACCGTCACTTCTTTTGCTTGGCCCGCGTCGTCGAACATGCGCACTTTGATGGGAGCGATTTCGTCTTTCAGTTTGCCTTCGGTGCGCGCCGCCGCGGCTTTGCGCTGGCTGTCGTAGGCGAACTTGTCTTGCTCTTCGCGGCTAACACCGAACTTGGCCGCTACTTTTTCGGCCGTCGCGCCCATCGACGTGTAGACCTCGGGGTGGTGTTCCATCAACTCGGGGTTGGCAGAGACTTTGTTGCCTCCCATGGGAATCATGGTCATCGACTCCAACCCACCGGCCACGGCGATGCTGGTTTGGCCCGACGAAATCGCGGCCGCCACCTGCGCCATTGACTGCACGCCCGACGCACAAAAGCGGTTGATGGTCATCGCCGGCACGGTGTTGGGCAGGCCCGCCAGAATCGACGCCAACCGAGCCACGTTCATGCCTTGTTCGGCTTCGGGCATGGCACACCCCATCACCACGTCTTCTATGGCTTCAGGCTTCAACCCCGGCACACGGGCAATCGCCTCTTTAATGACATGGGCCGCCAAGGTGTCAGGGCGGGTGTCTTTCAGCTCACCTTTGTGCGCGCGGGTGAAGGGAGTACGGGCAGTGCTGGCAATGACGACGCGTTCGGTCATGACGGGTGTTTCCTTGAAAGTTTGAGGAGTCGTATTTAACGGCCAGCCGTCAGTTGCGCAGCGGCTTGCCCTTTTCGAGCATGTACATGATGCGGTCTTTGGTCTTTTGCTCGCCGCAGAGCGACAAGAAGGCTTCGCGCTCGAGCTCCAACAAACGGTCTTCGGTAACGGGCGTGGTGGGCGAGGTGTCTCCACCCGTAATCACCGAAGCCAGCTTGCGGCCGATGAGCCGGTCATGCTCTGAGATTTGGTGGTTCAACTGCATGTCGTAGAGCATGGTGTCGATGGTCGCGGCGCCGCTCTTGCCGGGCAGCAAGAAGGTGGTCTGCCGCGGCGGTCGAAAACCCGCTTCGGCCATGCCCACCGCACGGGCCTTGGCGTCAGCGAGCAAGTGGTCTCTCGACATCGAGATGCCGTCGGTCGGCGCAAGAAAACACGCTTCTTTCGCTTCTTCAGCGCTGGTCGCCACCTTCGCGGTGCCAATGGTGAGAAACAGCTTCTTCATGAACGGCAGCGCGTCGAAGTCTTTGTTGCCGGCATGCGGGCCGTACACATTGCGCAACAGCTGCAAGTTGCCGCCCCCTCCGGGAATCAGGCCCACGCCGACTTCGACCAAGCCCATGTACAGCTCGGCCGACGCTTGAATCGCATTGCCGCCCATCGCCACTTCGGCGCCCCCGCCGAGCGTGAGGTTGAACGGCGCCGCCACCACGGGAATCGGTGAATAGCGCATCGCCTGGTTGGCGTACTGAAAGCGCTTAATCATGTTGCGCACCACTTCCCATTCGTCGGCGTTCACCGCCATCAGCAAGCCCATGATGTTGGCGCCCACCGAGAAGTTGCCCGCGTCGTTGCCAATCACCAAGGCGCGAAAACGGCTGTCTCCTTCGGCAACGGCCTTTTCCATCATCTCGGTGACTTGCTCGTCGATGGAGTTCATCTTCGAGCGAAACTCGAGCAACCCCACGCCGTCGCCCATGTCCCACAGGGCGGCGCTGTCGTTACCGTGCACCAACTTATTGCCACGCTTGAGCAGCTCAATGGTGATTTGGCGCTCGGGCACCGGCACCCTCTTCGCCGACTTGCTCTTCACGTCCCAATAGGTGTCGTGCACGCCTTCTTTTTGGAAGAAGTGGGTGCGACCGCTGGCCAACATTTCTTCGACCCACGGCGCCACCGCAAAGCCGTGCGCCTTCATTTGCTCGACGCCCTTCTTCACGCCGTACGCGTCCCATGTTTCGAAGGGCCCAATGTCCCAACCGAAGCCCCAGCGCAGCGCGCGGTCGATGTTGACATAGTCATCGGCGATTTCACCCAAGCGCCGTGAGGCATACGCCATGGTGTCGAGCGACACTTTGAGCGCGAACTTGGCGGCCTTGTCGGTGCCGTTCATCATCGCCACTGAACGTTCGGTGGGCGATTCCAAGTCTTTCGCCGCCCCGAGCGACTCGTAGCGCACCTTGTTTTGCGCGCGGTACTCGAGCGTGCCCAAGTCGAGCACGAGAATTTCTTTCTCGCCCTCGCCACCTTTCTTCTTCTTGTAGAAACCGCCCTGCGTCTTGTCGCCGAGCATGCCTTTCTTCACCATCTCGAGCAGAAACGCGGGCGGCTTGAAAGCCTCGCGGTTCTCGTCTTTGGTCAGCGAGTCGTAACAGTTGTTGATGACGTGCAAGAAGGTGTCGAGCCCCACCAAGTCAGCGGTGCGAAACACGGCCGACTTAGGGCGGCCCATCGCCGGGCCAAAAATTTTGTCGACCTCTTCGATGGTGAGCCCGTCTTCTTTCATCACCGCGATGGTGCGCAAAAGGCCATAGGTGCCGACGCGGTTGGCAATGAAATTGGTGGTGTCTTTGCCATAAACGATGCCCTTGCCGAGCATCTGCTCGCCGAACTTCGCCATCTTCTGCATTACTTGGGGCGAGGTCTCGGCGCCCGGCACCAGCTCGAGCAGCTTCATGTAGCGCACCGGGTTGAAGAAGTGCGTCACCAAGAAGTTCTTCTTGAACTGCGCGCTGCGGCCTTGCGTCATGCCGGCGATAGAAAGGCCCGAGGTATTCGAAGAAATAATGGCACCGGGGTGCAGGTACGGCTCGACCTTGGCGAAGAGCCCCTGCTTCACCGCCATGTCTTCTTTCACCACTTCGACGACCCAGTCGCAGTCTTTCAACTTGGCCAAGTCATCTTCAAGGTTGCCCACTTCAATCAGCGACAGGGCTGAAAGCGAAAAGAGCGGCGCGGGCTTTTGCTTTTTCAAGTTGGCGACGGCGGTGGCGGCGAACTTGTTGCGAAACGCCTTGGAGTCGACCTTGTCGCCTTCAGCCGGCTTGGGCGGCACGATGTCGAGCAACACCACCCCAATGCCTGCGTTGGCCAAGTGCGCGGCAATGCCGCTGCCCATCACGCCCGAGCCCAACACCGCCGCCTTACGAATTCGTTCACTCATCGTTGCCACCATTTCGAGAAGTTTTTTTTAGACGTGAGAAAAGACTGCGCTTACGGGTGACCCAAAATGCCAGAGAAGGCGTTGGTCGCCGCTCCCGGGTCTAAAAACATCAGGCCTAAGCCATAACGCCCGGCTTCGGGGTTTACATGCACCACGCGCGCTTCGAATGCCAAAGTGCGCCCGGCAAAAGGAATGTCGATTTCTACCGTGACGATGGTGTTGAGCTGCTGCTGGCGGTCAGACCAGAGAAACATGCCACCGCGCTTCAGCTCGCGCTCCCATGATTCGGTGAGCGCTTGCTGGGTGGGAAAAACCGCCTGCAAGCGACTGGGGTCTTTCAAATGCGGCACCATTTCGGCGACGGTTTCAGACGGGGTGAGAAAACGCACGCCGAAGCCGCCCTTCATCACCTGGCGAAGCTCAGGGGCCACCAGCGCCAACCGCGCCACAATGGCCTCGAAATAGAGCACGCGGTCTTGGTCCATGGTGATTTCGAGGTGCAACCGGGTGCCGATTTTCGGCCCCTGCGCGGTGACTACGAACATGCCGGTGGCCGAGACATCGCCCGAGAACCCGTTGTGGGTGAACGACTTTTCGCCGAACTTCACTTTGAAGCGCTTCGAATAGCGGCGGTGTCTGCGTTTTTCCAATTTAAGCTTCCCTTCTGCTCCTCTATGGCTCCGTCTTTGCCAACTGCCGCATCGCCTGAGTGATGTCACCCAACTGCGGCACCGAGGCGTTTTCCAACGCGTCGGCGAGGCCAATGCCGGGTATGAACTTGCCCGCCAACAGCTTGGGCGGAGCAAGCAATTGGTAAAACAATTCGTCGCACGTGCGGCGCACCAGGTGCTCGCCGAAGTTGGTCACCTCGGTGTCTTCGTTGACGAAGAGCACCCGGCCTGTTTTCTCGATGCTGGCTTTCACCTTCGCCCAGTCGTATGGCCAGAGCGAGCGCAGGTCGATGACCTCAGCGTCGATGTTTTCGTCAGCCAACGCATGCGCCGCCTTCACGCACAAAGGAAGCGTGCGGCCATAGCTGACCACGGTGAGCTGCGAACCCGGGCGCAAAATTTTCGCCTCGCCAATCGGCACCAGGTATTTCTCGACCGAAGGCCACTGCGCCTTCCACTTCGAGCGGTCGCCCAGCGGTGCATCAATCATCTTTGACAATTGCTTGTCGTCGCCGGGCTCTCCGGGAATCAGTTCGTCGCCGCGAATACGCAACAGCGCCTTCGGCTTCAAAAACATCACCGGGTCTTTCTCGGCGCAGGCCGAAAGGAGCAAGCCGTACGCATCGAGCGGCGTCGACGGCATCACCACTTTCCACCCGGGAATGTGGGTCATCGTCGCGTCGAAAGAATGCGAGTGGTAAATGCTGCCGCGAATGCCCGAGCCGACCGGCGTCATTACCACCATGGGCAAATTCCACTGGCCGTAAGATGACCAGCAGGTGTTGCCAGCCAGCTTGAGCAGGTCGATGGTGTTGTAGATGTAGTCGCAGAACTGAATCTCAGCGACGGGCTTTTGCCCTGCCATCGCCAAGCCCATGGCCATGCCGATAATGCCGCGCTCGTCGAGCGGCGCGTTCCACGCGGTCTTCAAACCTTGCGTTGCGGTGAACACGCCTCCCAGCGGAGGGCCCACGTCTTGGCCGAAGACGTCAGAGACGCCCATGTTCTCTTCGGCGTAGTGCAGCGCCATTCGAATGGCTTGCGCCATGTTCGCCATGGTCAGGTTTCTCCTGAATAAATGTGTTTGAAAATGTCAGAGCCGTCAGGCATCGGCTCTTCTTTCGCCTGCCGGGCCATCTCGGCGATGTCGTCGGCCCACTTTTGGCGCAGGCTCTTCGCGTCTTGGGCCGTCAGCAGTTTCTGCGCTATCAGCTTGGCTTCGAATTGCGCCAAGCAGTCGGCTTCTTCGCCCACGTAATTCGCGCCCGACGCTGAAGAATGGCCATAGAGCCGCGACACGTTCGCTTCGACCAAGTAGGGCTTGCGCTCTTGGCGTACGTATTCGAACGCTTCTTTCAGCTCAGAATAAGCCGTGATGGGGTCGTTGCCGTCGATGGTCTTGTGGCGAATGTTGAACGCGGCCCCGCGGTCAGAAATGCGCTTCACGCCTTGCTGCGTGTTGTACGAAGTCGAAATGCCCCACCGGTTGTTGGTGACGATGATTAAAATCGGTAACTCGTTGCCAGGGCGACTCGCCCACACCAGGCAAGAAGCAAAATCGCCTTCAGCCGTGCCCGCGTCGCCACCGGTCACCACCGTCACCCCGTCGCCGCCATGACGCTTCTGCGCCAGCGCGGTGCCAGGCGCCATCACGTACTGCACTTCAATCGGCGAGCTCACGGGCGCCACGTTCCACTTTCGTACCGCGAAGTGGCCGGCGAAATTGCGGCCTCCCGAGTACGGGTCGGTGGAGGTGTTCTTCATTTGCCGCAACGCGCCGAGGGGCGATTCACCCAGCGCCAGCAAGGTGGCCGACTGGCGGTAATGAAAATGTAAAAAATCGAACGCTGGGCCTTGGCCTTTTTTAATGAGCAACCCGAGCGCCACGTTGAACGCTTCTTCGCCGGGTCCGCCGATCCAAAAATAGCCGTGGCCTGACTTGTACATCGCAATCAGGCGCTCCTCGAGCACCCGGGCTTGCACCATGAGCCCGTGCATTTTGAGGAGCAGCGCTGGGTCTAAAGGCAGCTCGTCAGCATGGGTGACGAGCGCGGGCCGAGGCAATTTTCGGGCTTCTTTGGGCATGGCGTCTTAAGGGAGGATCTACTTCCCCAAGACGCGGTTCTCCAGTTCGATCAGCGCGCGATCAGCATCTTTTTGCTGGGCCACTGTTTTTGCCAATTCGACCTTTCGCTGCACTGCTTTGAAGGCGCTTTTACCGTTGGCGTCGACGAGCCGACCCTTCAGCTTCTCAAGCCGCGCCTCGGTTTGCTGTTGCCACACCTCGTCAGCGGCCGCGGCATCGAGCGCGGGCGCTTCGGCCCGTTGTTTGTTCTGCGCCAACAACCAGCCTCCAACCAAACCCACGCCCAAGAGCAACAGTGAAAGCAACGCCCAACTCAAGGGCATGCCCGAACGCGTGCCTCCGCCGACTCCCGACAGGGTGGCTTCGCTGTCGCGGAGGGTCGGCACCCCGGGCTGGGGCGCAGACCGCCGCGGCGCGGTGATGGCGCTCGGCGCGTGGGGGCTCTCATCGGCCAGCGTGACTTCTTGGTCACTGCCGGCCTGGCGCAAGATGTGGCGAATTTCTTTCACCTTGGGGCGCCGCTCAGGGTCTTTTTGCAGCAGCCACAAAACCAAGTCGACCATCGCCTGGGGCAGCGTGGGCTCGAACTCGCGCGGCGAAGGCGGAACGTTATGCACGTGCTGGTCCATCACCTCGATGGGCATTGAACCGATGAACGGCAAGCGGCCCGTCAGCACATGAAAGGCGAGCACCCCAAAACCGTACAAGTCTGACGCCGGCGTGGGCGCTTTGCCCCGCGCGTGCTCGGGCGCAATGTAGTCAGGCGTACCGGCAATGCGGCTCACTTCGCGCTTCTCTTCTTTGCGCGCCAAACCAAAGTCGAGCAGCTTGACCCACGACTCGCCGTCGGCCTGTTTGGCCAAAAAGACATTGGCCGGCTTCAAGTCGCGGTGAACGATGCCCACCTTGTGCGCGGCATCGAGCGCCGCCAGCACGCCCTGCAGAATCGGCAGCGCGTCACGCACCGAGAGCTTGGTTTCTCGCTCTAGCCGCGCGTCGAGCGTTTCGCCTTCTAAATATTCCATCACCAGGTACTGGCGGCCGTCGCTCAATTCGCCCGCGCCGAAAATGCTGATGATGTTGCGGTGCTGAATCGCGTTCACCACGCGGGCTTCTTCAAGCAGCCGTTCCATGTCGCGGGGGTTGGCGACAATGTCGTTGCGCAACACTTTGATGGCCACGTGCTTGGCGATGACCGCGTTGAAGCCGCGGTACACCACGCCCATCGCCCCAATGCCGACGCGCCCTTCTACCCAGTAGTCGCCAATGTGCGTGCCCACCAGCGGGTCTTTCTTGGTGCTGGGCGAGAAATGCGGGGCCGACACGGGTGCGTGCGACTGGGTGGGCGCGGTTTCTTCAGCTGAACCCAACGCGCCGGCAGACTCTGACACTGCATCGCCCGGCAACGGTTCAGCGGGCACCGGTTTGAGCTCGGGTGAGGTTTTTTCACCTTCTCTCGGCGGCGCGGGCTCGTTGAGCGGAGGCAATATTTCAGGGCCCGGCGCGTTCGAGGGCAGCGGCGTAGCAGCCGACGCGGCGAGCTCGGCCAACGCGGCATGGTCAAACGCATTCAACACCTGGCCCACGGCGACGTCGTTCTGTTGAGCTGCCAATTCAGCGGCGGCCGCCGAAAACATTTGCCCTGTGCGCTCGTGTGCGTGCTCGGGGCTTTCAATGGCGGCGGCATTTTCATTGAGCGCAGTGGCCTGCGCGAATGCCACCGCCATCGGAGACGCCACTGAGCCCGTTTGCTCTTGCCCATCGGCGCCGTGCGTCATCAACGTCAAGGGCAATTCGACTTGGCCGGTGCGTTCTTCGGCGGCGGCAGGTGAGAACATTTGGCCGGTCTGCTCTTGCTCTGGCATGGCGCTGCCGCAGCGAAGACACTCGCGGGCATCAAACGCCACCGCGCTACCGCAGCTGAGACAAGACTTCTCGCTGACCATGACGGGCCGTCATTCAAGCACAGACGCGCGCGATTACCTGTTTGCGCACAACGGCATGAAGGTGGCGAACCTACACTGTCGCCGGAACGAAACCGTGCGCGCTCTCGGCGAGCACCAACTGTCCGCACGCCGCGGCGATTTCTTGCCCTCGCGGCCAACGCACCAGACACAGTAACCCCTGCGCACGCACCCGCTTTTGAAACGCGAGCATGCGCGCAGGCTTGGGCGGCGTCAGCGGGCTGCCGGGAAAAGGGTTGTGCGGAATGAGGTTCACCCGCGCCGGCACCTCGCGCAACAGCTCCACCAAGCGGTCAGCGTCTTCGTCGAAATCATTCACCCCATCGAAGAGCACGTACTCGATGAAGTGCTCGCGCTTGGGGTGCACCTTGGCGTCGTCTTTGAGCGCTTGGAGCAGCGCCGCAATGGGCCACGTCTTGGTTTGCGGCATCAACTGGGTGCGCACTGGGTCGGTGGTGGCGTTGAGCGAAAGCGCCAAGCTGGCGGTCGACTCTTTGAGAAACCGCACCATGCCCGGCAACACGCCAGAGGTCGACACTGTGACTTGCCGCGCGCCGAGCTGCGGGTAAGGCCCTTGCGTCAGCACCTGCACTGCACGCAGCACGTTGTCTACATTGTCGAGAGGCTCGCCCATGCCCATGAACACCACGTTGCGGGCGGGTGCTTGGGGCGGCGCGTCGGCGCGGGCCATGAAATATTGAGCCACCATTTCAGCAGCGGTGAGCGAACGGTCGAAGCCGAGCTCTTTGGTGGCGCAGAAGACGCAGCGGCGCGTGCAACCGGCTTGGCTCGAAATGCACACCGTGCTGCGCCCATGGGCGGGAATGCGCACCGTTTCAACCGTCTGCTCGCCGAAGCCAAGCGCAAACTTGGTGGTGCCGTCAGGGCTGCGCTGGGCCTGCTTCACCGTGGGCAGGCCCAAACTCACCTGCTGACGAAAAGGTTGCCACTGCTTCCAGCTGACTTTGGGTATTGAGGGGGGCAGCTCCGTCGGCATGGGTGTCGTTTCGTAAAGCCACTTCAGCGTCTCGAGCGCCCGCACCCGGCTGCCGAGCTTTTGGGTGAGCTCGACGAGGGTGAAACCGAAGAGTGAAGGGCGAAAGTCCATGCGTGAGAGGGTGATGACTTATCAGCGCATGCCAGCCCAATAAAAAGGGAACAGGCTACTTTTTTTAAGAAAAGCAGCCTGCCCCCACTTTCATTTCTACGTCAGCGCTATTTGCCGGTGGCCTCTTTCGTCACCTTGAAGGCGGCGATTGGCTCGAAGCTGTACTCGCCAGCCAGCTTCTGCCAGGTGACTGGGCTATAATTGAACGCTCCCGCCATATCGGCCACCACGGGCATGGAGCCTCCTTTCGCAAGCACTCTTTCACCCATCAACACAAAGACATGGGGTATGTCGCCTTTTAAGGTGGTGGTGAAAAGCAACACGGGGGCGGTATCGCTCGACTGCCTCACCAACGATTCGATAGACGTCTTCGGAAACTCGGTTGTCTTGAACCCGCGGTCTCCAAGCTCGCTGAGCATGTCGGGAATCGTCGAACCACCACCAAACCCGGCAGGTCTGGCAGTGTAGTTCCCCTTCGACGCCATCACCTGCTCAACATCTTCGAGCATTTGACCGGGCTTTCGCTCAATCACCCAAACCGCCGCGGGGCCGCAATTGCCGTTTCCGCAGAAGTTTCGGCCGGCCTTCGCCGACAACGTCGAGCCCACCGTGCTCTTGAGCGCGTGCAACAACCCACGCGCCATGATGCTCGCGGCGCCGCGCACCGCGTTGAAGGCAAAGTTTGCACCTGACATCAAATCGCTCGGCTCAACGTCTGGCTCCGACATGGCTTCTTCGTTAGCGGTGGGAATAACGGGCAGCGCGTTAGACAAGTCGTCGGGTATCGCCTGACGCGAAATGAAGCCCATGGCTTGGTCGACCTTGTCGAACGGCCGACTGCCCACCGCCCGGCTCTTGGGCGCGCTGGCACTGCCCGTTCCGCCTTCTTGCCCACCCTCTTGTTTGAGCGACATCGCGCCGTTGGCATCAGACCGGTTGATGGGGTCGTTGAAGCTGTACACGTAGGGGTGCGGCCCCACCGTGCGGGTCCAGTTGCGCAGGGGGTCAGTCGACGTGAACTGGCCCAACGCCGCATCGTAATAACGGGCGTTGAGGAACATTAAACCCGTCGCGTCTCGGCGCTCACCCAAGAAGCCACGGTGCAAGCGCGCCGTCGGCCCCACCGGCTGGCCAAGCTCGTCACCAAACGCGCGATAGTTGGCTGGGTTGAACAAGGTACCGTCGGCTTTGCTCTCGGCCACCACCGACCCCAAATGGTCAACATGCACATAGGTGAAGGTGTCTGTCGTCGCCTTCACGCAGCTGGCGCAACGTTTACCCGCTTCAACCTTCACCCGCTTGGCAACCCACTCGCCACCCAACGAGAACAGCTGCGTCGTCACGTCGGTGCCTCCGATTTGGCCAATCTCGAAATCGCCGTCGACGAAATACGTCGTCTGCGCGTCTGACGGCGCACACGAGCCCTGCAGCACGCGCACCCGGCCCCGTTGGTCATTGGCGCCGTACACATAGTCTTCTTGGTACGTCTGCTCGCCCGCCGCGCCGGTGATAACCACCCGCTCGACTTGGCCACGACCGTTGTACGTCAAGAGGCGTACGCCCGCGGCGACACTGCTGGGAAGCACCCAACCCCGCGTCAGCGCACCGGCGGCGTTGTAGTTGTACGACGGCGTCGTGCAGCTGCCGACACCCAAAATGGCGTGCGGAGCAGGGTAAGCAGCGGTCGCTGCGGCGTAGCAATTCGTACCGAAGGGCGAAGTGAGAATGCGGCCAATGTCGTCGTATGTCCACGTCTGGGTGCCGTTGACGGTGCTGACCGCCGAGAGCAACTGGTGACGCGTGTCGTACGTGTAGGTCAGCTGCTCGGCCGTCGTCGCCGGGGCCACCCACCGTGACAGCCCGGTGATTTTGCCTTCTTTGTTTCTCGTGTACGCAAACTGCACTTGCGGCCCGGCAACACTGGGGGCGGTCGTGCTCTTCTGGGTCAAGAAGTTGCGTTGCGGCGCATAGGTGAACGCCGTCGAGAACCCATTTCCATAAGCGAGGGCCGTTTTGTTGCCCGCGGCATCGTACGTCGCCGAAGCCAACAGCTTGCTCGTCGTTCCCTGCACGAAGGTGAGCGACCGCGGCCGCGCAGACGCGTCGTAAGCGGTATTCAACACCGTACCGTCAGGAAAGACTGTTTGAACAGGCCGGTTGGCAACGTCATACGCATATGTAAATGTTTGGTCTGCCGGAGGCGTGTCACCCTGCACATCAAAATGACGAACCATTCGATTGAGCGTGCCTGACACGTTGTAACGAAAAGCGGTGGAACCGAGGGTATCGGCCGCGCGGGTGAGATGACCCAGGTTGCCAAAACCGACCTCTGCCGTGTCGTAGGTGAAGGTGACTGACTGGGCACCCGCGGTACCCTCGCGTGTCGTTCGCTTGGTAACACGACCCAACGCGTCGTACTCGTGTGCAGTCGCTTCTCCGAGCCCGTTCACTTCACGCACCATGTCGCCGGCGGCGTTGTAGGCGCGCGTCAGGGTACCTCGCGCTGGGTCACGCTCGGTGACCAGGCGCCCGAGCGAGTCGTAGTCGGTGGTAACGGTATTACCGAGCGCGTCACGGAGCGACTTGCGATCACCGCGCGCGTTGTACGTCAGGGTATTGGTCACCCAGCGCCCGCCGGCAACCCATTGCCGCTGGCCGACGATTCGACCAAGGCTGTCGAGGTCGCTGCACGAGGAGTGCCCCTCTTCGTCAGTGGTGCAGACGAAACGGTCGCCGTAAGCGGTGGTGGTTTTGTCACCTGTCGCGAACGTGGTCTCTACTCGACGGCCGAGCGCGTCGTACTTGTATGAAGTGTTGTAAGCGGTTTGCCCGAGGAAATAGGGCAACGATTCGGTAGCCACCCGACCCAGCGCATCGAATGTCTTGCTTTGCACGACGGTGGTGGGCCCTTTGCTTCGCGTTTCGAAAACACGGCCCGCTCCGTCGAAATAGCTCTCAGTCCACTGAACACTCGCTCCATCGGCCGAGGGCGTTTCAACGCGGGTGTTTTGGCGTACCGTCGCCGTGCCCACCACGTAAATAGTTCTCTCGTAGTGACCACCCGGAGCAAAGGTCTTCAAGGTCGGCCGGCAATATGCGTCGTACGTGAAGGTGAGTGTCTCACCATTCACTCCCGTGGTGACCGCGGGTTGGCCGCAGAGCGAGTTCCAGCTCTTGAGGTCGACGTGGTTGCGCGCATTGGTGGTGCTGGCGACGAAGAGATCGAGCTCGGTCTCATAGGTGTACTTGGTGAGACGGTTGAGCGGCGCCACGATTTGAATCAACCGGTTCTGAAGGTCATAGCTGAAGGTGGTCGAAACCCAATTCGTCGTGGCTCCCACTGGCATCGGGTTGACCCACGCATCTTTCTTGGTCAGCTTGCCGACGGCATCGTACGCGTTCAACGTCTCTTCGAGCTTGGCGGCTTCGGTTTGGGTACCTCCTTCGTAGAGGGCGGTGCGCGACGGCTGCGAGATAAACGACGCGGCGTTCATCACCGTATAGTCAGTCACCCGCAAGCGCAGCGGGGTGGCCGAATCGCCGTACTCGAGAACACTCGTCAGGTCGCCGTTACCGTTGTACGCGTATTCGGTGGCAGTGCGTCGCACGGCGGTTGAAGCAGAATTGTACGCGTACTCCCATTTCTCAGTCAGCTTGCTGTCATAGGGCAGCGTGTTCTTGAGCGAATAGCGCAGCGTCGTCGACGCCAGCAGCTTGTTGCCGGTGGCGTCAAAACGGTCAATGCGAATGGGCCGCGCACCGGTGTAGTCAGTGTCAAAATAAACCGTCGTCGAAGGGCAAACCGTACCCACGCACGGGTCAGTGCGGGTCACTTTCGAAAAACCAATGAACCGCTTTTCGTCGGTGTCATACAAGCCACCCGAATATGTATAGTTTGTCACCATCGTTTGGCTGCCAATGATTTCGGTGCTCGACTGCACCACCCACTGCGCAGGCACTCCAACCGTGTTAGGTTGCACCGAGGCATTGGCATAGGTGAGTCGGCGAATGCCGCCGATACCATTTTGAATTTCAGTCACCCGGGCGTTGCCGCTGGTGTTTTTCAAAACCCAGGGGCGCATCAGCGTTGCCGATTCTGCCTGCAAGAGCAGTATGTCTTGCTTACCGTCGCCGTCGAAGTCGCCGAAGCCGAGCGAAGCGACCGTTATCGCCGTCGGCACCGCCGCCACGTCGATGTCGGTACCGAACTGTTGGAGCGCATTGTTCCACGGGCGAACCATGACCCGGCCTTGACCTGCTTTGATGTACACCAAGTCGGTGCCGCGGCCCTGCGCAACACGCGCGAAAGTCATGGTCGTCAAGCTGTGAAACGATGACATCAAGCCCAAGCTCACCGTCGCCTGGTTGATGGCGTAGCCACTGCCGAGAACAGCCTTCACTTCAGCCGCGGTGTTGGTGTTGGTGTCTTTGAAGTACACCAGGTCACCCGCGCCGTTGCCGTCGACGTCAGTGAGCCGAAACGGCATCGTCACGCCGAAGCCGTCGCGCGCCGCCTCGGCCGGCAAGCCCATGAGCGGTTGCGCGGTGCTCAAACACGTATCGGCGTCTGAGGTCTGGTTGGGTTGGCCATACATAATGCGGTACAGCCGGTCATTGGGGTTGGTCGTCGACGGGTACACGTATTCGGTGCAACCGTCGCCGTTGAGGTCAGAAAACTGCGCTGACACCCGCATGTCGATATCGGTTGGTAAATTACCCCATGAGGTTTCGGTGGCCGAAAAAGTGCCGTTACCTTGGTTGAGCCGCGCTTTCCACTGCTGAGGGCAGGTGGTGGCGACCCAGGCGATGTCGGGGCGACGGTCGCAGTTGACGTCGATGAACACCGGCTCTTTCTTCGATTCACCCGGGTACGGCAGCGCCACCGCGGGCGCAAAAGTACCGTTCTTCAAGTTGGTAAACACTTCGATGCCCGACGCCGATTCGATGCTGTTGGTGCGCGCATGCACGCACACCAAGTCGCTGTACCCGTCGCCGTTTAAGTCAACCGCCGAAAGGTTGCCGTTTCGTGGGCAAGAAATGCTGGCTTGCTTTACCGCGGCGTCAAACGAGACAGCGGTCGATTCGGCAATGAACGTCTGGGCGGGCGCGGCGGTGCTGCCTCCATTAATTGTTCCCGCGGCGTCGAAGGTGACGTCGGTGCCATAGGGCTGAATCTTCGCCAGCACGTCGTTGCCCGCTTGGTACGACAGGCCCCAGGCGCTCTTGTTTCGCCCCGTCACCTTGACGGCGATATTCTTTACCCGCTTCGAGCGAACGAAGTCGCCGGCGCCCGTCGCATGCGGAAACCGGTTCACGCTGTCTTCGTAGCGCACCTCAACCACATACCGACCCTGGTTGTAGGTGACACTTTTGGGGTACGCGAACTGGGGCGTCGAGCTCGCCAAGTTACCGGTGCATGAATTCGCCGTGTCCCACGCGTAGGTGGTGGTGTGGCCGAGCAAGTCAGCGACTTGCGAAACACCCCAGCGGTAAACACCTGACTTGTTGCAAATGATGGGTTGGTACGTCGCGCAGACGCCCGACTTACACACCACGAAGGTGTCGCCGGTGCGCACCACGCGCTGGTATGTTTCGCTCTTGGTGACATGGGTGCCCCCCAGCACGCACCCCGGGCTGGCGGTGGCCGTGCCGGTGCAGCCAATCAGCTCTTGCCCGTCGAGGAAATAACGGTCGCTGGCCGCATAAACGGGCAGGCCCGCGGTCGGCCCCTTTCGGTCGATGACTGAAAACCCGGTGAGTTCCCAACCGGGGCCCGCCAAGCCCACGGGGCTGTTCACGTTGTAGTGAATCGCCAGGCTGGGCTCGATGCCATAGTAATCAGGCACGTCAATGCCCACCGAGTGACTGAAGCTGGCGTTGGCTTCAATGCCACCGACGTTGACCACGTCGTCACGCTGGGCTTGGGCCAGCGCGGTTTGGGCAAACATAACGGGCAGAACAATGAGCCCAAGCACAATTCGACAATGATGAGAATTTAGGCTGTTCATAAGGGGTACTCGCAGGTCTTGTAGTTACGACCGGGAATGTTTGTGTTGATTCGGCAAACCAAGACACCACTGCATTCATCGTCTCGAGAGCACACGCTCGCCTGGGCAAGGCCGGCGGCACAGACACCGCCGCTGTTGCAGCCCAACGATGCCGGGTTCAACAGACACGTCGAAGCTCCGACTGGCCGGCAGTCGGCCTTTTCGTCGCAGCAGCCAGTGGGCGTGGTACCCGCTGGGCGGCAGAACTTGCCTTGCGCGGGCGCAATTCGCGGCACGCACACCTGTTGCTGACCACCGACGGTCGCCGCGCACTGCGAGTTGTCGGTGCAAGTGTCAGACGAAGGACAAACACATACGTCGTTGATGCAATACATTGTGCCGCTGGCATTGCCAGCAAACACACAACTGGGGTTTGACGAGCAGAAGTTGTTGGGTTGACCGCAAGGGCCATTGAGAACACCGGTGACACGACACACGTTCGAAATGCAGCGTTGTTGCTGACTCTGCGTGCAGTCACCCACTTCGTCGCAGGTTCCACCTGGGCCACTCAAGGGGTTGCAGCGGCCGGCAATGCACGCCAAGCCCACGATGCACTGGCTGTTGAGCGAACAGGGCGACCCTTGCGAACCGGCCACGCGACACCGGCCTGACACGCACTCGCGGCCGGTGGGCGAAGTGGCCTGGTTGCAGTCGGGCTTGTCATCACAAAAGCCTCCTTCGTCGCTGGGCAGGTTGCAGGCATGCGCCGCAACCGGCGGGTCGCTGGTAGGCAAGCAGCGGGGCGCGGTGCTCTGGTTGCATTGTGTTTCGTCGGTGCAGGGGCCGCCGACGCCGCCAATGGCTGCGCAGGTGCCCACCGCCTGGCCTGAAGGAACCGAGCAGATGAGCGGCACGCCGGTGGAGCTCGTCGTCTTGCAGTGCAGTGCCGTTTGGCAGGGTGCGCCGAGGTCACCCGGCGTACGGCAAATGTTGGCCACGCAAATCGCAGGGCCCGGGTTGCCCGCGGGCAATTGGCAGTCGGCAGGTTCGTCGCAAGGCCCGAGCAAAAAGCTCTTCGCGTTGCAGACGCTGTTGACGCACACCAACGGTACCGGAGTCGTCAAGCATTCGCCGTTGGCCAAGCAGGCTTCACCGACGCCGCCCGGGTTTTGGCAAACACCCGAAATGCAAAGAAAGTCTGTATTACAAAGCGCGCCGGGGCCGCAGCTTGCGCCCAGGCCACCGCTGCCCGTGCTGCAAGCAGCGGTTGTCTTTGAAATGCACGCCTGCCAGTTGTCAGTCTCAATGCCATAGCGCGCGGGGCGCTTGCCGTTGATGCTGGTGGGGCGGTCGGGCGGCAACGACGCAGGGTTCAGCGGGTCAGGCGGGCCGGCTTGCAAGCGCTGGGTGCTCGAGCCGAGGTCAGCCGGGTTGAAGGTGTCGGTCGAAGGGCTCAGTGGCGCCGCGGGGTCAGAAATTTCGCCTGTGCAAGCGGGCAAACCAAAGGCAAGGCAGATCAATGCTGTGTGAATTATTTTTTTCATAATGGGGGTGCTCCAACGATTTATTGGCAGACCGGGGCGCCCAACCGAATGGTGTCAACCATTCCCGCGCCTCGAATCAGAACGGCTCTCACCGACAGAATTGAATGCTCGGGTTGCGCCTGTCGAAAGTCGGCTTGCAGGTCGCGGGTCACGGTGAGCCACTGGCCGTTGGCGAACGCAGAGCCCAACCCGAACTGAACGTACTGCCCTGTACCCAGCCCACTGATGGAGCTGGAGGTATACGTCAAATACCGTTGCCCCGCGGTGGTCATCACGTCGACGTAAACCACGGCGCTGGTGGTGAAGAGCATGTCCCAGGTGATGGTGAAGTTTTTGGTGTTGGCGGTAGGCAGCGACAACATGAAGCCGTTGTCTCCCGTGGGTACCAATTGAACGACGTTGCCTCGAGGCGTGCCACTGGCCACGACGCGCATCGTGGCGCCCGGTGGGTCACCATCGTAGATAGACCAACCGGTGAGCGAATCACCCGTGGTGTAGGTCGACCCGGTGATGCCTGCCTGGCGTGACGTGAGGGTCAACTGGCGCTGAACACTGAGGTTGTTGGGCCCCATCACCACTCCGGTAATCACCGCGGTCACGTCAGCGTTGGGTGCGGTCCACACGGGCCGGTTAGATTTGGAGTTGGTCAACGTGCCAGCCGTTGTCGTCCACTGGTAGGTCAGGGCGTCACCCGGCAGCGCGGGAATGGCGTCAACCACCAACCCGACAGCGCCGCCCCACAGCACGTCGGTAGCGTTGGCGTAAAACGCGGTAATGGTGGGCGGTGAAAACGGGGCCGCCTGCAGGGTGATGTCATCTATCTTGCCTGTGCCGCGGAACAAGAAGGCGTTGACCGAGAGCAGCGTCAGCCCCGGCTGACCCGCCGCCAAGTCTGCCTTCAAGTCGCGCTGGTACTGGTGCCAAGTACCGTCAATGGCGTTGGTGCCCAACCCATGAACGACGTAGCCACCGGTGCCCAATGGGCTGGTTGATAAAGGCGAGTACTGCAGATAGCGCTGGCCGCCGCTGGTATTGACGTCGACGTACACCGTCATCTGCGTGCTGAACTGCTGCCACCACGACAAGTTGAAATTGTCGGTATTACCCCAGGGCTGCATGTTTGCTTTGCGCAGCCGAAAACCGTTTTCC
This sequence comes from Myxococcaceae bacterium, assembly GCA_019694575.1. Classification (GTDB taxonomy): domain Bacteria; phylum Myxococcota; class Myxococcia; order Myxococcales; family Myxococcaceae; genus JAIBBR01. Next base: position 49,326 of record JAIBBR010000019.1, read on the forward strand.
ACACCTTGGCTGGTGAATTGGTTGACATTGCCGCGAACAGAATCGACGACCACGGCCATCGTCGCTCCCGGCGGGTCACCGTCGTAAATGTCCCAACCAGCTAAGCTGCCGCCCGGCCCGTAGACCTCGACAGCTGCCCACCCACCATCAGAGAGTAATGCTTGGCTATGGGTTTGGTACTCGGCGGTTTGGTGCTCAGCGCTCGACTCAACCGAATTGCTCGACGACTCACTCGGTACAGGGAGCTCGCAAGCCCACAAACCACAACTCACTACACCAGCAACTGCCATCTGCCACTTCATGTAACGACGCTCCAGGTTGTCGGTGTGTTCCCCTCACCCCGGACTTGTCTCTAGGCCCTGATCAACTGGGCGGGCGCCGCTTAAGCCAGCAAAGGCAAACACGTCAAATGCCCGCCCAAAACCCGAAGGAGTAGAACTACTGCGCCCTAGGAGAAAGCGACCGCGCAACACCGTTCAGCAAGCAACTGTGCGCTCTTCGGTCACTGAAGGGGAGGCATTGCCGCAGCCCGAGCGGCGACAACAACTCAGCGTTCGCTTCGGCGAACAGTCATGGGGAAAAGGTTGCGACAGGTCAAAAGCGACCCGCCCCAGGTTGAAAATGACCCGTTGTTTTTGCGAGGCCATTTAAGATTTTTGCGAGGCCATTTAAGAGAAGTTCCGCGCCCGCATTTGGGGAGGGGACTACACATGACTCGCGTTGTGGCACCACAGTTCGGAGCAGCAGTACTATTTTTTTCTCTCTTCGGTGGTTGTAGCTGTGGCTTCGCGCCAGAGGGAAGAGGGCAAGAAGAGGTTGAAGTCTTTCGTCAGCGGCAACCATTAACGGTTGCTACCGCTACGAAGAAAGTTGGCGAAGACTGTACTGTAGCGGGGCGCAGCGAGTGCTTGAGTGACCTGTGCGTGCATTTCAAACCAGGTCTGAGCGAAGGGTACTCGTGCAGCGTTCCCTGTGACGACACGATAGATTGCCCTGCCGACTGGAACTGTGTCCAAATTGTTCCAGGGCCGGGAAACTCGTATTGCTTCCCACCTGCGAATCACAAGGGAACGGTGGCCGACGTCCCCGCGAAGCGGCCGGCAGTGGCTCAACCGAAGTCGACGCAGAATTGGGTGCCTCCCGATTCATTCGACGCCGGCACGCCGTTGAAGGACCTGACGCGAGGTGCCCCATGACTCGGACCTTGGCGTTTTCATTTTGCGTGGCCGCCGCTTCATTTGGCGCGACTGCTGCTGCACCGCGGCAAATGATGGCGGCAGTCGTGGTGAAGGGAAAAGTCACCATTGTCGACGCTGCTAAACGGGTGGCCGTTACGATTGATGTTCCAGAATTTACAGCGGAAGACGCAGACCTTTCGCCCAACCAGAAGGTGGTTGCGGTCACTGGCCGTTACAAAGGGCAGACGCGCTCACGGCTGTATTTACTCGATGCAACAAGCCACGCTTTGACGAATGTACCGACAGAGGCAATCGGCGATCACCGTGCGCCGCGGTACCTGAGCGACGGGAGCGGCTTTGTCTTCGTGGCCGGCCTTAAAGATGCAGTCGGAGGACCCGACAACCCCAGTAGGCTCCATCGCTATTTCCAATCGACTGGCAAGGTTGTACGTGTCGAAACCAAAAAAAATTCCTGTGAATTTGTCGTTTCTCACGAGCATTGACCCCTCTGCGTAGAAAATTCTCACGAGCATTGACCCCCCAGGGGTGAGGTTTCTCAGGGGCATTGACCCCTCTGTCACGCGTGACGCGGCTAAGGCCTCCCGGT
>JAIBBR010000154.1 GCA_019694575.1 Myxococcaceae bacterium
CCGTTGATTGCATTAAACCGTTGCTTGATGCCCGCTTCTTTGATCTTCTTTTTCGCCTTGGTCACCGGCGAATGAAGATCCTCTCCGCCCATAAAGTCAATTACTTTATTTTGTTACAGACCCTTAGTAGGCCGTGGGTCGTACGCTGGCGAGCAACAGCTGCTGCCCTGTGGGGGTGACCGCCGCTTCGGTCGGCTCTGCCGTGATGAAGACCTGAAACTCTTTGTAAGGAGTCACCGTGCTCAGCATGCCGTCTAAATTGCGATCGACTTTCAGCGCGCCCAGGATCTGCGGCACCGCTTGGCCCATGGGGCGGGCCCACACCACATAGGTGCTTGCACCTTGCTCCACTTTTTCGGGGTGAGCCAGGTGGCGAACCTGCACTTCGAGCGCGATGTTTTCGTTGCTGGTGCGGGTGGCGGTGACGGTACCTTCGGCTGCCGGCATGTTCGCAGCCGCGGTCATCGGCACTTTCATGGCGCCGGTCATACAACCAGCGCCGCCGAGTAGAAAAACCAGCACGAAACCGCGGTGAATTATTTTTCGTGAAGACATGGTGCCAACACCTCCATTGTGGGCCGCTCACAATGAAGCGGCTGCCCCTTTAGGTAAGGAGCGCGAGCGACGTTGGCACTCGAGATGAGTTGGCGAGACATTTCGCCCCGTGTGTCAGCGGCGGGCGGGGCCCAAGTTGCTACGACGAAACGTGGCGTTCGCCTCGCCCTACGACTCTACCCGGTTGCGGCCGCCCTTCTTGGCAGCGAATAACCGCTCATCGGCGGCTTTAATCAGATCTTTACCCTCGCGCAGCTTGTCGGTAAGCGCCGCGACGCCGATAGAAACCGTGACGGGAATTTCGTGCCCGTCGAACTCAAACTTCTCTTTCTCGACAAAGCGCCGGGTCTTTTCGGCCAGCGCCGCCGCTCCCTTCAGGTCAACTTCGGGGAGCAAAATGCAGAACTCTTCGCCCCCGTAGCGCGCCAAAATGTCTTCACGGCGCGTGCGCCCCCGAATGGTCGACGCGACGCACTTGAGCACGTGGTCTCCCGCCAAGTGGCCGAAGTTGTCGTTGATGGCTTTGAAACGATCGAGATCGATGAGCAACAGCGCCAGCGACCGCGCATAACGGTGGCAGCGCGAAATCTCACGCTCGAGCGCGTCTTCGAAATACCTCCGGTTGAAGGCCTGGGTCAGACCGTCGACCGTGGTCAGCCGGTATACCTCGTCGTGGTACGCGGCTTCGATATTGCCACCGGCGATGAACTTGAAAATCGTGCGGCCGATTTTGATCAAATCACCGTTGCGCAAGGTGATGTCGCCTTCAATCGGCTCGTCGTTGACGTAAGAGCCGTTGGTCGACCCCAAGTCTTTCAGCCGCACCGTATTGCCATCGAGCAGCAACTTGGCGTGGTTGCGGCTCACCGAGTCTTGATCGACCAAAATATCGGCTTTGCCCGACCGGCCGATCACCGTGCTCGACTTGGCCAAGTCGAACTTGCGGCCCAAGTCGTGCCCGTAGATCACCACCAACGCCGAAGCACGGCTCGCGGGACGGTCGGAGATCTTCGAGATCACCGTGGTGATCGTCTTGTTTCGCTGCCCCTTCGCGTTACCGCGCATGTTGTTACCCCAAGCTCCCCCCTACAAAAGCCAATCGCGCTTAAGCGCAGGCCGTGCCTCAAGCTCGGCCTTGGCCCCTTCATACCCGGGCCGCCCCAGCAAACCACAGGTGTAACGCTTACCCGCTTCAACACCGGGTTGATCATATGGGTTGATTCCGTACAGCGGGCCCGAGAAGGCGGTGGCGACTTCCCACAGCATCATCAACTCACCCATCGCGAACGCGTCGAGCTTCTGCAGGCGAATGGTAATGCTCGGCCGCCCATTCGCCGCCAGCGCCACCGACGTCGCGTACTGCTCGGTGTTGAGCAACTTCGAAAAGCGATGGCCGCCCAGATAAGCAACATCGGGCTGATCGCTAAACCCATGGGGAATGGTGAGCTCTTCGCGAGGCGTTTCGGCAGTGACGAACACCACTACCTTGTCTTGTGGCCCTTCCATCAACAGTTGCAAAAGCGAATGCTGGTCGGTCGCTCCCACCGCGCGCACCGGCGTAGGCCCCACGTGCTCACGGCCCTTTTTCTTGCCCAAGCTTTCGCCCCACAGCTGCACGAACCAGTCTCCTGTTTCGCGCAGCGCGTCGACATACGGCATCAACACATGAATCGGCCGGGCGTGTTGGGTGTGAAACCAATGGAGCACTGACGCCAACATGTACGCCGGGTTTTCAAACAGCGTCGTGGCCTCGCAACGCTTGGCCATGTTCGCCGCGCCCTTGAGCAACGCCGCCACGTCAATGCCCGCGGCCGCTGCTGGCAACAACCCAACCGGCGTCAGAACCGAAAACCGCCCACCCACCGCGGGAGGCACCGGCAAGGTCCGCCAGCCCTCTTTCGTCGCCACCGCGCGCAACGCACCCACCTTCGGGTCGGTCACCGCCACAATCTGTTTCTGCCGTGCCGTCGCATCGAGCTGCGAAGAGACATGCAGCAGCTGCGCCCAGGTCTCGGCCGTACCTCCGCTCTTGGTAATGGCCGCGAACGCGGTGCGCTTCAAGTCGAGCACCTCGAGAAGCCCCGCGAAGGTCGACGGATCAGAATTGTCGGGAAAGAAAAGTCTCGCGCCGCCCCGTTGAGACGCCGGCAACAAGCTCACAAAGGGGTGCTTAAGGGCTTTGTACAACGCTTTGGGGCCCAGGCTGCTGCCGCCAATGCCCAACACCACCAGGTTTTCGAATTGGGCGCCAAGCTCACGCCCCAATGCCACCGCTTCGTCGATCGCCGCGGTTTGGCCTGGCAGGTCCATGAAGGCGATACGGCCTTCTCGACGGCCTTGCGTCAACGCCTGGTGTGCTTGAGCTACCACGGGGGCGAGCGCTTCGAGATCGGCGCGCTGTAGCCCTCCACCGCCGATCTGCTCGGCGGTGCTGAGATTGAAATCGAGTTGCAGGGTCGGGTTCGTCATAGGGCCTTTCGAACCCGACCTATCGCACCTGAATGCGCCCGCGCTACTGAATGTTCGCGGTGCGCGAGCTTTCGACGGCGGGCAAAACCGCTTGCGCACCTTGACCAAAGAGCGCGGCCTTCATCACCACGCCCGAACCAGCACACGCTTCAGGTAACGTCGCAGACAACTCGCCTTTGCCCGATGCGTCGGTGGTGATGTTCACTTCAGTGCAGCCGGTGCCGCCGGTGAAGGTGATTTTCACCGAGCCGTCGCCTACCCCGATCTTGAAGTTCTTCACGTTGAGCTTGAGCATGCTGCCCTTGGCGATGGTGGTGTTGTCGCCTTTCGGGGTTACCCATTCAATCGCGGGGCGATCGTAGTCATAAATGGTGAAGCCGGTGAGAAAGTCCATCAAGCGGTCGGCGTTGGTAGAATTGAGCTCGACATATTTTTGCCAACTGATCGCCGCGCCGCTGGTTGACGACGGGTTGTCATTGATACGGAAACCCTGAACCAACATCGGCGAGCGCGAGCCCATGGCGCTGGTACCCTTGTCGAAGGTGCGATCAGCAAACGAGCCCGGAGGCTTGGGCAGCACGAACCCGGTGGTCGCTTGAGCGGGGTCTAACAACACGGCCCACACGTGGCCAAGCGCGTCTTTGTACGACACCTTGATTACCTGGCCCTCGAGCCCGCCCGCAGCGAAGCGAAACTGACGGCCAGTCAGCGCACCTTGCGGCGTGTCGGTGTAGTTGTAGGCCGCACCCGCCGGCACCTTGAGAAACGCATTGGTCAGCTCGACCGGCGTCGCGCCCTTGGGGTCGAACGCCAACTTGTTGCCAGGCACACGGGCATACACCGCGCTCGAAATGAGCCCCGAGCTGCTGAAGCCGTCGATCGACAACGCCAATGCCACCAAGCCGTACTCAGCACCTTCGAGACCGTGGTGCGCGGGCGCCATGCGCACCGTCATCAGGCCGGGCGCCAAGTCGCTTTGCGCGTCGAGCTTCGCGTCGACGGGCTTGGTATTCACGCCGGCGCCGATACCGAGCGGAATCACGCCACGGCCGGGCGAATTGACTCCGCCCAACACCACCACCAGGTCCATGTAGTTGGCGCCCACTTGCGGCAAGTCGGGAACCTTGGCCACGAAGTTGAACGCCAACGGCACCTGCGCGAATTGCAGGTCTTGGGTAGTGAAGCTCGACACGTCAGACAAGTCGTACTCGCCATTCACCATCGGCGTCGGCTTGAGCGAGTAGCTCACGTCGCGCACCACCGCTGAACCAAAGCGGCGAAAGACAGGAATCAGCTCGCTCAAAATCTGGCCGAAGTCGATGTCAGCACCACTGCCGATGAATTTGTCGATCGGTAAGTCGCCTATGGGCACGTCACCGAGCAGCGCCCACGCAGAGCGGGTGCCGCAGGTGCCAGCCGCAATTTCCGACTCTTTGGGAGCGCCGTTGGCGTCGAAGCACACGCCGGCCAAGCCTTGGCCCGAAATGGTTTCTTTGATCTTCTGCTCCGTGAAGCCCAAGTACACGCCAGCAGGCACACCTACGTTTTCTGCTTTGATCGTCTCGCTGATTTTGATGTCGGTGTCTACCGCAGGGCCCAACAATTGATCGAACGAGATGTCAGTCACCGCGCCGGCAATCGAGATACCGGCGATGCCCATGTGAATGTTCGACGTCATCGGCACACCTGTGAAGGTGCCTTTGTAACCGCCGTACATGTCGAGCTGGTTGCGGCGCAGCACGAACGAGAGAAAGCGCGCGTCGGCCGAAGCGGTACCCAAGTCATAGTTTGGGATCGTCAGGTAGTTGTACTTGTCATGAAACACCGTCACCGTCGCCAGGCCGGTGGTGGGCAGCGCCGCCAACGTGTACACACCGTTGACCCCGGTAGTCGCCAACGTGCCGACCTGCGCACCAGTGGCGCTGTCTGAGACCATCACCGTGGCGTCGTTGATCGCCCGGCCCGACAGCTCGTCGATAACCAACGCCTTCAAGGTGCCAGGCAGCACCGTGGCGTCGAGCACCACCGCCTTGGCGGTGCACTTGGTGGTGCCAATAGTCACTTCGACCGAGCCGTTGGCGTTCGCCGCCTGGCCCTTGACGATCGCCGATTGCTCGGTGGCTGCGCCTTCAATTACCGCGCCGTCTTTCGCGGTCCACGCGATACCGTTTTTCACCACCACCGGGTTCTTTTGCGTGTCCCATGCAGACACCCACACTTTGGTGGTCGACCCGGCGCGCAGGGTGATCAAATCAGGCGTAATGGTGCAGCTCGCCACCGTGCTCGCGGCGGGCGGCTCAACACATTGGCCATTGCGGCACACTTGGCTGCCACAGTCGGTATCGGCCGAGCAGAGCGAAGCCACGCACACCCCTTCGTCGCACTCGCAGCCACGGGCACCGGCGCAGTAATCGAGCGCGTATTGGCCACGCTTCGCAGCCGTGCACTCGTCTTTGGCACGGCACGCGGGCTCGCACTTCGCGGTCATCAAGTTGCAAAAGAACAAAACAGAGTCAGGGCACTGGGTGTCATCGAAGCATTCACTGCCACCGTCGGTGCCACCATCGCCAGGTCCCTTGTTACCGCCACAACCGGTTAACGCCAGCGCAGCCAAAGAACAGACGAGGCCCGCGCGAATCAACGAGGTCATTCGAAGAACTCCTTTAGAGGAAACGGCTCCAGCCCTTTTGAAAATCTGGTGCGCGTATTTGGCGGACGTGCAGGGTCTTGTCAACCGCCGCGCGACATTCGAAACTGCATGCCGGTGAGCCGCCGACAATTCGAGCCGATCAGCGCAGTGCTGCCTGACGTGCTGGTGAAAGCCGTCGAGACCGGCGCCTCAGCCGCGACGCTGGGACCTTTATGGGCCTCGGCCGTGGGCGCACAAATCGCAGCGAAATCGCAACCTGTGTCATTGCGCCGCGGCGAATTGCTCGTCGAAGTGAGCGACGAGCGCTGGTTACCTGAGCTCGAACGACAACGCGGCGCGTTATTGGCGCGCTTTCGTGAAGAGCGTTGGCAAACGCTAAACGTAAACCGCATTTCTTTTCGGGCGCGGCGATGACGTGGGCTTTCGTGGCGGTTGGCACGTGGGTGGTGCTGGCGGTTCCCCCCATGGCGCCTGCCGACATCACCGCGCACACCGAACAAGCAGCGCTGCGCCATTTGCTGGAGCGCTTCGAGGTGACTGGTCGCCGTACACCTCAAGTCGACCCCGCGCTGAATGAGGCCGCGCGCTCAGCCGCGACCACCGCGTTGGCCAGTTCAGCCGACGAAGCCGCCGACATTTACAGTCTCACCGCGGCCGTTTCTCAGGCGGGCGGCTTTGACCCTCTGCCGCGCGCGATGATCGTCAAAGGCACCGTCAACGGTGAAACACTGAGCGCCTTCACCGAGCGACAAGACTTCGGAGCCGACCCCACTTCACACCTCGGCCTTGGCGTGGCTCGCGCGGGCGACGCCCTGGCGATTTGCGTGTTGATGGCGCAGCGCCGTGCCGAGCTGTTGCCCTTCGCACGGCAAGTCGCGCCTGGCACGAAGCAGACGCTGTGTGCCACTTTGGAGCCCGGGTTGGGCAAGGCCGAAACGTTTCTCACCCGACCCGCCGGCACGGTGGAACGCGTGCCCATGACTGAAACCGCGGGCCGCGTCTGTGCGCCACTCACCTTTCCCCTCGCGGGCAGGCACACCGTCGAAATCTTGGCGCGAGGGGCCGAAGGGCCCGTGGTGGTGGCCCTGTTTTTCGTTGACGCGGGCCAAGCCCAAGTCAGCGGTCTGGAAAACGTGCGGCGTAACCGGCGTGAAGTGCCCGGTACCGCAACCGACGTGTTGGCACGCATCAACGCGCTGCGCGGCTCATTTTCGCTGCTCCCTTTGAAAACACAGCCGGTGTTAACGCAAGTCGCCAACGCTTATGCGGCGCGCATGGCGAAAGATCGTTTCTTCGCTCACGTCGACCCGCAAGGCCGTGACGTTCGCCAACGCCTCGACGAGGCTGAATACGCCTACCAACACGCAGCCGAAAACTTGGGGCTGGCCGAAACGCCGCTGCAAGCGCACTTCGGCATTGAGCACAGCCCGGGGCATCGCTCGGCGTTGCTCGACGAGCGCGCGAGAGAACTCGGCATCGGGCTGGCCACTGACGAACAGGGCCAAACCGTGCTGGTAGAAATCATGGCGGCTCCGGCTGAAGCGACTGGCGCCGACCCTCTTCAGGCCGCATACACCGCCTTAGAGAACACGCGCCGCCAGCACCACCTGGCGCCGCTGATTCGCGAGCCCACGCTCGAGCGCTTGGCATTGGGGCATGCCCAGGCGGCGCTCAAAGCCGACCAACCGAAGGGCTCGTTGCCCGGCACACCCCAGCTGCATGAACGTGCTTTCGAGCTGGTGTCAGACGCCCGGTCGGCGGCGGTCGACGTGTACGTGGCCGAGACTCCGGCTGAAATTTCGCAGTCGAAGAACGTGCTCAACGCCGCATATGATCGGGTCGGGGTGGGTCTTCTGAAAGGCAACAGCCAGACGTACGGCAAAAACCGCTATTGGATGGTCGTGCTTTTCGTTTCGACACGTGACGTGCCATGAGCGAGCGCCATCGCATATTGCTGATCGACGACGACGCTTTCACGTTGAAAGTCGTGTCTGACTTATTGCTCGAGGCCGGCTTCACCGTCGACACCACGCCTGAAGTCATCACCGCGATTTCTTTGGCTGCCCGCATGCAGCCGTCGCTGATCATTCTTGATCAGGTGATGCCGATCATGAGCGGCCGCGATTTACTGCTCAGCCTAAAAGCGCTGCCTGTCACCCGTTCGATTCCCGTGGTGTTTCTCACCGGTGAAAGCGCTGTCAAAGAGCATGTGCGGGCACTGCTCGCCGGCGCGGCCGACGTGTGGACCAAGCCAATGACCGAGGCCCATGTGCAACGGGCCCGCGAGCTCTGCGCCCAATCGCGAAAGCCTCTTGACGACACTGACATTTTGAAGTCGCACTTAGAGCGCTACGCCCTGCGCACGCAGTTGAGCGGCTCGCTGCAGGTCAACCCCGGCACGGCGCTCGAGGGCACGGCCCGTTTCGAGCACGGCCAATGCACGCAGGCTCACTTCGGCACTCACCAGGGCCTCACCGCACTGCAGCAAATGCTGCAGGTGAGCGACGGCGTTTGGCGCTTCGACACGTCGCTCGCAGACCCCGCGAGCGCAGAAACAGTGCCCGAAACGGCGCTCCCCGGTTACCGGCCGCGGGTGCTGGTGGTTGACGACGATCAAGGCATTCGCAAGCTGCTGCAGTTGCAACTGACCCGTGCGGGGTTTGACGTCGAAACAGCCGAAGACGGTCACGGCGGGTTGCGTGCCTTGCGTGAAGCGGTGTTCGACGTCATCGTCGCCGACTTGAACATGCCGGGGCTCGACGGTTGGGGCATGCTGCGGTTGCTCAAAGACGACGTCGCCACCCGAGAAACGCCGGTGCTGTTGTTGTCGGCACACGACGAGTACCGAGAGACGTTGCGAGCCGCGAAAGCAGGTGCGGCAGACTACGTCAGCAAAACGGGCAAGGCCGACGACACGGTGCGCAGTGTGCGGGCCTTGGCCGCGCCACGCATTGGGTTTCAGCAGTCAGTGCTGGCCCACCGCCAAATCGAACGCGTTGAACTGTCAGCGGTCGGAGCCGCTTGGGCCCTGAACACGCTCTCGCGGCTGGGTGCCACAGGCTACCTCGACGCCTCAGACGATTTCGGCGCATACAGCGTGTCGTTGACGCAAGGGCGGCTGAAGGCCGCGTCGGCCCGCGTCGGCCCCAAGAGCTTGTCGGGCAACGCAGCCATCGAGGCGTTGTGGCTGTCAAGGTGTGCGCGGGCCAGTTTTCAGCCTGGTCAACCCACGGCTGAGCCGCCGACGTCGCTGCCGCTCTTGTCTGACGTGGTGCGCGATGTCACCGCTCATTTGATGCGCGTAGAGCAGTCGGTCATTTCACGCCGGCTCGAGGCGACACGCCAATACGTCGTCGACACCGAGCTGTATGCGCTTTACCTACGCGTGGGTGCCGACCGCGATGTGCGCCTGGCCAAGGCCTTGTGCGAAGAGCACCTGGCACCGCAAGAGGCTGGGCAGCGGCTGGGCCTTTCAGCCGAAGAATTGAACGCGGCGCTGCGCGAACTGGTGCGCCGCGGGGTGCTGTCTTTTCCGAGCGAAGAATAGCGGCGAAGTGCGCTATCGTTTGGCACTCCAATGAGCGACAGCCTTCGTATCTTGGCGATCGACGCCGATCGTATTCGCCAGGGAACCATTGCTCCGTCGGCCAACGCGCGCGGCGTCACATACCGTTTCTTACTTGACGCCAAGAAGACCGCGGGCGGCGTTAAACAGCTCAAGCCTGACGTGCTGATGGTGTTTGGCGACATTCATTCAGAGCTGGTGAGCGAGGTGTTCGACAGCTTGGGCACCGACGTCGCCTTCGCGAAGTTGCCGATCGTTCTGGTCACCGCAGAAAAAGCCGATCAGCATTTTGTGGCGAACTTGCGCACCCGCGTGGTGGCGCTTTTTCCGCTGCCGTTTCAACTGCACAGCCACCTCAACGCAATCAACCGACTGCTTGAAGAGTTGCCTCTTCGTTCGGGCGCGGTGAGTGGTTATGGAGACAGCACCGTGCTGAACCGTTTGGTTGAGCACATTCGCCGCACCCGTCGCTCAGGCACGTTGACGTTCAACGGCCGCACCTCGCGCGAAGGCGTTGTCAACTTTGCCCATGGCAAGCTCGAGTCAGGCAAATTCGGAACGAAAACCGGCGTTGAGGCCCTGATTGCCTTGGTGGCGCAGGCGCAAGCCCACTGGATGTTCACCGAGGTGGCCGGCGGTCACGGTGAGGGCGCAGGCGTGATCATCGAAGTCGGAGAAAGCGTCACCGGCGAAGAAGAAGTGCCGGTGGTCATGGCTGAAGCGGTTGACCCTCTTGACGCCACCACTGTCGAATACGAGATGCCGCTGAGGCCCACCCAGCCAGCGAAGACGAGCCAGGCACGGCCGCCCCCTGCGCCTCCCGACGCATTCCTCACTGGTACCGAGCCCGCCATACCCAAGGTTGCCAAGGTGGTGCCTCCCACGATTCCCGCGGTGCAGGCCGCGCCGGTGGCGGCACCACTGGGGGTGCGTTTGCTGCTCGTCGATGACGACGAGGCGCTGGTGCGCATGTTTTCGACGCTGTTCACCAAGCGTGGTTTTCAAGTGTCGTCAGCGCGCGACGGGGCTGAAGGCTTCGAAGTGGCGCTGCGCAGCGAGCTCGACGTGGTGGTAGCCGACCTGAACATGCCCAACATGGACGGCTGGGGCATGTTACGGCTGTTGCGCGACGACTTTCGAACCCGCGAGCTACCGTTGGCGTTTTTGTCGTGCCACGACGACTACCGCGATTCATTGAAGGCGCTCGACGCCGGCGCCCAGGCCTATTTTTCGAAGGGCACCCGCCTCGACTCGTTGGTGGGTCAGGTGAAAAAACTGCTCGAGCCGCGCGAGACGGCGATGGCGCAGATCAAAGGCAACAAAGACTTTTCGATCACCGTGTCGTCAGTCGGCCCTCAATGGCTGTTGCGCGAGCTGGCGCTGGGCAAGTTTACCGGCCGGGTTGACGCCAAAGACGGCTGGGCCACGTACCAACTGTTCTTCGAAGACGGGCAGTTGAACCATGCCGCGGCGCAAGCGGGGCGCTATTCGGCTGAAGGCGAACGGGCCCTCAACGCGTTCGTCGCTTCTCGCGCTTCAGAGGGCAAAGTCACGGTGGGGCCTTTTCCCGCGCCGGCCACGCTGCAGTTGCCGACTGAAGTATTGCTCGAGCGTGCATGCGGCACGTTGAATGAAAACGAGCGGCGACTGAAAGAGGGCCTGCTGATCGCCGCCAACCACATTGAAGTGAATGGCGATCTCTACAATGTCTATAGCCAGGTGGGCCCGAAGCAGTACCTCGAGGTGGCGCGGTTGATCTGCGAAGAAAAAGCGCCGCCGCGCGACGTGCTGACCCGGCTCGACATTTCACCCGTCGAAGTCGAAGAGACGCTCAAAGATCTCATTCGACGCAACGTGGTGACGCTGCGCAAGTAGCCCGCGGGCCCTTCAAGACAAACTTCGAGCGGCCGGTCGATTGACCGCTCGATAAACGTCTGTGACTGACTACCTTCGCCTAAAGGCGAAGGGTTCTTATCGGGTCGACTGAAGTCGACTGAACGCCTTCGCCACGGTGATGCAGGCTCACTCTGATATTTTGAAGTCGTCGTCCTGGGTCTCGACACCT
>JAIBBR010000155.1 GCA_019694575.1 Myxococcaceae bacterium
TTAGACTCGTCGCCCGTTTGAGCTTCCGCATATTGATTCAGGGCGTGCTGTGTTTCGGCCTGCTGGCTCCGCTGGGCGCTGCGCAGGCTCAGCCTTTCACGTCAGACAAGCGGCTGCTGTTGTGGGAGGGCACGTTGCGCGGCAGCCCTCGGTTAATGGGCATTGCCGGTGCTTTCGTGGGCATCGCTGAAGGCGCTGAAGGCATTACCCGCAACCCGGCGTCGGCGGCGGCGAAAGACCCGCATTTCGAAAACGACTTCAACGTCGATTTCGGCGGCACGATGCACTTTCTTTTTCCCGGAGGGGCCAAGCAACAAGACTGGGACAACGACGGCCGGCCTGATGAAGCCGAAGGGCCGTTCGGTTTTTTGGGTACGCAGGTGCTCTATTCGACGATTGCGCTGCAGTACAAAATGGTGGCGCTCGGCATCGGCTTCGACACCCAGAATTTTCTTTCGCGCACGGTGGTCGACGGCGAGCCCTTCACGCGCATTTTCGACGTCAATTTTCTGCACCTCTTCGGCTCGCTCGCGTTCTCGGTGTGGAAAGACCAAATTCTGTTTGGCTTCGGCGTAGAAAGTACGCACGCCTTTGTCATTTATGGTGAGCAGGCGCCGGGGCAGCTGCTCTTCACGCCGCGCGAAACGATGGGGTACCACGGCATTGGCTTTCAATTCGGAGGCCTCTGGCGCCCTGAAAATGAAGACTACCGCTTAGGTTTTTCGTTCAAGCCGGCGGTGATGGGCAAACCCGCGGCGACACGCGACAATATTGGCGGGTACATTCCCTTTTCTGAAGTGGCGGCACCGGCGCGGCTGTCGCTAGGCGCGAGCTGGGCCCTGGGCTCGTCGGGGCGGCACTACAACATCACCAGTAAAGAGGGTTGGTCGAAGCTCGACAAGTTGAACATCGACGGCACGCAGGCGACGTCTCCGGCGATGTTGAAGTGGTTGGTGACGACGCAGCTCGATGTTTTTTTTCCTGTTGAGAATGCCACCTACGTCGCGGCTTTTTTGGAGCAGCCCACGCTCGACGCGTTGCCCGCGGGCAGTCAGGTGTCGTTTCAATTGCGCGCCGCGGTGCAGAAAGAGGTCATTGAAGAGCGGTTGCGGTTGTTCTTGGGGGGGTATTTGGAGCCGCCGATGACGCGGGGTGGCAATTGGGTTCGTCCCCACGGCACGTTTGGTGGCGAGCTGTATTTGTTTAAGATTGGCGCGGTGCGGTTGGCGTTTGGTTTGTCGTTCGATATTGCGCCGCGGTATCAGAACCTTTCGATTGCGATTGAGGCGTGGAAGTAACGCAGGGATTCGTTTCTCGCGAATCTTGAGACGCTCTTTTGAGCGGCCACCGCAAAGCGCGGTAATTTTGTGCGAGTTGTTGGCACAGCACTTTCGCTTCGAGGAGTTTTTCAGACATGGGAATTGACGGGCTTGGTCGACGTGTTGGCGCAGCCGGTGTTTTGCCTGAGGCGAATGAATCTCTCGAAAAGAAACCGCGTGAAGGTTCGACGACGAAGGCTGTTCCGAAGGGTTGGTTGAATGCCGGAGACGCTGCTCCCCCTGTCGCGGCAGCTTCGGGTGTCGGTACGCCGTCAGCGGCTGAAGCCTGGTCTTCTTGGGCGCTCGAGCAGCAGCAGAAAATCAGCGCCGCGGGTTGGTTCTCGCGCGACAACGTGGCTGCCGACACTTTCGATTACATCAAGACGTTGTCAGTGCCTGACCGCACGGCGCTGTTTTCGTCGCCTGCGGGTAAAGAGTTGCTCGTCACCCTGGCCGAAGAGATGGACGACCTCGACCGAACGGGCGACATCATTTTTGATCTCAAGCGCATTGAAGAAGCCAACCAGATGATTTTTGAAACGCGCTTCGGTGGCCGCCCGCCGCGTGCTCCTGAAGCTCCCGTGCCCGCTTTGGCGCACGCCGCTGACTCCGCGGGTCTGCGGGGCCGTTTCGAAGCCGCTCCGTCGTTGGCGCTCGTTTCGTCGCAAGCGCGTACGACGCTCAACACCGCGTGGGAAAAAGCGTCGGCGCTCGAGCCTCGCGTTGGCAATGCCGTGCGCTTCGAATTGGTGCGCTTTCTCGAAGACAGTGCGCTGAGCCCTGAAACTCGTAACCGAGCCGCCGCCACGTTGGTGCGCGGTGACACGCTCGATGTGGAAGCGGCGTTGATTCTGTTGCCCGCGCTGCGTGCTCCGTTGACGCTCGAGGCGCAACGCCAGGCGCCTGACCCGGTGCGGCTCGACGCGGTGAAAGCGTGGGAGGAAAACACGGTCAGCAATCTCGCCAACCGCCGGTTCCTCTTCGTCGAAGGCACTGGGGGCAAAGGCTCAGGCGTGCCGGGAGAGCTCGAAGACATCAGCCAGAGTTTCACGGTCGCCATTTGGAACGAGCTGGGGCTTGAAGAAAAAGACTTCGCGGGTTTGCCGCCCGAAACACAGGCCCGGCTCTTCGAAGCCGCTTATCGAGAAGGGCTGAAACGGCTTGAAGCGGGGCTCGCCAAGGCACAAGCGGCTGGGAAAGAAGACCTGCTTCCACAGCGCGCGCACAGTCATCTCGAGACGCTCAAGCGGCACCCGGCGCGGGCTGAAATCACCGCGCGGGGCATGGGTAACTACCTCGCCGATGCACGCCAAAGGTCTCAGGCGGCGTACTCGGTGGAAACCCCGACCGGCCTCCTCGCGGCGGGCGTGGGCATCGCTGGCGGCTTGGTGTCTCCGTTGATTGCGTTGGGCACGGTGGCCGCTGGGGCTGCCGGCGGCCACGCTGAGTGGCTCGGTTTTACCCGGTTGCAACAGTCACGCGCCGATGCGTACGGTGAGACGTATCGCTACTTGTTGGAGCAAGGCCGGTAGCCGAAGGCGCTCTCTGTGAGCACGTGTGGGACACACGCGGGTGCGTCGCGCATTTCTTGCGTGAGGTCGGCGAAGGTCACGCGCTAATTTTGCGCCACCCGCTAAGGGCCCGCCACAAAATAAACGGTCCATATCAGCGCCGATCCATCCCGGCTGTCCGCGTTGCGCTCCCTGCGACTTACCACTGGTAAATCTTAGGTCGCGCGCCTCGCCATCCGGGCGCCTCGGCGCAGATCTGGGACCGTTTATTTTGTGGCGGGCCCTAACGTTTGAATGGGCCGCTGTAGCAGCGTGCGTCTGGCACGTGCTTGGCAGCTCGTTTTTAGGCAGTGACTCCTTCGTCACGACGGCAGCTCGAGCCTTGGCACCTTTCGTTGCGCCACGGTCGAAAGTACCAGTGGGCGCGGCGGGCCTTTCTTGCTTTTTCGGTGCTGTGGGTTTTTCTGCTACCGCTCTGGCATTTGAAGCGGCTGTTGAGCCAAGGCGCGGGGCTCGCCGCCCAGTCGCGCTTCGTGCCCGTGGCAGAAGCACTGCCTTGGCCGCGGTGGGTGCCAGGCACTGGCTCGCCCGGCTCATTGAGCTTCTTCGGGCTCGACTTTGTAGACCCGATGTTCACCTTCAGTGTGTGGGCGTCGAAAGCAGCGCAGCCGGGGTTATTCGCGGCCGCTTTTGTCGGCGTGGCGTTGGTGTTGGTGTTGGGGCGCTTTTTCTGTGGCTGGGCTTGCCCATATTTGCCGTTGCTGGCGGTCAGCCAGGCGACGCGCCGCTTGTTGTCGAAGTTGGGCTTTCCCCTCTTTGATGTGCGGTTGCCCCGTTGGCTGGCGTACACCGTGCTGGGCGCCGTGTTGCTGACCAGCAGTGTCGTGGGCGTGCAGTTGGGCACACTGGTTTACCCGCCCAGCGTCATCGGCCGTGAAGTTTTTGGCGCGCTTTGTTTTGGCACCTTCACCACCGCTTCGGCAGGGGTGGGGCTTGCGTTTCTTTTCGACACGTTCATTTCGCGTGCTGGTTTTTGCCGCAGCGTCTGCCCGGGCGGGGCGATGTTTTCGCTTCTCGCCACCGCTTCGCCGCTGCGGGTGGTGAATGAGCGCGCCAAGTGCACCGACTGCACCGCTTGCGACGTCATTTGCAACTTGGGGCAACAGCCGATGACGAACCAGCTCGATGCGGGCTGTGAGCGCTGTGGCCGCTGTATCGCGGTGTGCCCCACGCAGGCGCTGGCGTGGCGGCTGGCCCGGCCTTTGGTGGCCCGCAGCGAAAAAGGTGAAACATGAATCGCCGAGCGCTCATTGCCATGGCTGCCACTGCCGCCACGGCACGGTTGCTTCCTACCCAAGCGCGGGCGCAGAGCCCTGCCCGCTTACGACCTCCGGGAGCACTTACTGAAGAAGCGTTTCAACGCGCATGCATTGGTTGCTTTCGCTGCGCCGAAGTGTGCCCGGTGCTGGCCATTCGTTTTCCCCGCACGTTTTCTTTGGAAAGCGCGCTGCCTTTCATCGAAGCCCGAGAGCGCGCGTGCGTGTTGTGCATGAAGTGCACTCAGGTTTGCCCCACCGACGCGCTGACAGAAATTGCCCCGCAACCCGATGTCGTGGCCGCGAGCGTGCGCATGGGTGAGCCCGTGCTCGACCGAAGCCGGTGCTTGCCGTGGACAGGGCAAGGCAATTGCCGGCTCTGTCACACCGTGTGCCCTTACGCTGACCGCGCCGTCGAAGTGGTGGGCCCCGCCGCGGCACCCTTTTTTCACCGCGAGGCCTGCGTGGGGTGCGGGCTGTGTGAAGAAGCCTGCCCACCCGACGTGCATGCCATTCGCATTGTGCCACCTTTGGCTTCGCCGGAGCGCGAGCGATGAAGCGGCGTGAGCCCACGAGGTGGATAAAGCGCCGTTGGACGCGGCGCGACCTCATGGCCACTGCGCCGCTGGCCGCCGCGGCTTCGGTGGGAGGTGCACTTCTTTGGGGGCCCGGCCAAGCCCAGGCCGAAGTGAAAACCAAAGGCATTTGCCGGTTTTGTCTGTTGCATTGCGGCATTGTCGCCACTTCGCGCGGAAAACAATTGCTGCGTATCGACGGAGACCGTACTGCCCGCTCACGGGGTTTTCTTTGCCTGCACGGCCAAGCGCTGCGCGAAATGGTGCACTCGCGAGAGCGGCTTGTCGCGCCCTTGGTTCGCCGGGGTGACACGTTTCATGAAGTCTCGTGGGCCGACGCTTTGGGTGTGGTGGCGGAAAAGCTGCAAGATGTGAAGCAGCGCTTCGGTGCGCGGGCCTTCGCGGTGCAAACAGGGTGGCCGTTGGTGCGGCACCCGCTTGTTCAGTGGTTGCACCGGCTGTGTCAGGCTTTCGGCACTCCGAATCTCGCGACTGTGTCTAGCCTTTGCGAGGCCAGCTTGCGCATGGGGCAAGCGTTGACGGTGGGCTCTAAGTACAGCCCTCATTTGCGGCGTACCGGCACCTGTGTGCTGTGGGGCGCTGACCCGGTGCGTTCCGCGCCCGCGCTCGCGCCGTGGCTGGCGACCAAAGCCGAGCAGGGGCAGCTCATTGTGATTGACCCGGTGAAGAGCCCTTTCGCCGCGTACCGCCCAGAACATGTGAGTATTCGGCCGGGCACCGACGGCGCGTTGGCGTTGGGTCTCATTCACCAAGTCATTGAAAGCGGCCAGTACAACCGGGCCTTCGTGGCCGAAAATACGGTGGGCTTCGAAGCGTTGGCAAAGAGCGCCGCCGACTATTCGCCCGAACGGGTGGAAGCCGTGACGTCGGTGCCGCGCCAGCAACAGCAGCGGTTGGTGAAACGTTTCGTCACCGAAGGTCCACTCGGTATTTGGCAGGGGCTAGGGGTAGAGCACCACGAAAATGGCGTGCAGACGGTGCGGGCCATTTCTTCGTTGGAAGCGTTGTGTGGGCGCTTTGATGCGCCCGAAGCCGACGAAGCGCTGCTCAGCCGGCCCAGCCCGCATTTTGCCGACGAGCCTTTGCCTGCGTTGTACCGGTTGTCGACGCCCTTGCCTTTGCCTCCGCGCGTCGAAGAAGCGCCGTTGGGGGCAGAGCGCTACCCGCTCTTTCAAATGTACAACCGCGAAGCGCAAGGCACGCTGCTGGCCGACGCGGTGCTTGATGACACGCCGTACCCAGTGCGCGCGCTGATGTTGGTGGCGTCGAATTGGTTTGTCACCGGCCCCGGTACGCAGCGGCTTTCGCAAGTCGCCGACAAGCTCGAGCTGTTGGTGGTGGTTGACCCTTTTCTCACGCCGTCAGCCCAGCGCGCCGACGTGGTGTTGCCCGCCGCCACTTTTGCCGAAGCGCCGACTGTCGACAGCGCGGGCCAAGAAGTCACGCCTGCCCTGGTGGCGCCGCAGCACGAAGCCTGGCCTGACTGGAAAATCGTCTTCGAGTTGGGGCGGGCGCTGGGTTTGGGGCAGTACTTTCCGTGGGGCTCACTGGCCGAAGCGATGCAAGCCCCCCGGGTGCCTTTCATGGAAGACGCGGCGCTGCAGCCGAAGCCGGCGCTGGCCTCAAGGCCCCGGTTTGGTACGCCGACGGGTAAAGTTGAATTTTCCAGTGCGTTGCTCGAAGCGTCGGGCGCGGCCGCGGTGCCCACCTGGTCGCCGCCCACCGAGACGCCGTCGACTGAGTTTCCGCTTTATTTGGTGACGGGGCCGCGAACGCAGGCGTACATCAATTCGCAGTTTCATCGCATTCCCACGGTAGAAGCGAAAGCGCGCGAGCCCGAAGTTTTGCTGCATGGCGCGGCGGCCACGAAGGCCAGCGTGGCCAACGGAGAGCTGGTCGACGTCGTCTCGCCGCATGGCCGGGTGCGTATGCGGTTACGGGTAACTGACGAGGTGCAAGCTGAAACGGCGGTGATGCCGGCAGGGTGGGCCGAAGCCAACCCCAACTTGTTGATTCACCCTGACAGGCGAGACCCGGTGTCGGGTTTTCCCGCGTTTCGTTCGGGGGTGTGCCGCATCGAAAAAGTGCGCCCAGTCTGACTGAGGCCTCGCCCTTACCGCGCTTTATGCAAAAGCGCCCCACCATACCCGAGCGCCCACACATCAGTGGGGCTCACATAGAGCGTCTTGATGATGACGTTCGACCCGAAGTCGATGGTCGACCATTTCGTGCCATCAAAGTGAAAGAGCTGTGGCTGAGTGGCGGTGTCGTTGACCCAATGGTAGCTGGCCGCCCAAATATCATTCGGCCCGGTGCCTTGCACGGCGGTGAAAACAGCGTTGGGCAATTGTTCTTCGCGTTGCCAGCCCAAATGGGTATTCACATAGAGCCCCTCGGCGGTAGCGGCGTAATTCAAAGGCCCGTTGAGCCACGTGTTCTTCACGAATGGCACGCTGATGGCCAACTGGCTCCAGCCCGAAGAGGTCCACCGGTAGAGCGCGCTGGTGGTGCGGGTGAGCTCAGAAACAGCGACCAGCTCGTTTTCGCTCGACAGACTCAACACATAGGGGTTTTCAGTTTGGGCGGGTGTCCAGTCACCGTTGTTCCCGATGAGGGTGAAGGTCTCTAACGTGTCATAGCCGCGGTACACCGTAACGAGCGATTTGCCGAAGCGGCCGAGGTGAACGGCGGTGATGTTGGGAGGGAAAGGCACCGCCTCTTTTTGCCACTGGCTGCCGTCGAACGTATAGAGCGAGGGCTCGGTGATGAGTCTTCGGTTGCCCACCATGCTGACGCGGTTGGGCTCGAGCGCCACGCCTTCGACATTGATGAGCGCGAATGGTTCACCCCAGGTGGAATTGGCAGAGCCAACCGTCGTCCACGACGTGCCGTCGAAGTGTTCAGCGCTGCCATCGGTGCTCAGCAACCACACGTTTGAGCGCGAGCTGCCCGTCAGTACGGTGCGGCCTTCGCTTAGCGGGCCATGCATGCGCTCGCCTTTTTCATCGGGGCCAACGCGGTAAATGGTGCCTGAAGTTCCCACCGCCCAAATTACGCCCGAGGGCGAAGCATCAATGGCCTTGAAGCTGTTCTGCACGAGGTAGACCGACTTTTGGCTGTCAGTTGCCGCAAGCTCGTAACTGCCCACGCCCCACAGTTTGTTGCCCACCGTGCAGATGCCATCGTCAAAGCCGTTTTGTCCGCCTCCGTGGAGGTCGGTCTGCGCTGTTTCGGTCCAGCCGGTGGTCTCAAAAATTTGAGCATGCCCGCCTTCGCCCGAGTAGCTGCCAAACACCGCTACATTTCCATTCGGGCACACCGAGAGTCGCCACTTGGAGCTGAAGACAGAATGTGGTGTCCACTCGGAGCCATTGGGTGCGCGCACATTCAGTGAAGTGGCTCCCTCGAGGTCAGCGAGCACCACCAACCGGCCATCGGCGAGCACCGCGCCATCGCGCAAAGTGACGTTGGCGGGGCCGGTTTCGGCGGTCCACGTGGTGCCGTCGAAGTGCAGAAGCGTGCTTGCTCCCGCGACGTAGATGTTTGAAGACGATGAACCGAAGATACTGGTTAACGTCGGCGTACCTTGGGGAAGTGAAAAGCGGGTCCACCCCGCGCCGGGGCGGGCGTCGTAGCGGAGCACGGTGCCATTTTCGCCGACCAGCCATACCACGTCAGGCTCGAAGCCCTTCACATCGTGCAAGTCGAGCTGAGGGTCGACGCCGACGGGCAGGGCAATGCGTTTCCACCCGGCGCTGGCGGTGTGGTGCAATACCGTGCCGTTTTCGCCCACCACCCACACGTTTTCATCATCGACGGCATAAACGCCCAACAGGGTTTCGGTGGTGAGTTGCCCGGGCTCGAGGCAAAAACCGTCGGCGCTGCAGGTGCTGGTTTGAATGGCGACGCAACTGCGCGTCGTCGAGCAGGCGAAGCCGCCGGCGCACACGCCGCAACCCAGGGAGTGACCGCAGCCGTCGTCAGGAGCGCCGCAGGTGGCGTTCAGCTCGGCGCAGGTTTTTGGCGTGCAGGTGACAACGGGGGTGCCGGCGTCGGGCGGTGAGCCAGCAATTTGTTCAGTAATTTCTAAGCAGCCGGTGAGTGACAGCGCGGCGATGCAGGCGACGAAGCATTTTTTCATGTGAAGCCTCCGCCTCGTCAATTGCGGGGGCCTGGCGATTCCGTCACGTCGCGCGTGGGCGCCGGAAATGCCGACAACGCTTTTTCAATCGCGGTGCGGTGAATGCTGCGGGGAAATGAATGAAAAAATTGCTCAGCGTGCGCCCGCGCTTCATCGGGCCGCTTCGCCTGCAGCAGCCCCAAAATCGCCAGGCTGTTGCGTTCTTCGATGTAGACCGACTCGGGAAACCGCTGCTGATGCTCGTTGAGCCACGGCAGGGCTTCGTCGCCGCGCCCGGCTTGAATCGAGGTGCGCGCGCGTTCCAACAACTCGAGCTCCCAAGCGGTGTCAGGTTCCACCACGCTGTGGGTGCTGGGTTGCGCTTCAATTTTCGCCACCACGGGGTTGCGCGTCGGCGGGCGGGCGCGCATTGGCGCAGGAGCGGGCGGAGGTGGAAGTGGCCCTTCGAGCGGCTCCTGCCTCGTCACGGGCGAGGGCGCGACTGTGCGTTCAACGGGCAGAAGAGGAGAAACTGGTTTCGGCGCCGGAGCGGTGAAAAACGAATACGCGACGGCTGCTGCGCCCAAGCCCAACACGGTGACTGACAGCCACTTCAAGGGAACCGCGAGGCTCTGCTGTACTGTCTTCTTGGCCACCAAGCTTACAGGCGCAGCGTCGGCTGACGCGGTGACGTTGCCAAGTACACGCTCGATGAGCTGAGCCGGTGGCCGCGCCAGGCTTTCGCGCTCGGCTTGCAACATCGCTTCGATGTCTTTGGGAGTCAGGCTCAAAGGGTGTCTCCGGCCGTAACGTTGAGCGTCAGCCACTGTTCAATTTTTTCGCGGGCGAGCCGCAATCTCGAGTAGGCGGTGTTGAGGGGAATTTCGAGCGACTCGGCCACTTCGGGCACCGGCAGGCCTTCGAGCTCGCACATTGAGAACACCGCGCGTTGCTCGAGGTTCAAGGTCTGCAGGCTTTTCCACACCCATTCGCGGGCTTGGCGGTTGAATACTTGGCGCTCCAAGTCTTGGCCGCCCTCGAGGCTTTCGAGCACCTCGTCGACGAATTCGGCGCGGGCGTCGAGCTTGCGACGTTGCGCCACCACCACGCGAAAGGCGATGCCCAATAACCAGGGCAGGGGAGGGCGAGCGGGGTCGATGTGCTCCCAGCGGCGCAAGGCGATTTCGAAGGTTTCTTGCGCCGCGTCGGGGCGGGCCTCGCGGGGCACGCCCATGCGGCGGAGCCAATTCCACACAGCAGAAAACTGCGCGCGGTAGAGCGCTTCGAACGTCGGGCGATTGACGGCGGCGACCGCGGCCTTCCTCCAGTGCACAGGTACCTCTTTCACTGTCTATTGCGGGGGCCTTAAAAACCC
Source organism: Myxococcaceae bacterium (assembly GCA_019694575.1). Classification (GTDB taxonomy): domain Bacteria; phylum Myxococcota; class Myxococcia; order Myxococcales; family Myxococcaceae; genus JAIBBR01. The sequence continues at coordinate 10,238 of JAIBBR010000155.1, forward strand.
GTCACCGAATGAGGTGGCGATGCCGATGAACAGCCGGCCCGCGACGGGAGGGCTGACCCACACTTCGTTGTCTGCCACCGTGAGGCGGGTGCGGGTGAATGACGCCAGCAAGTCGAGTGAGCCGATGACGGCCCAGCGGGGGGCGAAGGGCGCTTCGAAGTCGAGGCGGGGGCCCGCGGCCAGGTAAAGGCTGCGCACGGTGCGGGCTTCGGGCAGCCGTTCGGCGTGGGCGTAGAAGCTGCCGAGCGTGGCGACGCCGCAGCCACGCAGGGGGCCGGTAAGCAGGTAGCAGGCGTGCAGGCTGCCGGTGGTGAGGCCTCCGCGCAAGAGCCCGTCTTGGTGTGGCTGTACGGTCCACACTTCTTGCGACAGGCCCGCGCCGATGAGCCAGTTGGCGTAGCGCCAGCTCGTTTCGAGGGCGGGGCCGCCCGTGGGGCCGAAAGACGTGCCGGCTGAACCGTGGCCTCCGAGTGCGAGGCGAAGGCCCGAAGGGCGGGTGGACTCGAGGGGAGAAGCAGGCAGGGTGACGGGGGTGGTGGCGCCGCGCTCGGCGGTAGCGCGCAGCGGCACGCGGCGTTCGGGTTGGGCGAGCAGGGCGACGGCGACAGAAAAAGCGATGGCGTCGAATGCGGCGCGGCACTCGGTGCCGGGGGGGGCGACGCGGCGCTCGGCGACGACCCGACCTTCACGCAGAAACCACGCCACGGCGAGAAAGCGTTCTTGTTCGCGTGAAAATTGAATTTGCAGGGTTTCGTCGGCCAAGTCAGAGAACGACAGGTCTGGCACTTTGGTCGCCAATACACGGGCGAATTCGGCTTGCGGAGGGCAGCTTTCGGCCGAAGGTTCCCGCTCGTAAATGAGCAGCGTGGTGGGTGCGGCGACGGCGGCGCTCGAGGCGAGGCACGTGGCGGCGAAGAAGGCGCGCAGGTGGTGAGAGTTGATCACTTCAGTGGCGCGCTTAGCAGCTGATCCGAACGAACTTCAAATCGCCCTCTT
>JAIBBR010000020.1 GCA_019694575.1 Myxococcaceae bacterium
ATGCACAAGGCCAGGTGCTGTCGTCGTGCGAAACATTTCGTACCGAAAGCCAAGTCGGTAACGCGCATGGGCACGCCTACGCGATTGCGTCGGTCTTCACCGAGTCAACACTGCGAGGGCAAGGCCACGCCACCGCGCTCGTTGACGCGCTGTGTGACACCTTAAAGCAACGGCCCCGGGCGCAAGTGTGCGTGTTGTTTTCTGAAGTCGGCGCGTCGCTCTATGAGAGCAGCCACTTTCTCGAGCTGCCCTCGTTCGACTGGGTGGCGCCTGCGCAAGATGTGCCGCTCGAGGCCCGCGTCACGCTGCTAAAAAGTGCGCCCCCGTCGTTCTCGAAACACCCCGACACCTTGCCGGCGGGCCACCTGTCTATCAACGCCTGTTTGAATCAGCTCGAATGGCATTGGGCCCGCGAGCAGTTCTACGCCAAGGCGCTGAAGCGGCCTTCACTCACCGGGCGAGGCATGCAATGCGGGGCAGTCGAAGCCGTGTGGATGGAATACGCCAAGACGCGCGAGCTCTTGGTGTTGTGGACCAACGCCCGCACCGCAGCCGAGGCCACGGTGGTGCTCAAAGCCGGGCAAAAGGTGGCCTTCGACGCCGGGTTGCAGCAAGTGCGCCTGTGGGAAACCGCGCCCCTCAAAATCACCGTCGGCAAGCGGGTGAGCCGCGACGAAGAGCTGCCCATGTACCGCTCTTTGGGGCCGGCCATTACCGAATGGGTCGACGTGCAGCGCGTGCATTGGGTTTAGCCGCGGGCTGTATTGCGCTAAGTAATGCGGTGTGACGTACCGGTTACTCTTCGCAGGTTTGAGTGAGCCCGAAGCCCGGCGCCTCGAGGCAATGGCTGACCCCCTGGGGCTTGCCATTACCAATGAAAGTTTAAGCAAAGCCGTTGACCGGGCGCGCCAAGACAAGCCGCACTTGGTGGTGCTCGACGTCTCTGATTCGGCAATGGCGATGGAGGTGCTGGGCCACCTGAAAACGCATGCCAAGACTCGCGACATGCAGGTGGTGGTGTTGGCGGCCCGAGAAGACTCTGAAGAGCGCGACATCGCGCTCGACTTGGGAGCGGCCGGTTACATCACCAAACCCATTACCCCAGACTTCTTGGCGAAGTTGTCGGCCTTTCTCAGCGGCCAGGGTGATTGATGAATGAGCTGCGCCATGGAGCCTTGTTTCTGAAAGTAACCGAGCGGGCAGACCCGGCGCTGCTCAGCGTGCTGTGGGAGGGCAAGAGCGCCGACCGTGACCCCGCCGCGGTGTTGAAGCCGTTCTTCGACAGTTTACTGACGCGCACCAAGCTGGCCCACGCCGCTCTGGACATGCACTTCGAAAAGCTCGAGCACTTCAATTCGTCGACCATTGCGGTGTTGATTCAGCTCATCAACGCCGCCACCGAGCAGCGCATCGCGCTCACTTTTTTTTATGACCCGAGCGCGCGCTGGCAAGCGCTGTCATTCGACGCCATTCAGCGGGCCTTGAAGCCCTTCGGGGGAGCGAGCCCTGTCACCGTCAATTTCGTCGCGGTGAAGCCATGAACCGAGAGCGGGTGCGCCTTGAAATGGTGCTCCGCCAAGAATGGCAGTCGATTGAAGACGTGCGCGAAGCCGCGGTGGCGTGCCTGAAAATGGCTTACCCCGACCGGAGCGCCGGTGAAGTGTTGGCCATGGTGGTAAGCGAGCTCGCCGAAAACGCGGTGAAGTACAGCTGCTGGAACGAAAGCGGCTTTCCCGTTTTGAAAGTGGTGGGTTACGACGAGCACATCGACGTCACGGTAGAGCACCCCACTTCGCCCGACGCGCCGCTTTCGCGGCTGTTTGACACCCTGCAGCGCATTCGTTCAGCCCCGTCGCGCGAGCAGGCGTACGTCGAGATGATGCGCGAAGTGGCCACCCACGCCGAGACCACGGGCGGCCTGGGCTTGGCCCGCATTGCCCACGAAGCGGCTTGTGAATTGTCTGCCCGCCTGACGCCGGCCGGCACGTTAGAGGTGACTGCCCGCTCCACGCTCTTCAGTTTGCCCAGGCTCCGGCCGAGTACATGAAGCGAGCCCTTACGGCGCTGATTTGCGCAGCACCATCACCGTAATGTCGTCGTCTTGTTGAGCGGCGAAAGTTTTCACCCGCGCAACCAGTTGCCCAATGGCGGCGTCGAGCGGCTGGGCGGCAAGCTCGGCGAGCGCGGTCTTCAAGCGCTCTTGGCCAAACATTTCACCGTCGAGAGAGGTGGCTTCGGTGACGCCGTCAGAGAAGAGCAGCACCACGTCGCCTGCGTTCAATGAAATGGTGACGTCGCGCACGTGGCTCTGGGTGTCGGGTACCACGCCTATCCAGCAGCCGTCGGTGGGGTGCTCTTCGACGGTGCGTGAAGCGGCGCGGTAAATCAGCAAGTCTTGGTGTTTGCCGGCCACGGTGATGCCGTCTTTTTCGAGCCGCACCAGGTTCAAAGTCATGTACCGGGTGGTGCCGAGCCGGGCGATGTTGTGGCGCAACACGCGGTTGATTGACCGGTACGCCGCGCTGGGGGTTTGCCCCGGCCTGTCATTCAGCGTTGAAACGAAGCTGGTCTGGGTCATCATCATCACCAGGCCTGATTCGACGCCGTGGCCCGAGACGTCTCCAATCGCTACCCAGTGCTCGCCCGCGTTTGAGGTGAGCATGTCGTAATAGTCGCCCCCCACTTCGGCGGCGGGCAGCATCAGCGCCGAAGCCTCGAAACCGCCCAGGCTCTGGTTGCGCGGCAAGAGCGCGGTCTGAATGCGCTGGGCGACTTCCATCTCGCTCCACAGCGCGTCGCGGGCGGCTTTCAATTCAGCGCGCGAGAGGCTTAGGTTTTCGTTCGCGTCGAGCAGCTCTTCGCGCAGCTTGAATTCTTGCTCGATGAGCCGGTGCTTCGAATAGCTGATGGCCACGCAGATAATGACGGTGGCGACGAGAAAGTAGAGGTTGTTGATGAGAATGGGAGGCGAAAAGCTGCCGCCCCACAGCCCGTTGGCCAGGGCGTACATGCCCACAATCATCAAGCCATTCACCGCCGAATGAATCGCCTTCCACGGCAGCAGCAGGTTCACCGCAATCATCACCAGGTTGAGGCCGGCGTAATAGGCAGAATTGAAACCGCCCAAGTCGACGGTCATCTGCGTAATCATCACCCCGACGATGATGGTGAAGGCGTACCCGTGCAGGTACGAGTACTTGCCAGGTTTGGTGCGCCGCACAATCAGCGCCTGCACCATGGTGAAGAGCGTGGCCGCGGCCCGGTAGAGGCCAAATTGCTTCAGCTTGTCTTCGGGCATGGTGACGCTGTCGAGCACGAAGAAGAGCGGAATCAGGCAAAACCCGAGCGCCGTCAGAATGCGCAGCCACGAGTGGAGCAACCCGTTGCGGTACTCATCGAAGCTCACGCGAAGGCGCTGGGCGTGAGAAACGGTGGCTTCGGCTGGCCGAATGTCAGAAGACATGGGGTTAGGCAGCGGGTTTTTCAAGCACCAGAAACATCTGGCAACGGCTTTCGTCGAACGTCAAAGATAATTTCGCCCCCAGGCCTGACCCCAGCTCGAGAAATTCTTCTTCGCTGCGGTAGTAAAGTACCCAGTCCATCCAATAGGCCATGTACCAGCGGGTGGGCGTGGCCACGTGGTAGTTGCCGATGACCGCGCAGCCTCCAGGGTTGACCAGGGCGTATATTTTTTGCAGCAGCGCGCGGGCCACGGGTGGAGTGAGGTAGTCGAACAGACCCATTGAATAGATGAAGTGGTAGCGGCCGAAGCGGCCTACCAAGTCGCTTTCACGCAACATGGTGCGCACCGACTCGTTGTGAAAAACCGCCCGCACTTTGGCGTCGCGGGCCGACTCGATGCGGCGCAGGCCTTCTTTGGCGGTGTCGAGCGCGTGGGTGTCTTGGTCGAGCAGGCTGACTTCGATGCGCCGAAAATCGTCGGGCGTCATCAATAAGTCTTGCAGCTCCCAGGCGGGGCCACAGGCGACCGAAAGCACGCGCAAGTCAGGTGACAGGCTGGCGGGAAAACGCGCGAAAGTGTCGCGCATGACTTTGGGCACCAGGCGGCGTCGGTTGCGCACCGCTTGCGCCGCGGCTGACTCAATGGGGTGTTTGTGCAGCAGTTTGTTGAAGACGTAATTGCCGACGTAGCGGTTTTCGTACGTCATCATCATCATCTCGGCGTCGCCGGCATAGCCGCGTGGCTTCAAGTTGGTGCGCTTCAAGAAGGCCGAGGCGATGAGGTATTCCCACAGTTGGCGGCGCAAATAGAAGCCGTGCTTTTCGTGTTCTTCTTTCGAAAAGTCTTTCACCTGCTCGTCGAGCTTTTTCATTTGCCCGTCGAGAAAGCCCATGAAGGCGCGGCCTTCGCTGTGCAAAATGGCTTCTTGGCCTGCTTGCGCCACTTGCGCCGGCTCGTTGGCGAGAATGCGGTCTTGCTCGTTGAAGAAGCGTTTGTAGACACTCAAGTCGTACGTGAGGTCTGCGACGTACTGGCGAAACGCGGGGCGAATGTCGTTCTTTTGCCCCACCACCAAAGGCAGGTTGCGAAAGTACGTCTTCAAGTTCACGACTTTGCCTTCGAACATCAGGCTCTTGCAGTCGTAAATGTCTTCTAAGAAAGCGAGCCGGCCGTTGTCGCCGCGACGGGTGTATTCGACAATCAGCTTGCAGCTCGAGAGGGTGACGGGGCCGCCCGGCGTCGAAAGGGTCAGCGCGCGAAAGACAGTGCCATCGGGAAAGCCGGCGTCAGACAGAAACGACACCCACAGTGAAGTGCGCGAGGCGTAGCCCAACCGCACGGGCACCTCGGCTTCTTCGTGTTGAAGGTGGCCCGACAACAGCAGCTCAGCATTTTCAGGAACGTTATCGTGCACGAATGGTGATTCGCCCGTCAGAGGTCTCGAAGGCCTTCAGCGCTGAAAAGCTCAGCTCTTGCCACTTGCGACTCTTTGAATACTCGATAATCACCTTGCAAGAGCCCTTGGCGGCCTCATCGAGAAACTTCACCAGCGGGCTGACGGTCGACGAATTCATGTAGTCGAGGGCGGTGAAGTCGAGCCGCAAGCGCTTGTCGGGGGCGTTGCTCAACTGCAGTGCGCGGGTGAGCAGCGGCATGAGAAACCGGCCCGGCTCGCGGTCGTGGCTCTTGCCTTTCCACGAGAGCACCACCTCGCCCTCGCTGTCGCTCAAGTCGACGGTGAGGTTTTTGTCGGTGTGGGTCTCATGGGTCATGGGGTCACCCCTTCGCGTGTTGCGGTTCGGCAGAGTGGTAAACGGCTGAAATCGAAAGCGACGACGCGTCGTCGACGAAAAAGTCTAAAATGCAGCGGCCTTCGTAGGCCACGCGCGCCAGGCCCAAGCCGCTTTCGCCTGCCACAAAAGGCTGCGCTGACACTTCTTTTAGTTTCTCGACGTACGCTTCGAAGGGGCTTTGGTAGCCGCGAATCCACTGAATGGTGTCGTCGAGTTTTTTCAACGAGAGTGGGTTGGCGTGGGTGGGGCTTAAGACTTGAATGGTGACGTCAGGGCCTTTGACGTCGATGGTGAGCTCGATGGTGGGCCGCGTCGGGTCAAACGAGCCGTACTTCACCGCGTTTTCGAGCAATTCTTGCGCCGTCATGCACAGCGCGTAGCTCTCGTCTTGGCTCCAACCCGACGAAGTGAAGAATTGCATGCACGGTTCCCACACTTCTTTGACCCGGTCCCAGTCTGCGTTCAGTCGTCGCAAAAATCGGGCGTGCACGTGGAAAGTCCTTTGGAGAAAGCAGCCAATGCTTTCTCCAGGCGGCCGCCGTTTTCAAGCAAAGTCGTACCCCAGAGGCGGGGTGATGGGAGTCAAGCCTTGACGTCAGCGTCACGAAGGCGCCAAACCCTTCGTATGGCTCATAAAACAATTGGCCTGTTTCTTGTTGTGGTGGGCGTGGGTTGTGCCACGCCGCAGAGCAAGCCCGTTGATGCACGCGTTGGCGGGCTGCATTTCATCGAAGACGACTTTCCCGCGGCGCTGAAGCTGGCGCAGCAAACCAAGCGCCCGCTCTTCGTCGACACCTGGGCCCCGTGGTGCCACTCGTGTTTGGCGCTCAAAGAGCACGTCTTTACCCAGGGCGCGTTGGCCAAGTACCAAGACCGGTTCGTCTTCGTCGCCATCAACACCGAGCTCGAAAGGAGCGCTGCGTTTTTAGAGAAATACCCGGTAGAAAATTGGCCCACCCTGTTCGTCATCGACGCGACGAGCGGCGCGGTGGCACTGAAGTGGGCCGGCACCGGCACCGTGGAGCAAATGGAAAAGTTGTTTCTCGACGGGCAGCGCGCGCTGGCCAACCAAGCGCCTGACGCTTCGGCGCAGGCGTTGGCGCAGGCTGACCGGCTATATGGAGAAGGCAAGGCGCTCGAAGCGATTGCCGCCTACCGCGCGATTTTGAAAGACGCGCCCTCGACGTGGGAACGCCGCCCCCGCGCGGTGGAGTCGCTGCTGTACGCGCTCTTCGCCAACCGGGAGGTGAGGGCATGCGCTGACCTGGCGGTGGCCGAAGCCACGGGTCTGCCGAAAGGGCCTTCGTTTGCCAACGCGGTGGTGTGGGGTTTGACGTGCGCCAGCGTCATCGAGGGTGACGAAGCCAAGAAAAAGCAGGTGACGGCTGCCTTAGAGCCCATGGCGCAAGAAGCTTTGCAGCTCGACGGGCTGCTCGCCGACGACCGTTCGGGCTTGTACGAGCTGTTGGTCGACGTGCGGTCTGAGCAAGGTGACGACAAGGGCGCGCGGGCGCTGGCGCAAGAGTGGCTCGCCTTTCTCGAAAATGAAGCAGGCAAGGCGACGACAGCGGGGGCGCGGGCGTCGTTTGACCCGCACCGGGTGGGCGCCGCGATTGCTTCGGGCCAACCGTTGCGTGCGGTGGCCGCGTTGGAGCTGACCGAAAAAGAATTTCCCGCTGACTACAACCCCGCGGCGCGTTTGGCGTTGTTGTATGAAGCGGCAGGCCGTTACGACGAAGCGTTGACGGCCATCGAGCGCGCCGAGGCCAAGGTGTACGGCCCGCGCAGCATTCGTATTTACGAAATAAAAGCCGGCATTTTCGCCAAGCGGGGTGACCAAAGAGCGCAGCGGCAAGCGTTGGAAAAAGCGGTGGCGTTCGCCAAGGCGCTCCCTGTTTCGCAGCGGCCTGACAAGACTGTTCAGCGGTTGGAAGTCGAGCTGTCGAAGTTGCCGTAAGGGCCCGCCACAAAAAAACGGCCGCCGAAGTTGCCCTCGACGGCCGCCTGCTTTGTGGAGTGACAGCGTGGAACAGCGGCTTACTTTTCGACGAACTTGTCGAACTGCACGGTGGCCAGCGGCGCGGCCAGGTTGGTCACATTCGCGGCGCGAATGCCGGCGTCAGAAATGGCGTACACGAAATCGTCAGCCATCACGCTGCGGCGCACGTACGGTTGCCAGTAATAGGTCCACGTCTGGTTGTCCCAGTTGTAGGTGTACGACTGGTACATGTCTGAAAGCGAGAGCACGCCTTTGGGGGTGAAGCCGGTGAGCGCGTCGACGCCGTACACCTTCAGCTCCGAGCGAAAATAGCTCCAATAGTCGTTGCCGGTTTGGGTGGAGTCCCAATCAGAGAAGGGAATCGCGAGCAGCTTCTTGGCGGCGAAATAGTTGAAGGCTTTGTGCTCGTACTGCGCTTCGCTCCAACCGTAAGCGGTGCCCACCAGCTGTACGTGGGTTTGCTTGGGGTTCGACAAATCGCTCACATCGAAAATGGCGAGCTGCAGCGCACGTTGCCGCCAGTCTTGGGTTTGGCCATTCACCGGCTCGGGCACATAAGTGCCAATGGTGAGCAGGTGGTTCTCGTCGAGCGGGTGCATGTACGTCGAGAAGCCGGGAACTTTCAGCTCGCCCATTTTCTTGGGGTGGGTGGGGTCAGACAAGTCGAACGTGAAGAGCGGGTCGACTTGGCGGTACGTCACCACGAAGCCCTTGTCGCCGACGATGCGGCTGCTCATCACCCGCTCGCCCGGAGCCAGGTTGTCAGAGTGGCCAATCACCTCGAGGGCACCGGTATTTTCGGCCATCACCGACAGCTTGCTGTAGGTCTCGATGCGGCCCCAGGTGTTCTGCGGGTTCATCACGTCAGGCACGCGCTCATTCACCGTGGTGACGACGCGAAAATAACCTTTGTCGCTTTCGTCCATTGAGAATTGGTCGACGATGCTGCCTTCGAGCACGCCCGAGGCCACGTAGACGGCTTGGTCAGCCTGGCTGATGTCGAACTTGTGCAGGTACGTGGTGTCTTTTTGACCCGGCTGCGGCCACCACCACCAGTGTTGGGTGGCGACGTAAAGGTTGTTCGCCGAAGCGTAAATTTCGCCCGGTTCGGCCATCACCACGCTCTGGGTGAGCTGCGTCGGGTTGGCCAAGTTCAACGTGACGATGCCCACCGTGCCCAAATGGGTGGCGGCGTTGACGCGGCTGAAGCTGTGGCAGTCGAAGGGCAGTTCAGTCGTCACGCCGTTGGCGGTGAGCTTGGCCGGAGGCAGCCAGTCAGCCAGCGTTTGGTCGCGAATCAGCTTCTCGTTCTTGTCGATGAGCGCATTGAAGAGCGAAACCCGTAGGGCCTTGTCTTCCCACCAGTTGCCCGCTTGGTTGTCAGGCCAGTACTGCACCAGTGGAGGCATTTGAAAATGGCTCGAGAGCACCGCGCGAATCGAGTCGCCCACCCGGCGCGAATTGTTGTACGCGCCTGGCAAGGCATATTCGTACGTCACTTTCGGCGCCGCCAAGTCGCTGTAGTCGACGACGGTGATTTTGGCGGTGTTTGAATACCAATAGCCGCAATAGCGCGCGGAGCAGTCGACGGCTTGCGCATCGAGCGGGTACTGACGCCACACCGTCGAGAAGACCACCACCCGGTTGTGCTCATCTAAAAACATTTCGCGTGGCCAACCTTCGATTTCGAGCTTGCTCTGAATCGACAAGTCAGCGGCCGGCCAGCTCTTCGAGGCGTACAGCGTGTTGCCCGAGAGCGCGAAAATGCGCGTGCCGTCATTCTTCACGAAGTCGGCTTCGTCGACGCCTGCCACTTGGGTGTTGGTGGTGGTGTAGTCGGTGGGCGTGGTTTTCGCGGCGCCCGCTGCCGAGGGAGCACCCGCGGCGTCTTCAGCGAACAAAGGGCCGCCCCGGCCCCAGTAGCTGTACGTTTCATCGCGGTACGATTCTAAGGTGTTGCGCATGTCGCGCACCGCGGTGTCTTCAATGTACTGCTCCAAGTCTTGGCAAGCGTTGGTTCCGGTGAAGGCGAGCAGCTGCACCCGCGAATTCACCGCGGGAGGTTGCGGCTTGTTGTCTGCACCGCACCCAATGCCTGCCAAGCCCAGCCCTGTCAGCGCGGCGTAAAGTCGCCAGCGGTTCGTTCTGATGTTCATGGTCAAATTCCTTCTGGTGAGAGGCCCATTACCTCTTGCCAACCCCTTGCCAGAGTAAATGCTTTTTAAAACAAATGGTTAACAGCGGCCCCCTCTCAGAAACCTGAGGGCTGGCGGCTTTGGGCACGTGAAAAACAAAGGTGGGCAGTCACCCTGCGATGAAGTGTCGACAGTACAAATGGGCGATGTATCTTGCGCGGCATGAGTGATTCAGCTCGGCCAGTCTCGCTTCCCGCGCATTTGTGGGAGGCGCTTGATGCCATGTCGCAAGAAATGGGTGTTCCCCGTGACGGGTTAATTAGCCAAGCCGTGTTCATGCTCGGCCGGTTGAATGGCTACGTCATTCCCGGAAAGGCGAGCGCCACCGCAGACGCGAAGCCTGCTGCCAACAGCGCGATTCCGGTGTTGAAGCCGTCGACCGGTCGCCCCACGGGAATGATGCCCAAGCCGCCCGTCGCTTCGACGCCGATGGGCCGCAAAGTGGCTGACCCCATTGAAGACGAGCCACTGCCCGAAGAAAACCCACCCGACGAAGGGGGCCTGCCGCCTGATGAAGAAGGCAACCCGTTCGAAGACTCCAATGCAGACCCGGCTCCGTCGGGTGAAGAGCCGGTGCCTCCACAAGAAGAAGAAGAGCCCGAGCTGTCGCCTCCTCCGGCGCGCAAGGCGCCCAGCGCTCCGCAATTGACGTTGATGATGGTGGGCCGCGACCCGTACCGCGTGCCGGGCGACACCATGGTCATCGGCCGCGGCAAGCACTGCGACTTCGTCATCGAGTCGAACCGCGTTTCGCGCGAGCACGCCCGTCTGTCTCGTGACGGCAACGAGTGGACCTTGGAAGACTTGAATTCTTCGAACGGCACTTTCTTTGGCACCAGCAAAGAAAAAGTGACGCGCCGAAAAATCAAAGACGGCGACGAGTTCACCTTCGGTACCGAGAAGGTGAAGATGAGCCTGCGAGCCCGGTAGCGCATGCATCGCCCTTGGGCGCGGGGTTTAGGGTGGGTGTTGCTGGCTGCTTTCTTGGCCGCGCCATGGCCCGCGCTCGCTGACAACACCGCCGACGAAGCCGACATCGCGTTTCGTTTGGGCAACGAAGCCTTCGGCAAGCGCAACTACGAGAAGGCGCTGGCGTCGTATTTTCTGTCGTACCGGTTGGTGGCCAACCGCAACGTGCTCTTCAACATCGCCCGTTGCTACGAGGCGCTGAAGGAGTTTGACCAGGCCTACCGCTATTACAACGACGTGCTGGGGCAGAAAGACTTGCCCGCTGACGACAAGCGCGACGTGCAAAGGGCGTTGGCGCAGCTGGGGCCGCGTGTCGCGTTGCTCAAAATCGACAGCAAGCCGCAGGGGGCTGACGTTTTCATCGACCGTGAAGACTTGGGCTCGCGGGGAAAAACGCCCCTTACCGTGGCGCTGACGCCGGGTGGGCACGAAGTGAAGGTGCGGTTGCAGGGCCACCACCCCTCGCAGGCCAATGTGACGCTCTTCAAAGGCCGCGAGGTGAAGCGCAGTTACGAGTTGAAACAGGTGGTGGGCAGCGTCGATGTGCAGGGCAGCCCCGCCGGGGCGGTGATTCGCGAGACCGACGACGGCCCCGAGTTGGGGCGGGTGCCCAGCGTGCTGATGCTGACCCCGGGCAAGCACGTGCTGGTGGTGACGGCCAAGGGTTTTGCGCCCGGGCAATATTTGGTTGAAGCCAAGCCCGACGAGAGCACGGTGGTGAAAGTGACGTTGACGGAGCTCGCCAAAGCGTTAGGCAAGCTCATTGTCACCGCGAACCGCGAAGGCGCCACGGTGCGAGTGAATGGCAAAGACTCAGGTTTCACACCCACCGTGCTTTCGTTGCCGGTGGGCGAATACGACGTCGAAGTGGCGATGAAGGAGCTGCGCACCTACCGCGAAAAGGTGACGGTGAAGAGCGAGCAAGAAGTGCGAGTTGCCGCCGACCTTCGCTACGCGCCTCCCGACATTCGCGCCGCGTCGAAGTCGTTGCTGTCTGTCGACGAAGCGCCAGCTTCGATTACCGTGTTGACCAGCGAAGAAATTCGCTCCTTCGGTTACCAAACGTTGGCTGAAGCGCTGCAGGCGGTGCGCGGGTTTTATCTCACCGATGACCGTATTTATACCTATGTGGGTGTGCGCGGTTTCACGCCTCCCGGTGACTTGAATACGCGCGTGCTGATTTTGTGGGACGGCCACCCGATGAACGACGTGTGGGCGGGCCAGGGTTACGCGGGCACTGATTTAGATGTCGATTTGACCGAAGTTGAACGCATTGAAGTGGTGCGTGGCCCCGGTTCGGCGCTCTACGGCACAGGCGCTTTCTTCGCGGTCATCAACGTGGTGCCGCGCGAGACGCTGGCGGCTCGAAATGTCGAAGGCACCCTCGGCGCGGGAGGCCAGCGTGGGCTCAAAGCGCGGCTGGCGGGCGGTTTGGCGGGAGAAAAAGGCTCGGTGCTCGTCTCGGCCGGCGGGTTGCTGACGCAAGGCGCAGAGCTGACCGTGATTGACGACGAGCACACCGTGCTTGGGCTCGATGGCGAGCGGGTGTTGAACGCCAGCGTGCGCGCGAAGTGGGGTGGTTTTTCGGTGCACGGGCATTTGAATCAGCGGCGCAAGCAGATACCCACCGAGCCGCTGGGCTCGCTGCTCGGAATACCGGGTACGAATTTTCTCGACGCGCGGGGGTTTGCCGAAGCGCGCTACGAGGGCGGCAGCGAGCGCGTGAATTTCATGGGGCGGGTTTATTACGACGCGTCTCGTTATGAAGGCACGTACGCGGCAGAGCAGCTGCCCGACGAGTCAATTCGTTACGAGCGTGAATTCGGTGGCGCCGACTGGTTCGGAGTGGAAGCGAAGGGCCGCTTCACACTGTTGACGCACAACCAACTTTCGGTGGGCCTCGAAGGCCAGGGGCAATTCGTGGCGCAACAGGCGCGCAACTTGTCGTCAGCCGAAAGGCGCCAGCGCTTTTTGCTTTCGGCCTATTTGCTTGACGAGTGGCGGGTGACGTCGTGGTTCATGCTCACCGCGGGTTTGCGCATCGACAAATATTTAGACTTGAGCGACTTGCCGGTGACGCCGCGCCTGGGGTTGGTGTTTCGGCCTTACCGGGGAGGCTTGCTCAAGGTGGTGGGTGGCCAAGCGTTTCGCGCGCCCAACACCTACGAATTGTACTTTAGCGACGGCTTTGCTTCGGTGCGGCCTCCGGGGCTGCTTTCGCCCGAGACCATCACCACCCTTGAGCTCGAGCACACCCACGACATCACCGAAGAGCTGCGGCTCACCGTGGGGGGGTATTTCAACATGATTGACCGGCTGCTCGAGTTGGCGCCTGACCAAGCGCCGACGCCGCAGTGTGGCGTGCCATTGGGCAGCGAGCAGTGTGTTTATTTTCGCAATTCGGCGAGCCGCATTTTCGCGGTAGGGGCCGAAACGGCGTTGCGCTGGCAGCCGGGCCGTTTCACCTTGGTTGAGTTCAGTTATGCGTACGTGCAGCTGCGTGGCAGCGATGACATTTCGCGCATGACGCCGTCGCATGTTTTCGTGGCGCGGGCGTTGGTGCCCCTGGCCGAGGCGAGTGTGCGGTTGTCAGGACAAGCGGTGTTTCAGTCGTCGCGGGGTACTGACGTGGGGGCGGGCGCGGGTGAAGCGTTGTTGCTCAATTTTGGGCTCGCGGGTGACGTGGGTCGGCTGCGCTATTTTGCCGGCGTGAAAAACCTGCTCGACATTCAGTACCGCGTGCCGGTGGCGACCGATATTTCGTCGACCAGTGCGCAGCAATATGGGCGCAGCTTCATGGTGGAAGCGGCGCTGAGTTATTAGCAGGGTGCTTGGTATGCGCTTGGGCACCAGCCAGGAGCGTTGAATGCGTCAATCAGCACTCGCCGCCAGCATCAGTCGCTTCGAGGCGCTGGCATTTCTCGTCGGTTTTCTTCTTTCTGTGGGTGCGCACGCCGATGAGCGCCCCGAGGCGCGTGTCTTCGAGCCGGTGCGCCGGTTGTCCGCTCGGGCACAGGCTGCACGCAATAGACGGGCGCCGCCTGGGAAAAGACACAGTGCCCCGCCAAGCCATCGCAGACGCACGCTCGGAAACTGACCGACGGCGAGGTGAAGCGCCTCGGTCGACTTCCGGGTGAATGTCTCTCGGCGACGCTCGTTTCGACGGCGACGGCCGACTATTTGCTTTGCGGTGCTGCGGGAGTCGTGCTGGTTCGGCCGAGAACGGGTTGAAACGAACGCGTTGCCGAGGTGCCGCCAAAGCACCTAGCCCGCATATGTCACCGGTCTCACGACTGCGACTGACGGTCTGTGGCACCTTCGCGGCGTGCTCGCTGAAGCGCACCGACAAGTGCGCCTTCGCTGTGCGCCACCACGAATCTGCCGACAGCCTGCCAGTCTCGTTACGAGAGACCGGTGACATATGCGGGCCAGCCAAGTACGGAGGAAATTGTCAGTGATGTGGTAGCGCCCTTGGCGAGCAGTTGGCTTAGAGAAAATCGGGAGCTTGCGCTCGATGAGCCCATAGTGACGCTCGAGGGTGCGAAGGTACCCACCGCGAGTGCCGCTGAAAAAACCGCCACAACGCTTCGCTGGCGGCGAAATCGCGCGACGTCTTGCCAATCGATTCTTCCGTCAAATACTGCCAACCGCCCGGCCAGGTGTGCCCGCCGCCTTCGACGCTGAAGAGCACTGCTTCGCTGCCTTCATTGCAATTCGCCTGCGTCAACACCCGCGTGTGCGTGCCGTCGTCGGGCAGTTTGTCAGCAACCTCTGTCACCGTTGGCTCACCTTCGCACCCGTTGCGCTGCGCCCAAAACTGAAACGAGGCATCGGCCGAGAGCACCTTGCCGCCGGTCATCGCGATGTCTCCGCCTGCGTACGGCACCAGCGGGTCAGCCGTGCCCAACACCATCGCCGCTGAAATCGGTTTCGATGGCGCGCACCTTTCAACCAACGCTTGCGGCACATTGCCTGTCACCGAACCGAACGCGGCGAATCGCTCTGCGTGCGCGCAGGCCAAAGTGTGCGCCATCATGCCTCCGTTCGACATGCCCATTAAGTACACGCGCTTCGTATCGACGCCGTGCTGCGCCATGAAGTGCGCCGTCAACGCGTCGAGAAAGGCCACATCGTCGATGTTTTTTCGCGCCGCAGGGCCCACGTGCCGTGCGTCGTGCCACGACATGTCCACTCCGTCGGGCAGCAAGAGAAAAAAGCCTTCAGCACGCGACAGCTCAGCGGTGGGGCCGAGCTGCTCCTGGCCCTCGCCGGTACCCCAGCGGCCATGCAGCGCCACCACCAAGGGAGCCGGCGCTACCACTGAAAGCGGTCGCACGAAGCGATAGGTTCGCTCCCGGCCTTGAAAAATGAAAGCGCCTTGCTCGAGCAGCTCAGGCTTGCCCAGGCCACGCGAGCGCACGTGACAAGCGCCGACCGAAAGCCCGAGCACCACCCACGTCACCCACACGCGTGCGGAAAGCGCGCTCATTTCTTCGAATACGGGTGTGCTTTGCGCCACGCCCAGCTGAACACCGAAGCGAGCGAAAGCGAGTTGTCGACGGCGACTTGGTTCGCCTCACCAAACACCTGGCGGTCGAAAAAGAAGTCAGCCCGGCGCGTTTTGGGTTTGGCTGAGGTGTCGTCCCATGGAGCCTTCTGCGCCGCGCTCGGCTCTTCGCCCAATTCTTTCGCTTCGATGACCTGTGCGAGTGCATTCTGCAGCGCGCGCGACTGCGACATTTTGCCGGCTTCGGCGTGTTGCTGAATTTCAACCAGCGTGGCAACGGGCAAATAGAGCGAAATCATCGCCAAGTTGTCACCCACGTCATGGGGCCAACCGTTGGGTGCGAGAAAGAACAGCTCATTGGGGTACTCGAAGAACCACCGGCCAGGAACGCCGCATTCTTCAGCCAGCGCGGTGAGCGCATATTGCGCACCTTGGGCCTTGGTGAGCTGCGTGTCGGTGAGCTCGCCGTTCAACCACTGCAAATACGCCGGGTCATCACGCCAGCGGTACAGCACGCTGCTCGTCTTTTGCCCGCTTGCGAAACGCCACACCGCTTCGCCTTCGAAAGTCAGCGCGTGTTCTGCACCCGGGTGCAACCACGTGATGGCCTGTTCAACCTGCGGTTTCTTGCTCAAGGCCAACGCGAGGGCGTTGAGACGCTGCATCGTCGGCGCCAGTTTTTCAGCAGGAGCCACCGCAACCCAATAGCCCTTGGGCGTTTGAAAAAACGCGTAGCTCGTTTCGCCCGCTTCGCTCTTGAGCTGCGTCAAAAAATAACCGTCGAGCATCGCCAGCACGTCGCCCTTCACCGGCGGTGCCCCCGCGACTTTTATCAGCAACCCCGAGACCTCGTTCGCCCGGCGCCACGACTCGAGCGCTTCTGTCGTCACCGCGCGCGGGGCTTTTTCGGCCCCCGCGGCTGCGGCCCACAACCACGCTCCGACCCAGAGCGCTTTCACCGCACCCACTCCGCCGTCTGTGCACCGACTTTGCGCACCGTCAATTTGCGCGAGAAGGCTTCGTCGACGCTGAGCAGCCAGGCGCGAAAAGCGGCGTAGTCTTGGGTGCTGATGCGCGCGCGGGTCATCGACATCATCACGTCGCAGGTGAGCGCCCCGTCGACAACTGCGGTGGTGAGCTTCACGCTGCCGAAGGGCGAGTCGAGCGTGGTGGGCCCGGGTAACTGCTCAGGTGAAAAACCGTCAGGCAGCGTGTAGCGAAACTGCAGCGTGTTTTTCCACACGCCGGGAAAAACGAGGTCATGTTTGCGCTCGGGCAGCGCGGCCATTACCTGTGAAAACGAGCGGCCCGCGCCGAAAGGAAAGAAGCGCAGCGTACCGGGCAACACTTCGGCATAACGCGGCACCTGCATTTTGAAATGGGTGCGCAATGGCTCTTCGAGCTTGGTGACGTCGCTCACTTCTATTTGGCTTACCTGTAACCCGGGAAAAGACTGTGCCCACGCTTGCTCGAAAGTGGCTTTGCGCGTGGTGACGGCTTGGTACGCGCGCCGTTGCTCGGGAGCCCCCTGGCCCTGCACCTGCGTTTGCCCCGACAGTTCAGCGCTGCCGTCGGCTTTCAAGTTCACCGCGATGGTGACCTGGGTGAGGTTGTCGTCGGCTTTGCCTTCGGGCGTGGTGAGCGCTCGGCTGGGGCCGTCGGGCTCGACAATCAACACATTGGCGACGCGGTCGGCAGGCGGCAGCTCCATTGAGCCGTGAAATTCAGCCGTGCCGTCTAAAAACAAGTTCAACTTCGGCACGTACGCGATGGCGTGGTTGAAGGCCGCCAGCGACGCGGGCTGCACTGGCAGCTGCCCCAAGTGCCGCATGCGCAGCAGCACCATGCGTGCGTCGACACCTGCATATTTGAGCATCGCGGTGATGAGCGCCGCTTTGTCTTTGCAGTCTCCAAAGCGCCGCGCGAGCACCCGGTCGACCCGGTACGGCTTGTAGCCGTGAATGCCGAACTCCAATGCCACGTAGCGGGTGTTGGTGACGACGAAGCCGTAAATCAGCTGCACCACTTTGCGCTCGTCTTTGCGATTTACCCCGGCGAGCAACTTGTCAGTGGTGCGCTTCAACTCTTCGCTGGGCACCAGCTGGTCTCTCACCAAGCCCCAGTAATAGCGGCCCACGTCTTCCCATGTTTTGTAGGTCGAAATGTGCAACGTGGCCGACACCTCAGCCAGGCCCGGCATCGCTGGTTCAGGCACCAATTTGGGCACCTTCACGGCTTCAAAGCGGTAGTCCAGCTTGCCGTCGTCGGCCTTGGTGAAGGTCGGCTTGAGCCAGGGCGGCAGTTGCTCCTGGTTCCAATACAGCGGGCGGCCGGGCGGCATGTGCACCCAATAGCGGTAGTGCAGCTTGGGGTAATAATTCTGCACCGACTCAACGTCGCCCCAATAGTCAGAGAGCAAATTGTCGCTCGCGGTGTCTTCGAGTCGCCACTGCAGCTCGAGCACGTCGCCCGGCGCCAGCGCGGGAAAAGAAAGAATGCGCGCGCGCACGTCGTAATACATGCCGGTCCACGGCTCGTTGAGGTTGCGGTCAGAGTCATTGAAGCTGTCGATGATTGAGCCGTCGGGCTTGGTGATGCGCGCCTTCAACACCCGCACTTCTTGCCGGTCGGGCGAATACGAAATGGGAAATTGGCGAAACGATTCAACGCCGCGCGTCGACAGCACTTTCACCGCCAGCTGCGAAAAGCGCGCCGATAACCCGGTGGCTTGCACGCGAATGTCTTGCACGTCGGCGAGAATCACCGCGTCTTCGCCCAGGTTGTTTTGGGCTTCGGCGATGAGGGGCCCGAGCGGCAAGGCGCTGTCGGCCGAGCGCGAGCTGTCTTCGCCCTGCAGGGTGCGCAACATTTCTTTTAAGGTGGCGTTTTGCGGTCGCAGGGTCAGTGAGCGCGTGAATGACGCCAGCGCTTCTTCTTTGTGGCTGGCGTTGAGCAGGGCGCGGCCTTCGCGCTCGTGCACTTCGGCGTCGTCGGGCGCGAAGCGCTTCGCCTCGGTGAACACAGCCTTGCCGGCATCGAAGCGGCCATTGGCCATGAGCAGTTCAGCCAAACGCAGGCGCGAACCGTTGTCATATGGGTCTAACGATAAAATGCGGCGAAATTGTTCTACCGCACTGTCTAATTGCTCTAAATCTGCGAGCAAATTGGCCAAAGTGCGGCGTGTTTGGGTGTCGTCGAAGCGCAGCGCCAAGGCCATGCGGGCGCGGCCCACCGCTTCGTCCCACCGGTCCATTCGTCGAGAGATGCCGACTGACTCCCGCGCCACCAACGGCGAGTGGTTGAGCGTTTCAAAAGCGGCTTCGATTTCACGCAGCGCCAAAGCCTTGTCGCCCAGCGCGTCGAGGGCGCGGGCCTTGAGCAAGCGGGCCGGCGCAAAGAGCGGAAAACGCGCGAGCAATTCGTTGCTCAAGGCGAGGGTGAGGTGCGGGTGTTCGGCTTCGAGCTCCAAGCGGGCCAAGTCGAGGGTGAGCCAATCGCGCGTGGTGGACCGAGGGGCTCCCGTGACGGGGGGAAAAGGCGCATCGGCCAAACCGAGGCTAACGAAACGGCGGCGCTGATTGTGGTCATCGGCCAAGTTCGCGGCGGTGAGCAAAATGTCAGCGCGGGCGGGGTTTTTCTCGCTGGCTTCGGCGGCCCGTTCTGCTTCGTGCAAGGCAGTGCGGTCTTTCTCGTCGTACGCACGGTACCAGGCGAGCACGGTGGCATAGTCGGCCCGCAGCGCGGCGTCGTGCGGAGCCGCCTTCACCAACTGCGCAAACGTATCGACGAGCGTGGGCATGGGCTGCGGGCGAGGCGGCGCGCCACGCTCCAACGGCGGCGCTTTGTCGGGCAGCACGGCCTGCACGTTGACGGGCCGGTCGCCGCGTTCCCACCGCAGGTAAAAGCCGAGTGGGCCGCTTTCTTGGCAAACTTTCAAGAGCACGCGGTTCAACCCTTTGCGCAGCGTGACTTGCACCTTGGCCTGATCTAACCGAGGCAAGTGATACCGGTTGTCAGAAGACACTTTGACGCCGTTGATGAACAGCCGGTACGCGCCCGAGGTGCCGAGCGACAAATTGACGCGGGTTTCCTGCTCTGCTTTTAAAAAAGTGGCTGCGTACGCCACTGCTTCGTTGTTCGGTTTGAGCAAGGTAGACAAGTCGACGTAGCCATCGACGCTGCGGGCGGGGGTTTTTTGCCAGGTCACCTCGCGCGTTTTCGCTGCGTACTTGGCGCTCCAGTCGAGATTCGCCGCTTCAGGCCCAAAATCAGTGTCGCAGCCCGACTTGCCCTCGTTGTCGAAGCTGCCCACCGCGTAGAAGTCTTGAATGAAGCCCATGGGCTCCAACATCTCGGCGGCTTTGGTGGTGCGTCCCCGCGAGCGCTCGACGTCGGCGTAAAAAATGCGCGCCAAGGTGCGTACGCGCGGCTCGGTGATTCCCCGGTAGAGCAGGTTGGCGTAAGGCTCGGCGAGCAGGTTCAGGTCATCGACGTCATCGATGAGCGCGTGCAAGCGAAACAGGTAAGCGGCGCCACGCACGGTGTGGCCGGTTTGCTTGGCCTTGAGGGCCAGCATTTCAGCGCGGTCGGTAACCGGGCTTTCTAAAGGCGCGGCAAGAAGAGCGGTGATGAGCAGTGAAGAGGCAAGCACGGCGCGACTATGACACCGTTATGGCCCGAGAGAACCTCCTTCGGTGCCCCAGTCAACGCACTGGACTCTTCGTCTTGGCTTTGCTGGGCATCATCACCAGCTCTTCTTCTTGCATTTTGCTGATGGCGTCGGCCTGCGCGCGGTACTGCGCGTACTCTTCGGCCGAAATGCGCTCACACAACATCTGCACGGTCTGCTCCATTTGAAAAACCTGGCCCGAGAAGCCGGTTTTGCGGGTGAATGAGAGGCAGCGCGACTTCAATTCTCCCGACGAAGGCAGCGTCTTCGGCTGGTAGCCGTCGGGCAGGGTGACTGAAAAGCGAAACGTCGTTTGACTCGGAGTGCCCAACACCAACGGCTGCTTGCGTGTCGCGAGGGCGAACAGTGAGCGCGGCGACCAATCATTGGGCACCCGCAGGCGCAGCGTGTCGCCTTCTTTGCGCGTGGCGGTTTTGCTCTCGGTTTCGGCGGTCACCACGGCGGGCACGGTCAAATCTTTCACTTCCCACGCGGTGGCTTCTTGTGTGACGGAGCCGGGCAAGAGCGCTCCCGACACCCGCTGCAAAAGCTGCGACAACAAATCGCTGTTGCGCGACAAACGGCGAAAGAAAGAACCGTTTTTGCCCTGTGCCTTGAGCACCAACTGCCCCTTGGCCACCCCGTCGGCCGCGAGCTTTATTTTCAGCTCGGTGTCGTCGGCGTTGACGCCCGGCGCCTGAAAGGGAATGTCGCGCCAGCTGTGGTTGCCGGTGGTGGGGTCATAAACGAGTGAATGGGTGCCCACGTCGTCATGGCGCACCGCTTCGACGTCGAGCAATTCAGCGGTGGGGTCGAAAAACCGCCCTTCGGGGTACCCCTCTTGCTTCGGCACATAGACGATGGCGTGGTTGAACTGCTGCATCGGCACGTCGGCGTTGGCCGGGCCCATGTCGCGGGTGCGCACCAAGGCGAAATGCGCGTCAATGCCCATGCGCTTGGCCAAGGTGATGAAGAGCACCGCTTTGTCTTTGCAGTCGCCGTATTTGCGCTCGAGCACCATGGGAGCCGGGTGCGGTTTCACGCCGGCGATGAAGCTCTCGTAGTCTTGCTGGTAGCGAATCTCTTCCATCAGGTACTGGTGAATGCGCTTCAGCTTGCCGTCGACTGATGGCGCTTCGCTTTGCAACTGCGAGGCGAGCGCTTCGATTTCGGGGCTGTCGCGAAACACGCCTTCGAGGAGCGATTTTTCCCACGAGAGCCACGTCGCCCAGTCGGGCACGGTAGAGAGGCGAATGTTGGCCGCCAATTCGCGCACCGTGGGCATCGAAGGTTCGGTGCTGAGCGGGGCCATGTTGCTGGCGTTCCACTGCACGCGCATTTGCTCGCCATGCACCGAGCTGGTGCGTTCTACGGTGCCGGTGCCGTCTTCATGCAGTTGGGTGTTGAGCGGCATCCACAACGAGAGCTGACTTTTCACGCGAAAGTCGTTGGTGCCTTGAAAGCTCCAGTCTTCGGTGAAGTAGCGCGCGAGGTAGCCCGAGGCCGCGGCGTCGACGCGGTACTGCAACACGGTGGTGCTGCCCACTTGCAGGTTGCGAAAGAAAACTTGGCGGCCGCGCTCTGACGACGCCTCGGTGCGGTTGCCGTTGGGGTCTATCGCGTAGCTGTGCAGCATGCGTTGGCGACCTGCGCTTTGCATGGTTTGCCGCGTCATGCGGTCGCGGCCCGCGGGGTTGAGCGCGTGTTGAATTTGCGTCACCACCCGGCTGGTGCTGCCGTCGCTGTTGAGCAAAATGACTTCGTGGTCCAGCAAGAAGGCGATTTCAGCGGTCGATTTCGGCAGTGGTTGCTTGCGCATCAACAATGCGTGCTCGATGTCGGCCTCATCGGGAATGTCTTGTGCCCAGGGCCCTGTGCTGGCGGGAGCGACGAAGTCTAAATGGTTGGCCAACCGCTCGTCGTCGGGGTTCAAGTCGAGCGACTTTTGCCAGTGGCTGACGGCGGTGGGCATGTCTTTCGCTTCGTAGGCCAGGCTGCCGAGCTGCGCGTGCGCCCAAGCTGACTGCGGGCAAATGGCGAGCATTTTTTCGTATTCCGCCTTGGCTTTTTCTGTCTCGTTCAGCCGTCGATAGAGCAAGGCGAGTTGCGAATGGGGCCGCAAATCATTGGGCGACGCCTCGATACGTTTTTGCTGCAGCGCAATGGCGCGTCTTAAGTCGGTTTCATCGAGTGCGCGCTCGGCGGCGCGGGTGAGGGCGTCGTCGTGAAAGGGTTGTGATTCCAACACGTGTTGAAACGCCTGGTCGGCTTCGGCCCGTCGCCCCAGCCGCGCGAGGAGCGAGCCATAGCGGGTGTACCCCGACGCCTTGGGAGGAAAAAGCCGCAGCATGTCTTCGCGGGTGGCGAGCTCGTCTTCGGTCCAGTTTTCGTCTTCATACAAGTCAGCCAGCTGCTCGTAGGTTTCGCGAATGTCGGGGCGGGCGCGTTGCAACGCGAGCAGCGCCGCGCGGTCTTTGGCCTTCAAGCGTTGCTGGGCCCAAAATTGGGCTTGCCAGAGACGAATGAAGGGCAGCGTGTCTCCGGTTTCTTTGTCGAGCGCGGCGAGCGAGTCGGCGGTGCGGCCGCGCTCTTGGTTGAACCACAGCGCTTGCACCAGCATCAGCCGGGCGTAAATGCTTTGAGGAAAAGCGCGCACGAAAGCGTCAGCGGCTTTCACCGCGTGGTTGCCGCCGGCAATGAGCTGCGCCCACACGGCCTGGTAATACGCGCGGCGGGCGGGCGAGTGAATGGCAGAGACCCGAGCACGAATGGCCGAGTCTACGTCGGTGACTGCCTCGGCTTCAGCGCAAGGAACCACGCGGCCGCCAAGCAACCAATCGCCTTCGCGGTGCGCGCTCTTTATCAAAATGACGTGCGCGCCTTTTTGCAGCGTGAGGGGAATTTGCAGGTGCTCGAAAACTTCGCGCTCGAGCAGCGCCGCGGCGAACACGGGTTTGCCGTCGACCCACACTTTCAAAGGGTCAGTGGTGGTGAGACGCAAGCTGTAGCTGCCGTCAGCGGGCGCTTCGAAAGTCGACTGCGCAAAAGCCACCGACCAGCGGGTGGGCGAAAACGCGTTGCCCAAGTACACGTTGCCGAACGGGTCTACCGGAGCGTTTTGACGCCAGCCCGTTTGCCCAAAGCGTGCGTCGTAGGTTTCGTTGAGGCCGGGTTTGTTTTCGGGCTCCAGAATTTGCTCGAAGCCTTTGCCTTGCTCGTTGTCCCACGTGCCGGCGATGGCAAAGGTCAACTGACCGGGAATTGAGGCCAACATCGCGTCGCGTTGGGCGAAGTCGCCGGCGTTGTGAAAGAGGCGCGCGGCGTAGTGGGCCGCGGCGGCGCGCACGTCTAAGTCAGCGTGGTTCTTCGCCAGCGCTTCGAAGAGACTCAAGGTGAGCCGCCGTTGCTCGAGGCTGGCCGGTTTTTCCCACAGCTCGTGCACCCCCATCAGCGCCATGGCGTTGTCGGTGCGCGACAGACTTTGTAGCCGGTGCGCGTTGCCTAAGGCTTCACGCACTTCGAGCTCGCTCAATTCAGCGGCCAATTCATGAAAGACGGCGCTGTCGGGCCCGGCGCGTTCGGCGTCGGCCACTGCTTGGCGCAAACCGTCGACTGAAGCAGCCTGAAAGAAAGCTTCGGCGGCGCGCTCCAAGGCGGGGGCGTCGGCCGGGGGCGCAGCGCGCAGCACCGTTTTGGGCAAGGTGGCGCAGCCCCAAAAACACAGGGCGAAGAGCAGGGGTTTTCGCATGGCCGGCATGATGGGCATGCACGCGGGCTTTCGTCGAGTGCGCTGTTGGAGCTATGCGTGCGGTTTTCAACCATGAAATCAAGGCGTGTCTTCAGCTGTTGGGTGACCGTGGTGGGTGCCGCGTTGACTGCATGCGGAGCAGAGCCGCTCCAACGTCACGCTGACGAATCAACCCAGGCGGTGCTCGGCGGCCAAGTGGCGATGAACGACTGGGCGGTGGTGGGTATTGGCTTCAAGCAGCAGGGTATTTACACCTCGTACTGCACCGGCACGTTGATTGGCCCGAAGACAGTGCTGTCGGCGGCACACTGCGCAAACCAGGGCATTCATTTTGGCACTGGGCCGAATGATCACCCCTACGCCATTTTCGCCACCTATGAAAACCAGCCACACTTCGTGGTGAAGGTGGTGCGCGAAGTCGCCAACCCGGCCCGCGTACCCATGTCGCGCGATGACTTTTCGGTCATGGAACTGGCTGAAGAAGTCACCGGGGTGGCTCCGCTCAAGCTCAATGATGCGCCGTTTTCACAAGCCGACGTGGGCAAAATGTTTCGTCACGTCGGCTTTGGCCTCGACAACCCCAACGCCGAAACCGGCATTGGCACCAAGCGTGAAGTCACCCACGCCATCACCGGTGTCAGCGAGTACCTGCTCCAGTCGGGTGACATGTTTCGCGCCACCTGCGGAGGCGATTCAGGTGGCCCTTCGCTGATGGTGACGCCCGGCAGCACCGAAGAGCGCGTGGTGGGCGTGGTGAGCTGGGGCCAAGGCGTGTGCGGCAACGGGTGGGACGGCCGCGTCGACCAAGCGCTTGACTGGGTAAGAACGACCATGGCGCAGTGGGAAACGCCGCGCTGCGAGGCTGATGATTTGTGCAAGAAAGACTGCCTCACGCCTGACCCTGACTGCCGCGAGCTCTTGCAGGCCTGCAGCGGCGTCAACCAGTGTCTCACCGGCGTTTGCTACCAAGAGCCGGCGGGCAGTTACTGCTCGAACATGTGCGCTTCTGACGCGCAGTGCCCGCTGGCGGCCAGCTGTCAGGCGGGCTGGTGTTTGAGGCGCAGCGTTCCTAAACCGGTTGAAGCGCAGCCGCTCACCTCATTTAGCGCCCCCACACCCCAAGGTTGTGCGAGTGCGCCTTGGGGCTGGAGCGTGTTGGCGCTGGCGGCTTGGCTTGCCGCGCGTCGCCGTGTCGTCAGTGCTTGAGTGGCTGGTGCGTGGCTTGCGGGTCCATGCCGTGAGACATGACGAAATGGTACATCGCGTAGGTTTCGTTCTTGGGGCCGCCCACCACTTCAAAAAGCCACTGGCCGCTCTGGCCGCCTTCGACGTCGGGGCTGGCCTTCACGCTCTGAATCTCTTGTCGCTCTAAAATCAACTCGCCCACCGGGTGCTTGCCCTTGAGCATTTGCACGATGGCGCGGCCGTCTTCTTCTTCCACGAAAGCCCAGTGAAATTCGTCTGAATCGAAGAGCACGGCGTCATAGGTGCCAGCACGCACGATGCAGTTGGGGTGCTCAATCAGCCACCGCCAGAAGCGCTCGAAGGGAACAGTGGCAGCAGAGGTCTCGGTTATGCTCATTGCAACGGCTTAACCGAATTGTCGGCGGGAGGCGCCTCTTTCGGTGGAATCAACTCTGCTCCGCTGGGAAGAGGCTCGTTCTTGTGCTCTTCGCCAGGAGGTATCAGCTCGGCGCCGCTGGGCAACGGCGGAGCAGCCTCGGCGGGGGCTTCGGCCGAACTTGAGGGCATGGGAGCGCGGCCACCCAAGAAAGTGCGCGCCATGTAAAAAATGGCTACCAAGCACGCCGCCACCACCAAAAATGCCATCACGTATTGCCATGCCGGTGTCTTGGGGGCTTCACGCGGTACCGCGGCGGCCACCAATTGCGGCACGACAGCCAAGCGCAACACTTCGTCGCGGCCGCGCAGGGCAAAGGGGTCTTGCGGCACCGACGCCAAACGCAGCCGGTACAAACGGCCCACCTGCGCGAGCTCGTCTTTGGTGGCTGCTTGCTTCATCACTTCGGCATGGGCCGTTTCGTCGCCCCAGCGGGTGAGCAGCGCTTTCCAGGTGCTGGCCAGCCACTCGCTTGGGCCCACGCTCGAGGGCTCGAATTTGTCGAAGGTCAGGCCGCACTGTGCGCAGGCGGGAGCTCCTTCGGGTTTCGGGGTGATGCACTTGGGGCAGAAGCCGGCGGGTACGGCGAAAGGGTCGCCCTGCGCTGCTTCGTTGGCTTTGGTTTGGGCCTCTGACGCCGCGGTGGCGAGGGCGATTTCGGTGCCGCCAGAAGACGATTCGACGGTTGAAAGGGTGGGCGTTTCGGTGATGTCGAGCGAAATGTCGCCGGTCGGTTTGGGTTTGGGCTTGGCGGGAAAATAAATGACCGGCACCTTGCCTGGTGAGGTTCGAATCATCGGCTCGGTGGGTGGAGTGAGCGCAGCCACCGGGCGCGGCGGGGTGCGCAAGACCGTGCCGGTAATCACCTCTTCAGAGACAGGGTCTACCCGGGTGACGGCCTTGCACTCTTGGCAGTCGACGACCAGCACTGCGCCTTCCATGTAGAAGGAAAGCAGCTCGAGCGTCCGCTCGCACGATGGGCAGATGAATTTCACTTAAAGCACCGCTTGGGTGACCGGAGACGGCAGGAGGCAAAGCAGCAGGAACAGAAAACTGATTGCGCAGATGAGTTTACGACCCAAAGACACTGGGCTTTGAGGAAAAACGACGTCGGGGTGACGAAAACCAATGAGTTTTGCGGTGACGAATAACCACACCAACCATGAAGCACTGAAGAATACCGCGAAGAGCGCCATTAGCCAGGCCATGCACTTGCCGATGAAAACAGCCTTCTCTCCGAAGAGCGCGTAGGTGAGATGCCCACCATCGAGTTGGCCAATGGGCACCAGGTTCAGCATGGTCATCAACAGCCCGAACCATGCTGCGAGAAACACCGGGTGCACATACAGCTCGTAACCGGGCTGTAGCGGCCCGTGCACCAAGCGGGTGGCGGCCTGGGTGAGCAGACTGTCACCGAAAATGGTGATGACCTGTGTGCCTTCAATCACCGGAGCGGGAATGTTGAACAGCCATTCGCGCAACAGCCAGTAGAGCTCGGGTAGCAACGCCCACAGACTGGTCGCTCCGGGAAAATTGTCGTGAAGAGTGGGTGCTGGTGCGACGTGCGACCAGTGGGTGCCTAAAAAGAGAAGGGGAACGGCCACGGCGAGGCCCGCAAGAGGCCCTGCGGCGCCAATGTCGACCAACGCATTGCGGTGAGGTATGCGGTCGCGAATGCGAATCACCGCGCCCATGGTGCCGAACAGGCCGATAGGTGGCGGCAGGGGTATGAAGTACGGCAGCGAGCTGTCGACGCCGTGAATGCGCGCCAACACGTAGTGCCCCATTTCGTGCGCGGTCAAAATCGCCATCACCGTGGCGCCAAAGCCAATGGTTTGCCCCCACAGCGTGCTGCCCGGTGTGGGTGTCGCGGCGGCGTAACCGGCGAAGAGCGTGGTGCCGAGCGTGCAGAGAAAGAGCAGCGCGTTCAGCCACGGTCTGTCTCGCGTCGAAAAAAGCGGTCGCTTCAGGTTGGGTGCGTCACCACTCATGGTGAAGCCCACTGGCTAGCACGGGTGGTGACGTTGTTATATCCCTAAATTGGGTATACCGTGCGGGTGCCGGCAGGAGGAGCAGAAATGAAGACCAAGGATTACGTGGTGAGTAGCGGAAACGTGTTCGCAGATCTCAAGGTCTCGAACCCCGAAGAAGCGTTGCTGAAGGCCCGCTTGGCGGTGGCCATCACGAAGGTCGTCAAGGCCCGTAGGTTGACTCAGAAAGAAGCAGGCAAGTTGATGGGTCTCAAGCAGCCGAAGGTCTGCGACATCTTGGCAGGGCGCCTCACCGGTTATTCCATTGAGCGACTGATGCGTTTTTTAACCTTGCTCGGCCAAGACGTTGAAGTGACCGTTCGACCTCACCGAGCCAGGGGGCCTGCGCATCTGCAGTTCGTCATGGCGTGACTACCTGTGAAGTCATCCACCCCCGAATGGCCGTGGAGCCCGTGGAAGCTTCGTTGACTTGGTGTTTTGCACGCACTACGACGCCGGGTGTCACAGGGAGGGGGCCTTCTTCAAAAGCCCTCGAAACCAACATTTTTCTGGGAGCGTAAAGCGAATGAAGAAGTTCATGATGGTGGCCTTGGCAGCGTGCGCGGTCGGTTGCACCAGCGTTGAATCAGCGACGGTTTCGAGCGCTGATATCGCCAGCAATGGTGAGGCTGTAGCGGTGATTCAGACCACGTCGCTTGGTTTCACTGCAATTTTCCACATTTTCGACATTGTGCAGAGCGACCTCGAAGTGTCGGTTAACAAGCTGCTCGTCTCAGAAGCGAAGGGCATGGGCGCCAACAAGGTGGAGCTCAAGGACTTCCACACGACGCCGCGTCACGGCATTTTCGCGGTGTTCGCTACCGCTCCGTTCGTTCCGGTGCCGTACCTCAATATTCTCGGCTTTCCGACATCGTCGGCGACCGGCGTGGCTGTGAAGTAATCGCCGCTCGCTATTTTTTTCTCGAAGGGCTTCCTCGTCGTTTTGAGGAAGCCCTTTGTCTTCAAGGAGTCTTTTGCGTGAAGCGCGCTTTACTGCTCGGAGCGGTGTTGGCAGTAGGCTGCGCCGGCAAATGTGGCTTACCCGCTCCTGCTTCTTCTGGCGTTTCATTGATGAGCGAAGTGCGCGAGAAGCTGGGCCAGCGCGATGCGAAGTTGAAGAGCTACGCGGTGGAATCAGAAGCCGAAGAGAATGGAGCCAAAGCCAAGTATCGGTTTTGGTACCGCGCCCCGCAGCGCATGAAGGGCGAAATCTTGGAGCCGCAAGCGCTCTCGATGAGCTTCGACGGTCAGAAGCTGTACCAACTCAATGCGGCACAAAAGTCGCTGGTTGTTTTCGAAGTGAAGCTGTCGAAAGAGAAGGCGGCGCTGGTGCTGACGCAGAATTTCGCGCCCTTCGTGCCTGAAGGTTACCGGGTGCCGCTCTTTCCCAATTCGGGAACACAGGTGATGAAGACGGCGCATGCCAAGGCGGCCGACGCGGTGAAGTTAACGGTGGCGACGAAAGATGAAACAGGCGCCGCCATCAGCGTTGAATACGTGCTGCGTTGGCCCTCGATGGATTTTTTAGAGAAGACGACCAAGGTCGACGGCAAGGCCACCACGCTGCGGGTTGATGAAGAGCAGTGCGCTGAAGCGCTGAAGCTGTGCGTGCCCAAGGCGCTCTCGCAATGGAACGAAGGCGCGGCGGCGGGCACTACGCGCTTCACCTCGATTTCGCTCAATGCGCCGGTGCCGAACGATGACTTCGTGCTCACCGCGCCCGCGGGGTTCAGCACCACGGCGAAAGAATTGGTCGATAGTCTCTAGGCTAGACTGCGTTCCATAAAATGGTCTAAAAAATGGAGTATGTTCCATAGGCTCATAAAGCCAAGTTTTTCCAATAGCTTCTTTCTGTTTGGAGCGCGCGGTACTGGCAAAACGACCTGGCTCGAGGGTCATTTGCCCGGCGCCCATGTCATCGACTTGCTCGAAGACCGGTGGGAGACTCGGTATCAGCGGTCGGCTGACCAACTCAAAGCCGATTTGGAGGCCCTGCACCCCCGGCCCGAGTGGGTGGTCATCGACGAAGTGCAGAAGGTGCCCAAACTTCTCGATACCGTGCATCAACTCATCGAAAAGAAGCGCTGGCGCTTTGCGTTGACGGGGTCGAGCGCTCGAAAGCTCAAGCGGGGCGGCGCCAACCTGCTCGCGGGCCGGGCCTTCGAGTACCGGCTCTTTCCCCTGACGTCAGTCGAGCTGGGGAAGAACTTCGTACTCGACGACGTGCTGAACTGGGGCAGCTTGCCAAAAATATTTTCGCTCGATGCTTTAGACCGCGCCGACTTTCTGCGCGCGTATGCCAGCACGTATCTGCGCGAAGAAATTCTGCAGGAACAGCTGGTGCGCAACGGTGTCGCGTTTCGGCAGTTTCTCGAAGTGGCTGCGCAAGAAAACGGCAAGACGCTCAACTTCACCAAAATTGGGCGCGACGTGGGAGTCGACGTCAAGACAGCGCAAACCTTCTTTCAAATTCTCGAAGACACTTTGGTGGGCTTCTTCTTGCCTGCCTTTCATCGCTCCACACGAAAGTCAGTTCGGCAGCAGCCCAAGTTCTATCTTTTTGATTTGGGCGTGAAGCGGGCGCTGCAGTCAGCGCTCAATGAACAGCTCACGCCGCGCACGTCGGGCTATGGCGACGCTTTCGAGCACTTCGTCATTGGTGAAGTGCTGCGGCTCAACCACTACGCCCGCAGTGATTGGAACCTCTTTTACTACCAGACCCATGCCGGCGGAGCGCTCGACTTGGTGCTGCACCGCGGCAAGCGAACCGTGGCCGTGGAAATTAAATCGACCGACCGAGTCGATGAAGTCGAAGTGCGCCGCATGGCCCGAGTCGCCGAAGGCATTCGCTCAACCCAGCGATTTTTCGTCTCTAACGACACGGTGGCGAGCGAACGCGAAGGCGTGCGCTGCGTACACTGGCGCAGTTTTCTAGAGTGGTTGCGCGCTGCGTAAACAGCAACGCTCACGTCATCATTTTCAGCCGGTGCTCGTAGGGCTCGGCAGGTCCGCTCTGCTTGGCTTCAGCCTGCTTGAGCAGCTTCCAAATTTGTGCGCCCAACACGTCGAGCTCGCTCGAGGTCCACTTCTCGCCGCCGAAGCGCTGCATCGTTTCGGTCTGCGCCGCGAGAATGCGCGCGTCTTGTGAAAAAATGTGCTCGCCCACCGGCGCCACGAAAGGCTTCACCAAAATGCCCGGCAGCGGCAGCTTGAAACAGATGACCGCGTCGACCCGGGTGAGAAAATCTTCTACCGGAGTCATCACCGACGTGGTGCACAAGTAGCTATCGCCCAGCCGGTATTCTACCTGCGCGGTAGAAGGCAGAAAAAAACTGTCGACATGTTGCACCACGCCGCCCGAAGGCGAGAGCAGCTTGCCCACCAAACCTTCAGGCCGCGGCTCGCCGATGAATTCAGCTTCGGCCCGGTCTTGAAAACGTCGCACCACCACTTCCACCGCGTTCTTTTTCTTCGCGGTGCGAAATAACCCACCGTGCAGAAACGCGGTGTGGGGCACGTCGAGCGTGTTTTCGAGCGCCATGAGCAACGACGCCTTCACCAGGTACGTGCGCCGCAGCGAGGTGTAGCCCGGTTCTCGGTAGTGGGGAAAAGCCCTGGGCCGGTGGGTGGGTTGGGAACCCGCGGTTGAGCAGACCCACACGTAACCTTCTTGCTCGCAGGTGGCGAAGGCCTCTGCTCGGCGCGAAGGCAGCGAAATAGAGGCGCCTTGTACCAGCCCCGGTACC
Source organism: Myxococcaceae bacterium (assembly GCA_019694575.1). Taxonomy (GTDB): domain Bacteria; phylum Myxococcota; class Myxococcia; order Myxococcales; family Myxococcaceae; genus JAIBBR01. Next base: position 30,741 of record JAIBBR010000020.1, read on the forward strand.
GCTTGGCATTCACCCGCGCCGTCGAAACACCAACCATGGTAGCGGCACTGCAACTGGCCATTCACCACCGCACCCAGCGAGAGCGGCGCGTTGCGATGTGGGCAGCGGTCTAACAATGCGTGGGCGCGCCCATCGCTGTCGCGAAAAGCCACCAGAGGTACGCCCTGGAGCGTGAAGGGCAATACCTGCTTGGGCTTCAGCGCTTCACTTGTACAGGCGATGAACCAAGCGTCGGGCAGCTTCACCACGCTCGGCGCGTGCACTGCAGGGCTCACGTCTCCTCGAGGGTGGCAAAGCGGCGCTCCATTTCGGCGCGTACGAAGCGCTCCACTTCTTCGGCGGTTGAAAACGCCATCGCTTTTTCGAGCAAGGCCTGCGCGTCGGCGCGCGAGACGGCCCGCACAATGCGCTTCACCGAAGCGAGCTGGCCCGCGGTCATCGACAACTCGTCGAGCCCCAATGCGAGCAGCACCAGCGTGACGTTGGGGTCGCCCGCCATTTCACCGCACATCGCCACGGGAATTTGCGCCGCCTTCGCGGCCTGCACGATGTTCTGCAGCGAGCGCAGCACCGCCAAGTGCAGCGGGCGGTACAGGTACGCCACGTCGCGGTTTTGACGGTCGATGGCCAGCGAATACTGAATCAAGTCATTGGTGCCGATAGAAAAAAAGTCAGCTTCTTGCGCCAAGCGGTCGGCGATGAGCGCGGCCGACGGTGTTTCGACCATGATGCCCACCGGCGTGCGGCGGCCCACGGGCATGCCGGCGCGGCCCAATTCAGAGCGGCACGCTTCGAGCTGGCTGCGGGCTTCGCGCAATTCAGCCAGGCCCGAAATCAGGGGAAACATGATGCGCAAAGGCCCGTGCACCGACGCCCGGAGCAGCGCCCGCAACTGCACTTTGAACAGCTCTTGGTGCTGCAAGCAGTAGCGAATGGCGCGCAAGCCCATGGCGGGGTTGGTTTCGCGCTCGTGTTTTTTGCCCGGCACTTTGTCGCCGCCCAAGTCGAGCGTGCGAATGGTGACGGTGCGGCCGCCCATCGACTCGAGCACCTGTTTGTAGCAGCGGTAATGGTCTTCTTCGCTCGGCGGAGCCACCTGGTTCAGAAACAAAAATTCGGTGCGGTAAAGGCCAATGCCTTCAGCGCCGTGGGCGAGGAGCGACGGAATTTCTTCGGGAAATTCCATATTGCCGTTGAGCCGCAGCCGGTAACCGTCGGTGGTGACTGCTTGCAGGTCAGCCGTTTTGAGCGCCGAGGCTTCGAAAGCCTGGTGGCGCCGAATCGACTCTTGAAAGAGCGACAGCTGCGCGCTGGTGGGGTTCACCAGCACCATGCCGCTGTTGCCGTCGACGGCAATCATGTCGCCCGAGCGAATGGCTTCAGAGGCGCGACCCAAACCGACGACGGCGGGCGTTTCTCTCGCCCGGGCCACGATGGCGGTGTGGCTGGTGACGCCGCCCAAGTCGGTGACGAAGCCCGCCACCCGGCCGGTCTTCACCATCATCGCGGCTTCAGCGGGAGAAATGTCGTGGGCCACCACGATGGCGTCGACGGGTACCGCCACCTCTTCGTCGACGGCCTGGCCCATTAAATTGCGCACCACCCGGTCGGCCACGAAGTCGACGTCGGCGCGGCGCTCGCGAAAATACTCGTCATCTAAATTGTCGAACTGGTGCTTGATGCGGCGCGACACCCGGCGCGCGGCCCATTCGGCGTTAATGGCTTCTTCGCGAATCAGCCGCTGCACTTCGTAGTCGAACATCGGGTCGTGCAGCATCAACCGGTGCGCTTCTAAAATCAGCGCGTGGTCTTGGCCTTGCTGACCCTCGGGCAAAAGCTTTTCTTTCAAGTCTGACAGCTGCCGGTCGGCGAGCGCGATGGCGGTCTTGAAACGCAGAATCTCGGCGGCGGTTTCTTGCGGAGTGAGCTTTACTTTCGGTGTGCGCAGCTTCTTTTGGTCCAACACGAAGGCATGGCCGATGGCCACGCCCGGGCTGGCGCCAATGCCGTGAAATGAAAGGGGAGCGCTAATTGGGCTCTCCAAACAAGCCGTTGAAGAGCGCGCCGATTTCGTCGAGGCACTGCGCCGCGCCTTCGCCCGAGCAGCTCACGCTCACCTGCATGCCTTGCGCCGCGGCCAACATTAAAACGCCCATAATCGATTTGCCGTTGACGGTTTGACCTTCACATTCCAGCGACACGTCGCATTTATAACGGTTGGCGACCTTCACCAACTGCGCCGCGGCGCGTGCGTGCAGGCCCAAGGTATTCAACACCTGAAAATCTTTTTCGGCCGTCGTCGTCACTTCGTTCAATACCCTCTTTTTAAAGCCATGCGCCGGCGCTGCCCGCCAAAAGCGCCGCACAGTAGAGCACGAGATAGGGGTTGATGGCGCGGGTCACCAATGTATAGGCCGCTCCACCGGTGGCGAGGCAAGCGCCGACCAACACCGGAGCCGCCCAGTCACTTTCTACCGAGCCGAAACGAATGGCTGCCCAAGCGGCCAACCCGCCCGCGCAGCCCGCGGCCAAAGCGCGCAACCGTTGACCCCACGCAGCCACATTGATTTTCGACAGTTTTTCAACCACGCCGTCGCCGTAGCGGTAACCCTGAACGAAGAGCCACGCCCGTGTTGAAAGATGTACCAGGTTGTAAAGCCCGATGAAGAGCGCCGCTGACCAGGCGCCCAGCCAGGGCACCGTCACCACGCTGAGCGCACCCACGGCCGGTTTGAGTGAAAGCCAAAAAAAGCCGTCGCCCAGAGCCGCGAGCGGGCCCATCAGCGAAGACTTGAAAGAAACCACCGTCTCGGGAGCCTCCTTGCCCAGCGCGACTTGTTCTTCATGAAAAAGAATGCCGCCCACGATGGCCGCCGCCACGTAAGGGTGGGTGTTGAAGGTGGCGAGGTGGCGTTTCACCGCCGCCGCTTGCTCTTCGGGCTTGGGGTAGAGCACCTGCAGCGCGGGGTAGAGCGCGTACAGCAGCCCCAAGTTCTGCATGCCTTCGGGGTTGAAGCTGGCCTGAATGAAGAGCGAGCGCATGAAAATGCGCAGGCGCACCCAGCTGCTCAAAGCGCGCGGCGTCATGAAGGGGCTCCGCGCATGAAAAGCACGTGGGAGCCAATGCCGAGCGCCACCAAGGCGCCCAGGGCGGCGTAGCGAAATGCGAAGCGGGCGTTGCTGCCGCGCACCGCCACCGCGGCGGCGACAGAGCACAGGGGGGGGTAGGTCCACGCCAGGGCCTTCACCACTTTCAAGGGCAGTTGGTTTTCAAAGGGCGCCAGCGCGTGCCCGACATATGCCGCGGCGCCGCACAGCAGCGCCGAGCCGAAGAAGTGCGGCCACATGCCCCATAAATTTTGTCGGGCCGCGCGGCGCAAGTTGCCCGCCGCGGCTGACGCTTCGGCTTTGCCTGAGAGGCGGGTGGCCCGGTCGTCGAGCTGCTCCTCGAGGACGCGGCCGATGCGGCCGAAGGGGGCGAAGAGTAAAATGCAGGCTGCCCAAATGGTGGGCGTGCCCGGAGCACCACTGGCCGCAGCGAGCGTGGCTGATGAAGCGGTGGCCATCACCGCGGGCAACATTTCGTGGTCAGGGTGCCGGCCGCCAAGTGACGCGCCGCCCAAGTAAAAGAGCTCGAAGAAGAAGCCCACCGCCAGGCCCGAAGGCACGTCTTGCAAGAGCAGCCCGGTGCCGACCGCGGCGACGAGCGGGCGCGAGAACATTGCTTGCAAAACGGCGCTGCGCTCGAGTGCGAGCAAGCCTCCCCATAAGGCCGCGATGGCGACGAAGTTCCACTGTCCCAAGAGGGGGGCAACTTCACCCCTCTTAAGAAGCAAAAGCGAGGAAGTTGCTGGTGCGGTGGTGAGATTTCGGGCGAGTGCAGGTACCATTGGCCGTGATGCTGCCCCTCGATGTCACGCCTGAACAGCAAGCCCGGCACGATGCCTTGTGGCGAAAGCTCAATGAGCCGCAGCGCGCCGCCTTGGTGGCGGGGTTGTGGGCAACAGGACGTCAGCTGGCCGAAGCGGGCGTACGCGCACGCAACCCCCTGGCCAGTGAAGCGCTGGTGCGGTGGCTTTTGACCGCGGTGATTTACGACGAGGCGACTGCGCAACGACTCCACGGGCCGAGACCATTGGCGTGACTCCGCTTCAGGTGGCGATTGCCGTGGCCCGTGCGTTCGAAGCGATTGGGGTGGGCTATTTCTTGGGTGGCTCGATGGCGAGCTCGTTTCAAGGGCAACCACGGCTCACCAATGACTTGGACTTCGTGGTGCGGCTACGTGCAGACGATGTTGAATCGCTAAAAGGTGCATTGGGGCCCGACTTCGACGTCGATGAAGTTGCTTTGCTCGACGCCATCAAACGGCGTGGCAGTTGGAACATCTTTCATCTGCCCACTGTCACCCGTGTCGATCTATTTCTCGTCAAAGAGGGTGAATATGACGCTGAAGAATTCGCCCGTCGTCAGTCTTTCGAGGTGTCGCCGGGAGAGCGCATTTTTTTGAAGTCCGCTGAAGACTCTGTTCTTCGCAAGTTGTGGTGGTTTCGGGCCGGAGGCGAAAGCAGCACTCAGCAACTATGGGACGTGGTTGAAGTGTTGCGCTCGCAGCAAGGCCGATTGGACGAAGCGTACGTGCGTACGTGGGCTGCCAAACTTGGCTTGGGAGATTTGCTTGACCGTGCCCGAGGGCTGGTGAAGACAGCGTGACCCACTGCGCAGCTACGCGAATGTCACCGCCGCTTCGCCGGGGGTCGCCTGGCTCTGAATCTGCGCTCCCTGCGCCGCGAGGTTCTTTAAGGCCGCACGGTCGGCATCGTCTAAAAAAACCGAACGGGTCACCGGCACCCGCCCCAAGCCCGCATGCAGGTTGCCCAAATTGAGCGGGCCGGTCGGCCAGCCAGACGTGCGCGCCCGCATGGCCGTCGTCACGTCGCGAAAGAGCAGCAAGGTGCGCGCCGCGTCGCTCGCCAAAGCGGCGTAGTCAACGAGGGCCACCTTTTCCATACGCAAGTCGATTTCGCCCGGCACTGCCATGCGCATCGCCGCGCGCAGAAGGGTGTTGTCGGCGGCTTCGTCGTCGGCCACCACCACGCGCGAAATTTTCAGGTACGGCACCCAGCCTTCGATGACTTGGCCGTGAATCAAACGGTTGTCGATGCGAGTGAGGGTAATCATCTTTGGGTTAACGCGACCCAGTGCCTTCTGCGGCAGAGCGAAAGAGCGTCGACGCGCAGGTGATGTTCTTTTGAGCGTAAGCGGCGAGCTCGAGCGCCAACTGCGTCAGCGATGTGGCCGAGTCACGCATCGAGTTGGCTTTGAGCAGCATCGGCAGATTGACTCCCGTGAGCACCTCGACGTGGTGGTCTTTGCAGAGTGACAACGACTCGTTGCAGGGTGTTCCTCCCAGCAAGTCGGCCAGCACCAGCACCCCTTCGGGAGATTCGACATCGTCTACGGCGTGCGCAATGAGCCCCCGAATTTCGCTGGGCGACGACCCCGGCTGCACGGCACACGTCGTCACCTGGGGCAGGGGGCCCACGATTTCTTCGGCGGTCGACACCAGCGCTTGCGCCAGGCGGCCGTGAGTGGCGACGACGATTCCAATCATGGGTTTTAAGTCACTAGCGCCGTCTCTTGCGGCGCGCAACGTTCAGGCCCTAAGTACTTACTCTTTCTGAATGTCTCGGTCCCACAGCTGAGCAGAAACGCCGTTGTCGGCCAGCCGTTTTTGCAGCGCCTGGGCCACTGCCACCGAGCGGTGCTTGCCTCCGGTGCAGCCAATGGCCACCGTCAGGTAAGCCTTGCCTTCCTTTTGGTACCGGGGCAGCAAAAAGTGCAGCAAGTCGTACACGTGGTCCAAAAACTCCCAGGTTTCGGGCCGGTCCAACACGTAAGAGGCGACCTTGCCGTCTTTGCCGGTGAGTGGCTTCAAGTCGGGCACGAAGAACGGGTTGGGCAAAAACCGCACGTCGAAAACCAAGTCGGCTTGCGAAGGCACTCCGTAGCGAAAACCAAATGACATCAAAGTCACCGCCAGGTGGCTGGCGTTTTGTCCGTCAGAAAAGCGCGCGTGCACCAGGCGCTTCAATTCGTGCACTGTCATCGTCGACGTGTCGAGCACGTGCTGCGACTGCTCGCGCAATTCGCGCAAGGCGGTGCGCTCTTTGGCGATGCCCTCGGCCACTCCGGCGTTGCCTGAGAGTGGGTGTCGCCGCCGCGTCTCGCTGTACCGGCGAATCAGCGCCTCGTCGTTAGAGTCGAGAAACAACACATCGACTTTGTGCCCAGAGCGGCGCGCTTCTTCGAGCGCCTTGGGTGCGTCTTCTAAGTACTTGCCCTCGCGCACGTCGATGACGAAGGCCAACTTCTGGGTGTCGCCGCCCAGGCCTGACAGCTCGGTGACTTTGAGCAGCAGTGGGGCTGGCAAATTGTCGATGCAAAAGAAACCGATGTCTTCGAGCGCCCGTACCGCGGTTGACTTGCCCGAGCCGGACATGCCGGTGATGACGACGATGTGCTTATTGGGGTTGGTCATGCGTGTTGACGGCAGCGCTAGCTTACTCGACTTCTTCGTCACGGTTTGAATCGGTGCTGCGGGCAGGTGGCGTTCCCGCGCCTCGCGAAATGGCGTCTTTGATGCGCTGCGCGAATTCTTCGGCCGAATGGTGGCCTTGCAACTTGAGCAAATGGTTGCGCGCGGCGACTTCGACGATGGTCGTCATGTTGCGGCCAGGGCGCACGGGCACCACCGCGTGCGGCAAGTCGACGCCCACCAGGTTGAAGAAGTCGCGCTCCACGCCCAGCCGGTCATATTCATGCGCGGGGTCCCATTCGGTGAGCTCGATGAGCAGCTCGATTTTCTTGCGTTCGCGCACGGCGGCGACGCCGAAGAGGTCTTTGATGTTGATGATGCCGAGGCCCCGAATTTCCATATGGTGCTCGAGCAACTCGCTGGCGTGGCCATAGACGTCGCCTTCTTTGCGCCGGGTGACGTGCACGATGTCGTCGGCCACCAAACGGTGCCCGCGCATCACCAAGTCGAGCGCCACTTCGCTCTTGCCGATGCCGCTCTTGCCGGTGAGCAACACACCCACGCCGAAAACGTCGACCAACACGCCGTGCAAACTGCCGGTGGCGGTGAGCGCTTCTTCAAGAAAAGCTTGCAGCTGCGAAATGAAGGCCGAAGACGCGAGCGGCGTTTTCATCAACGCCAGCTTGGCGGTTTCGCACCCGTCGATGAGCGCCGAGGGCACGTCTAAGTCTTTGGTCACCACCACGCAGGCCAGCGGCGAATCAAAGAGCTTCGAGAGCACCGCCCGTTGGTCAGGGTGCGACAGCGTGCGCAGGTAGCTGATTTCGGTGTTGCCAAAGACTTGCACCCGCTCGACGTGCAGATGCTCGGTGAAGCCGGTGAGCGCGAGGCCTGGCTTCTGAATCTTCGAGCTCGAGATGAGCCGGTCGAGCCCCTCTTGGCCAGCCACCAGCTCGAGCTTCAAGTCGTAGGTATTCTCTTCGAGCAGTCGGGAAATTTTGATGCTGGTGGTCATGGCGCCCAGGGTTCTTCTACCTCGCCATTCCCAACACAAGAAAGGATATGTCCTCGCCTCATGGGGTCAGCGCAAAGGGCGCGCTTTGCGCTCATCGGCATCGTGGGGTTAGGGGCCTGGTTGAGGCTCTGGGTGGCCTTTACCGATGAAGGCATTTACTGGCCCGACGAAATTTACCAGTCGTTCGAGCCGGCGCACCGGCTGGTCTTCGGCTACGGCATGGTGGCGTGGGAATTCGTCGACGGCGCGCGCAATTGGGCGCTGCCGGGGTGGGTGGCGCTGTGGCTCAAGGTGTTCGCTACCTTAGGGCTCGATGCGCCCGCCCAGTACATTCACGGAGTGAAAGCGGTGTTCGCGCTGATGGGCGCGGGTACGGCGTGGGGCGTTTATAAACTGGCGCGCAACGTGGGCGCCCCGCGGCATTGGGCGTTGCTCGGCGCGGCGGGTTTTGCGCTGACCGCGGTGCCGCTCTATTTCGGTGCGCGGGCGATGAGCGAGAGCGCGGCGGCGCTGCCGGCAGTGTGGGGGTTGGCGCTGTTGCTCAAGAGCCCTCCGTCGCGCCGGGGCTTGCTCGCAGGTGCCTCGCTGCTCGGTCTGGCGGTGCTCTTTCGCCTGCAAATGGGGCTTTTCTGCGCGGGCATTTTGCTGCTCTTCGCGCTGCGGCGGCAGTGGCGGGTGATGGCGCAGGTGGGGGGCGTGCTGTTGGTGTGGGCGTTCATTTTCGGTTTGCTCGACCGGTTGACGTGGCACGACGTGCCGGGTGCCGCGTTCGGAGGCTGGTTCGAGTCGGCGGTGAAGTACCTGCGGTTCAACCTGATTGAAGGCAAAGCGGCGGGGTGGGGTACCTCGCCTTGGTATTTCTATCTGGGCCGGTTGTTCACCGCGATGCCGGCGGTGGCGGTGCCGATGTTCGTCGGGGCGGCTTTGTCGTATCGCCGCGCCGGGGCGTTGCTCGCTTTGGCCTTTGTTTTCTTCGCGTTGCATTCGTGGGTGCCGCACAAAGAGCTGCGCTTCATGGTGCCGGTGTTGCCGCTGCTGTTTGCCTGCATGGCGGTAGGAGGCGCGGCGTTGGAGTCGAAGCTGTCGACCTGGCTTTTTGCGCCTGGGGTGGCGGTGACGGTGCTCATCTCGCTGGTGTCCACACCGCAGCTCACCATGGGGCAATTGGGTATTTATTTAGAGCGTCGCACAGACAGCGCGTGGAACGACTTTGGCGCGGTAAACCGGTTGATGCTGGCGGCGAATGCACAGCCAGACTTGTGTGGGTTGCGGGTCGACGCCGCGCACCTGGCGTGGACCGGCGGGTACACCTATTTGCACCGCAATGTGCCGCTGTATCACTTGGGGCAACCCCCTTTGGAAAGCCGGTATTTCAACTACGTGGTGACGCGCGCGGGCTCGGGCGGGCAGGTGGTGGCGAGGGAAGGCGCGCTTGAATTGGTGAAGTTGCCGTGGGCCCAATGCCAGCGAGATGCCGCGTATTCTTGGCGGTTGCCGTGAGGGCATAAGGCGTGTTCTGCGGTCACTCACCGTTAGGGCCCGCCACAAAATAAACGCTCCATATCAGCGCCGATCCATCCCGGCTGTCCGCGTTGCGCTCCCTGCGACTTACCACTGGTAAGTCTTAGGTCGCGCGCCTCGCCATCCGGGCGCCTCGGCGCAGATCTCGGACCGTTTATTTTGCGGCGGGCCCTTACGCGGCGCCGTAGATACTTTGCATCCACGCGTCGAGGTTTGGGTGCACCGGCAAGTCGCCCGTGTGCAGCGCTTGCGTGTCAGGCAGCCCCGTCGCTCCTGAACGAATTTGCGCTTCACTGGCGAATTGCGAAAAGAGCCGCCGCCCTTGCAGCGCGGGAAACAGCGATGCAAGCCCGCTGTCGTTGCCTTCGAGCCGCACGATGGCCGCGGGGTTCTGCGCGTCTCCCCAGTGAATAACCAGGTCTACCAGGTAATTGTTGTCGACTTGCCCCGCCGCGATTCCCAAGATTTTTTTCCACGGCAGCGACTGTGTTTGGCCCGACGCTGATTTCACTGCCAAACCGTCGTCGCTCATTGCGGTAATGACGACGCGCATGATTTTGGGTTGAGGCCGCACCGGGCGTGCAGCGACCGTGTTGAGCTCGAGCCCACTGACGACGGCTGGCGCTTCGGCCTCGGTGGGAACGCGTGCCGCGAGCGCGGTGAGCTTGGCCCGGTGCTCGTGCAAAAGGTCTGGCCGCGCTTCAAGCCGGGTGACGTACGGGCGGCCCAAAGCCAGGTTGTCTTGCGAGTCAATGCGCAATTCCAAGGCGCGCAGCAGTGCTTTGGCTCCCACCAAACCCGGCTCGTCGCCCGCGCGCACATAGAGCGCTTCGGCCACGTCGCGCAGGTTGGCCGTCTCGAAGGCGCGCGCGACTTGAAAAGCGAGCGCCGGCTTCAAGTCGCTCGGTTTCATCGCCGGCCAACAGAAAAGAAAGGCTTCGGGCAAGTAATACGTTTCGTTCGCCTTGAGCAGCCGTACCAGCAGTCGCTCGAGTTGGTTGAGCGCGTTGGCCCGGTGTGGGCTTTGCAGCCCGAGCCGAATCAACCCGGCCTCGGCCCGCACGTGGTGGGGGTTGGTTTTGAGAATCGCGACGAATTTCGCTTTCGCCACTTCGAAGTTGCCGTTGAGCAGCGCCGCCTGCGCTTCGCCAAGCGCGTCGTCACGGGTGCTGAGCTCAGAATGTGCTTCGCTGATAGAAACCAGCGTCTTGTCCATGCCGGCGGCTTGCATGCCCAAAGCGAGCACCGCGCCGAACGCGAAACCACCGACGTGCGCCATCACCGCCACGCCTTCGGTGTTGCCGTTCAAAAGGCTCATCACTTCGAAGAAGAACCACACGCCGCCGCAGATCCACGCGGGTATTTTCCATGTGCCGGTGAAAAAACGAATGAAGAGAAAGATGATGTACATCAACGAAATTTTGCGCCGCGCGAAACGCACCGTGAAGGCGCCCATGCAAGCGGCCACCGCGCCCGAAGCGCCGGCCATCACTTCATAGCTGCCGCGCACCATCATGAAGTGGGCGAAGGCGGCGACCAGGCCCCCGACGACGAAGAAGGCAGCGAAACGCGCGCGGCCCCAGGCGTCTTCGAGCAGCGGCGCCACGATATAGAAGAACAGCATGTTGCCGATGAGGTGCAGCCACCCAAAGTGCAGAAACATGTGGGTGAACCAACCGACCTGCGCAAAACCCCGGGCGCCCACCAAACCATAGCGGCGCATGGGGCCGTGGTCGGCCTGCTGCACCAACTGCTCGAGCTTGGCGGTGAAGGCGCGCTGCTCTTCTTCACGCTCTTCGGGCAGAGGGTTTTTTTCTGCTTCGCGCCTGAGCGCTTCGATTTTCTCGCGGCCTGACTGGCGAATGAAGTGCTCGAGAAAACTCTGCGGCATCTCGAGGTACGGGTGCTGTTGCCAATAGGTGTACACCTCTTCCAGCTCCCGGTTGGAAATGCCCATTGGCCTTTCCGGCAGCAGGTAAGTGGTGGTGAAACCGAAAAGGCACAGCAGCAAAATGCCGAGCGACACCAAAGGCAGGCGTACGTGCGCCCCTTCGACTCCGACCGGCAGCAGAAAAAACATGGGTTAGTACATTTTCGACAGCCGCACTTCCCAGTTGTTGGCGCTGCACAGCTCTTGCCACGTCACCCACAAGCCGTCTGCCCGGGCTGACATTTCGGGGCGCGTTGCCGTGCACGACGGGCTGTTGTTCCACGACGAGCCGCCACTTGGCCCGCTGACGATAGAAAAGCCTGGCGCCGCAGCAGCCAAGTCAATCATTTTGACGCGCACTTGGCCTGCGACTGAATAGGCCACCCACACCGTGCTGCCGCGCGACACCACGTCGAAGCCGTCTGACGGCACGCTTTGCGCCACGTCGGGGTAGCTTGACCAGTCGGTGGCGGTGCGTGTCAGGCAGCTCAAGGTGCGGTTGCCGCTGACGTCGTGTGTCATGCACACCACTGCCGTGGCCCCTGCGTACGCCGAGCGCATCGCCGCCACGCCGACAGTCGGTTGCGCTTGGGTGAGTGAAGCCCAGGGCCCGTTGTTGACGCTTTCGAAAATGCGCAAGGAGCCGTTGGTGAGCGCGATGCCCGTAACGAGCCGGCGCGCGCCCGCCATGGCGCCTGACGCCCCTTCGTTGGTGGCCAAGTACTGCACCGTGTTGTCGACCGTCGAGCTGGGGCCGTTGATGAAGGTGTTGTTCACCGCGGTGCGCCAGGTCAGCTCGGGGTTGGCCGCCGAGGGTATGAGCGCGCTCGCCAGCGCCGAGCCGTCGGTGACCAATGCGCCTAACGCGCTGGTGCCGTCGTACGTGTCCACGGAGGCCACGGTATCGAGATACAGAAATGACGGAGGCCCCAAGCCTAAAAACCCGTACACGTCATTGCCCACGGCCACCGCGCGGCGCTGCGTCACCGGGAAAGACAGACATGACGCTGAATTCGGGGCGGTAAAATACTCCGCCAAAGACCCTCGGGTGTTGACGCTGTCGACGTAAAAGAGCGCGGGGTCTTGCATGGCGAAATCTGCGCAGAAGCCACCGGGTTTGCGCCCCAACACCCACGTTCGGGCGAAAGTCACCGCCACCGCGGGCCGGGGCTCGACAGCATAGGTGCCGGGCGACACCCAGCTGTCATACAGCGGCGCCCGCACGTTGAATAAAATCGACTTACGGGGGAAAGGGTTTTTTTGTGCCGAAGCGTCGGTGACCCCGTTGATGAGCAGCTCGTAGGTGTGGCCCACGGTGAGCGGCGCGTGGGGCACCACGGTGAGCCGCTTGGTGGCTGCCTGCCATTCGACGTCGGCCGGCACCGCCACCTGGTTGTCACGAATTTGCGCTGACGCCGTGGTGACGCTGGCGGGCTCGAGGGCTTCGTCGAACGCTGCCCACACGCTGAAGGGTGAAGCGACCGAAGCTGACGCGTCAATCGGCTCGCTCGCCAAGAGCACGGGTGGCTGGTTGTCGACCACGAAGACCGTGACTTGCGCCGAAGCATGAGAATCGCCTTGCAGCACGTCGACGGTGAACGTCAGTTGTTGCTCGGTGGCGGGCGCGACAAACGCGGCTGAGTCAGTCTGGTCGCCAATGAGGGGCAAAGGTGTACCGCTGGTTTGGGTCCACTGGTAGGTGAGCTGAAGACCGCTCTGTGGGTCTGCGCCGCTGACGGTTGCGCTCAACGTCACCGTGGCGCCAGGGCTGGAAAACAGCACCGGGTTGACGGCGACTTTCAACAAACCACCGAGGGGGTTTTGCTGTACCAACACCGGTACGTGAAAAGGTTCTGAGCTGAGTAACCCGTTTGAAACGCGCAGCGTGACTTCACCCCCGCCTTCATTGGGAGACGAGCGCAGCATCACCTGAGCCGCTTGCAAGTTGCTGTTGGGCAGTGCCTCTAAAGTAAGAGGCCCGGCCGTGACGCTCCATTGATACGTGAGTTGAGAGCCGGTGGTGTCGTCACTCATGGTGCCGTCGAGCACCACGCCGGCGTCAGGCAGCATCACCACCTGCGCGGGGTGCACCAGGGCCACGGGTGGGTCGACAATTTCAACCACCAAATTGACGGGAGCGCTGTCGAGCCCCTGCTCGTTCGTCACCACCAAGCTGAAGTGCAATTGCACGGGCGTCGAAGGAGCGGTGAAAGTCGGGGTGCTCGCGAGCAGCGAATGGTTGGCCGAGAGCGCAACGGTGGGCTCGCCCAGCGCCGGCACTTGTGTCCACTGGTAGACCAGTGAGCCTCCGGTGGGGTTGGTTGAGCGCGAGCCGTCGAGGCGCACGGTTTTGCCCACCGCGCCCACGCTGTGCAGGGGCGCCAGCGCCACGGGAGCGCTCCCGGCGATGAGGGTGCCGCCGTCGCTGAGCGTGCCTCCGTCGGTGGGTGAGGTCGGCAAGTCGTTGCCAGTGGCCAGCGCGATGTCGCCCACGTCGGTGGTCTCGTTCGCGTTGACGAGCAGGTTGTTGATGCGCGCGGTGCGAAAGGAGTCTTTCGAAATGGTCAGCTCGTAGAGGCCCGCCGCGAGCCCATTGAATGAGAACGTGCCGTCGGCCGCCAGGTTGATGGGTGTGATTTGGCCCGAGAGCGCGCGCAGGTTGACGCCAACGGTGGTGACGTCGCCCTCTTGCAGCAACACCACCTTGCCTTTCAGAGAGCCTGGCGTGGGCATGCTCGCCGGCGCGGCCTGCAGCGAGAGCGTTTTCAAGGTCAGCTCTTGGCCAGAAGAGAGGTTGATGGTGTCGAGACCGACTGTCTCATAGCCCTGGCGGTACACGCCGATGCGCACTTCGCCTTCGGGCAATTCACCGAGCAAGAAGCTGCCGTCGTCGGCAGTGATGCTGGCGAAAGGGCTTTCGGGCACGAAGACGACCGAGCCCGCGTGGCCGGTGCCGGTGGTGACATCGGCGCGCAACGCTTTGCCGCGCAGCTGCGCGTTTTCGCCGAGCAGCACTTCGCCCAGGTTGATGTTGCGGCCTGGGCCGGCTTTCAGCGCCTGCAGGGTGAGCGATTTTTGTTTTTCGAATTGGCCGTCGCCGTCGCCATCGAAGCGCAACAGCACCGTGCCTGCTTCTTTGGTGATGCCCTCGACGAGAAAATTGCCGTTGTCGTCGGCCAGCGTGCCCGCGCTGCTGGCGAGCAGTTGCACCACCGCTTTCGCCGCGGGGCTGCGGGTGCTGGTGCCGGGCTGGGCGATGACCAGGCGGCCTTGCAAGGTGCCAGGGGTGGGCGGCCCGGGCGGGTCTGGCAGTTCCAAGTTGCGCGAACAGTTGAAGGCGAACAGAGAGACAGCGACCAGGGCGCGGGCTTTCCATACGGGAGTCATGGGTGGCGCAAGGTTAGCAAAGCTTAGGTGACACCTGGCTTTTGGGTTCAGCCGTGATACGTGCAGCCCATGCCTGACTGCCTGTTTTGCAAAATCATCGAAGGCAAAATTCCCGCCACGGTGGTACATAAAGACGAGCACTGCCTCGGTTTTTTAGACATCAACCCTCAGGCGCCGCTGCACGCGCTCTTCGTGCCCTTCAAGCATGTGGCGACGCTGAATGACGCCACGGTTGAAGACCGCGAGATGCTTGGTCATTTGATGTTCGCCGCCGCGAAAGTGGCCCGTGAGAAGGGCTTTGCCGATACCGGGTACCGCACGGTGATGAACTGCAACCGTGAAGCGGGGCAGACGGTGTTTCACGTGCATTTGCACCTGCTGGCGGGCCGGCCGATGTCGTGGCCGCCGGGGTAGAGGCTTGGGGGTTGGGGTCGTCGCTGACGTCAGCTGCCCAAAAATCACGCGCGAAGACCGCTCGCTCTCAGAAACGTTTCCAGGCCTTGGGCGCTGACGCCCGCGGTAACCACTTCGGTACCTGGCCCGGTCTTGGGAGAACGATGAACCACGATGCCTTGTGCTCGCTCCCCACCCATCACCCGCTGCAATTCTTTCATCGACTTTGCATCAACCGGCATCACCGTCTTTGCCCACTTCACTTCCAAAAGCCGCAGTTTGCCTCCCGGCGCGGGCTCGACGAAGTCGACCTCGAGGCCTCGCTCATCACGAAAGTAATAGAGCTCCCGGCGGCGCCCTAAGTTGATTTGATTCTTAATCAACTCGGCGGCCACAAAGCCTTCGAACACTGGCCCTAGAAAAGGCGAGCGCTCGAGCTGCCCAGGTGTCGATATTCCGAGCAGGTGACACACCAGGCCTGAGTCGAGCCAATAGAGCTTGGGTGACTTGGTCAGTCTTTTTCCGAAATTTTCAAAGTAGGGGGGAATCAACGCAATCAACCCAGTGACTTCTAAAGTCGATAGCCACTGCGAGACGGTCGGCACAGAAATACCCAGGGGCGCAGCCAAGTCTGAGCGGTTGAGCACCTGGCCATGGCGGCTGGCAACGAGCGAGACGAAGCGCCTAAAAGTCAGCAAGTCTTTCACCGCGTGCACCTGGCGTACGTCGCGCTCGACATATGTTTGCAGGTAAGACTCGAACCAGGTGGCGGCGGCCGATGGCCGAAGCCAGACTTCGGGGTAACTTCCACGCAGCAGGTTCCATCTTCCGAGCTCGCGGAAAGAAAGCGGCAGAAGCTGAAAAACCGCGGCGCGGCTTGCCATTGATTCGGTGGCATTCGCCATCAGCGAATAGTCGTGCGACCCAGTCAATAACCAGCGCCCGGTGGCCCGAGGCTGTGCGTCGATGAAGCTTCGTATCCACGGGAAGAGCTCAGGGGCGTTTTGAACTTCGTCAACAATGGCCGGTAGCGCGAGCGACTCGAGCCAACCCCGAGGGTCTTCTTTAACGCGGGCCAAGACGTCGGGTGATTCCAACAGGTGGTAGGAGGCTCTGGGAAAACAGTGGCGCAGCAAGTGGGTTTTGCCGGCCCGTCTCGGCCCGGTGAGAATAACCGCCGAAAATTGACGCGCCGCCTTGCGCAGCCTGGAACTCAATTCTCTTTTGAATTTTCCCATTGTGGTGTTTTTTAATTCACGACTTTAAAAAACACCAATGTCATAAGATGGCGACGAAGGGGCGATTTCGAAATGGCCCATCGCGTCGGGCCGTCGGCTTGGCTACACTGGGTGGCCTTAAGTGAATAAACCCCGACACATTCTGAGCGCCGCGCTCTGCTCTGTGCTTGTTGCCCAAGCCGCCCCTATCAAGGCAGAAGATTTCGAACTCACCCATGCCGGCGATGTTTCTGGCAAGAGTGGCATCGGCGACTTGAATGACTTGGGCCAAGAGCTCGAAGCGCGCGGTTGGTATGTTTCGGCGAATTGCACCGACTATTGCTCGATGACCATCGTTGACGCCCCGTTCGGTCGCTCGGGCAAGGTGCTGCGTTACGAATACCGCTCAGACCAAGACAACGAGCCGGTTCCCCAACAAGACGCGCACAATGCCAATCTCATTTGGAGCTTCAGCCCACCTCGGAGCGAGTTGTGGGCGCGGTACTATTTCGCCACCGATGTCGCGACGGCTGAATCGAACGCCACCTTGTCGCAATATTTCAATTCGGGCACCAAGCTCCACTACATCAAACCGGTGGGAGCCGGTCCTTCGTATGTGACAGGCCAGCCTTACACCACGCCGCACGGCGCCTTCAGTATCTACGCGACGCAAGAAATGGCGGTCTGCCCGAGTGGAGGCACGCCCACGTTCAAGGGTGGCGGTGGCTGCAGCAATAACCTTTCGAATGGCGCGGTGCTCATCGACGACAAGCGCTGGTACTGCGTGGAATACCATTTCAAGTTGAACAGCGACTATGCCCAGAGTGATGGTGCGCTCGAGGTGTGGGTCGACGGTACGCCGGTACAGTCATTGATGAATTTGAAAATGGTCGATGGCCACTTCACGCTGGCCGATGCGCGTATCGGCTCCATTGAAGTTTACCGGCAGCATTCGAACCACATGCTGCGCTACGAAGACGACTTGGTGTGGAGCGACACGCGGGTGGGTTGCCTTTCCGGCGATACCCTTTCGCCCGGTCAGCCCATGAATTTGCTGGTGCAATGAGCGCTTCTCGCGGGGCAGGTTCGCATGTCTGCCGCAGGTCGTTGCGGTCAATTTCCCACCCGGCGCGGCGTGGGCAGGGCCGGTCTTTTCGCGGGAAATAACGGTTCACCTCGAGAAACGCGTCGCGCGCCAGCCCATGCAGTTCAGGTTTGGGGTTCGGCACGCCTTCGAGAAGAACAAGAAAAACAAACTGCAAAGCTGACCGCCCCGATATTTTGCACGATGTGCTGGGGTCGGCTCCGAAGTAGCGACGCTGGCCCGACTGCTGAAGCATGAGAATGCCAAACAAGCGCCGACTTGTGGCGCATTCTGCGGCATGTTGCCATCAACGCATGATTCACGTTCCAGGTGGACCCAGTTGACGCCGGCCGAATCGGAAACGGCACTGACCGAATTCGTGAAGAGCTCCGTGCTCAACAAGAGCGAGCTTGCATGCCTGAAGAAGGGTGGAAAAGCGCTGGCTACCGACTCCGTCGTCGAAGGTGTCAGCTCGCCGAGCTTCGTTACTTCCACAGCATGGCTGAGGTGGCCGCCGCGGGTGGCTGGAAGGCTTAAAACGCTCACCTCCTTCGACGCAATCGCACCGGCCCCGACCTGTCTCGGGACGCTCTTGTTCGAACCCACCACCGGTACACGATCTTCATGAGCCGCATCGTTCACGCAGTCACGGGGCCAAACCGAGCGTCGAGGCCAAGTCGCGTCACTGACCTCAGCAACGCATCCATCCGCCTCGAAAAGCAACTGGGCCAAGGCTATTTTTCAACCGCGTACCTGGCTTCCGGCCCTTGGGGGAAACCGGTGGTGATCAAAGTTCCCAACAAGGGTCGAGCCACCTTCGAGACTTTCGCCAAAGAAGCCGAGGTTCTGGCGAAATTCGACAACAGCCGACGGTTACCGCACCTCGTCGCGCAAATACTGCCGAGCCAATCGAGCGTGGTACCTGACGGCGCGCTGGTGATGGAGGTGGTGCAAGGGGTGCCCCTCAAGGCGATGGGTGGAATCTCGGAGCAGCGCGCGATCGATCTCACCGTGAACTTTCTGGAAGGAGACCTCTCGTCGTTGCATCAACGACACTTGGTTCACCGCGACATCGCACCGCAAAATGTGCTCATCGACGGGCAGAAAATGAAGTTGGTCGACTTCGGGTCTGCCGATTGGGTGGAAAAAGATACCGGGCGCGTCTCGCATGGGCGCGGGCGTCAGCTTGGCTCCCCGCCTTATACGGACCCCGAGCAGAGGGTGAACGAACAAATTGATCAGAGCGTCGACCTCTACGCAACCGCCGGGCTGCTCTTCAAAATGCTGACCGGGCAGTCACCCGACCCGAATGTGGTGGCGAAACTTCCCGAGGGTCGGCTGAAAACTGTCATCGACCAGTTTCGTGCGACCGACGCCTCGTTGCGCCCATCGTTGAGTCAAGCCGCCGCCGCGGTGCGTTCACTAAATCCCAACGACCTCAAAGCAGCGCGAACCCTGCGCTTTGCTACCCTTTATGGCCACGAGTCCGAGGCGCTTCAGTCCCTCGGAGAGAATGTCGGAGCGCATAGAAATTGGGCAAATGAAGTCGGCCTTACCACCGCGGCGAACGAGCTTCGGCGGAAGGTAGACTCTGTCTTTTTTCAGCCCAACGCTTCGAATCGCAAGACGGCGCTGGCAACATACTATGCCGACTTCTGCCTGAGGGCGAACGAGCTCGGCCTCAACCTCGGCGAGTACCGCAACAGCCCGCATCACGCAGACCATTTGAACTGGGCGATGAGCGTGCCTTTGGCCGAGGTTAGAAACGAAGTGTTCGCCCGTCTCGAGGTCATCGAGAAGTGGGCGGCGCCGTGAGCACGCTGCTCGCTCAGGCGACTGCATGGTTCAAGTCGCAGGGCTGGCCGGCCGAAGTTCTCAAGAAAGGCGCCGTCGTTCGTCTCTTTGTCTCAACCCCGACGCGGCAATGGCAGGCGTTGGCGCAAGTGTTTGAGAAGGAGACCCTTTTCGTCTTCCTGACCATCGTCGCGCGCAGCGTGCCTCGGCACCGAGAAGCCGCGGTGTTGGAATGGGTCAACCAGATCAACACCAAGCTGTGGCTGGGTAACTTTCAGCTCGAAGCTACCGATGGAGTTGTTCTGTTTAGAACGTCACTCGACAGTCGGGGAAAATCAGTGGCGGCGGAAGCGTTCGGGAGCACTTGTCTGCAGAACTTGGCAACGGCAGAACGCTTCGCGGGAAGTCTTGAACAAGTCCTGGCGGGCGGCGAGCCGCAAGCGGCGGTCGAGGCGACACTGCGCAAGCGTTAAGCAGATCCGAGGGCCGGCGTGGCGTACGAGCGGGCCAGGCGCTCGGTAAGTCGTTGCATTCGGGCCCATGGGCGACCGTAATCCCTTCAGAAGGTTCGCCTTGCCCACTGGATGCGGATCCATGGAAACAGTTGTAATTACTGTTGATCTCGCGCTTACGCAGCCGGCATTCAACCCGCAGATGATGCCGAGGTTCGGCAGCTCACCGCAGCAAGTCTGTTTGCCGC